>JBARJU010000201.1:0-7095 GCA_049800435.1 Solirubrobacteraceae bacterium
TAGTACTTTGTTAGAGTTTTTGTAGGTGTTCTTGGTTGTTCGGCGAACTCCTTTGGCATTGGTTGAGAATCGATGCGGGAGGGGTGATGATGGCTGTTGTGGCTATCGAAGAGTGTGGGGTGGCGTCGTCCGCGCCGGTGGTGAGGGAGCGGATGGAGGAGTTTGTGGCCGCCGTCGCTGCGGCGGCAATGAATCATCCGGCGCAGCACGCGAACGCGCAGCGTTATGTGCGTGGCCTGTTGGGGGCCGGTCCGCGGAAGTCGCTTGAGCCGTTGGTCGAGCGCCTGGAGGGTGAGGCCGATTATCAGAGCCTGCAACAGTTCCTGGCCGATAGTCCGTGGGATCCTCAGCTTGTGATCCAGGCAGTGGTCGAGCGCGTCGCGCCGGTCGTGAATGCTGAGGCGTGGGTGTTGGACGATACGGGGTTCCCCAAGGACGGCAAGCACTCCCCGGGCGTCAAGCGCCAGTATTCCGGGACGCTCGGCAAGATCGGCAACTGCCAGATCGGTGTGTCCTTGCACGCGGTCTCTGAGCACGCGACGTTGCCGTTGGGGTGGGCGTTGTACTTGCCCGAGGACTGGTGTGATGATCCGGTGCGGCGCAGGAAGGCCAAGATCCCTGAGCACGTTTCGTTTCAAAGGAAGCCCGAGTTGGGTGTCGAGTTGATCGAGCACGCGAGCACGTTCCAGATAGACCGCGCACCGGTGCTCGGCGACGCGGCCTATGGCGATAACACCAAGCTGCGCAGCGAACTTCACGCGCACGGGATCGACTACGTGCTCTCGATCAAGGCAGAGACCACCATCTTCCAGGCGGGCACCGTCTTTGCCGTTCCCGAGCGAGCGCTCGGGAGCAAAGGACCCGCACCCAGCGCATTGCATGCAGAGGAGGAGGCGATCTCAGCCGAGCAGTTCGCGCGCTCGCTGAACCCGGAGGATTTTCACACGGTCACCTTCCGTGGCAAGGGCAAGACGCGGGTGCGCTCGCGCTTCGCCTTCTGTCGCGTCACCGCCGCGCACCCGGTGACCCGCGATAACCAGGCACCCCGCGAGGAGTGGCTGATCATCGAGTGGCCCGAAGGACGCGACGCTCCCAACGACTACTGGATCTCAAACCTACCCGCCAATACCAAGCCGGCGCGTCTGGCGCGCCTGGCCAGGTTGCGCTGGATGATCGAGCTGGACTACCGTCAGCTCAAGGGAGAGCTCGGTCTCGACCATTACGAGGGACGCTCCTACCTCGGCTGGTATCACCACACCGCGCTCGTCACCGCCGCGCACGGATTCCTCACACTGGAGCGCCAAAACCCAAAAGCCCAGTGGCGGGCCTCACGCTCCCCCAAGCGGTCCGCCTGCTCGAACCCATCTTCGACTGCTGGGCCGGACACTGCCACACCTGCCAGCAACCAATAAACCTCGCCAACCTCCCATTACGCCATCCACCACGAGACGAGTGATACAGATGGACAACTCTAACAAAGTACTATTAGTCGTCGGCGCCGGCTCGGCGGATCACTATCTGATCCTCCTCGACGGTGACCTCGACGGGCCGGTGACCGGCCCAGTGCTCCGCGTAGGTCGGGTTGTCCTGGATCGCCGGGTCAAGCCACAGGCCGTAGCCCTCTTCGCCATGGTCGAAGGTGCCCTCGAGCGGTCCCGTGTCGCGCGAGGACCTGCGTCCGCGGCGACTGCGCCTGCGGCGAGGGGCCGGCGAGCCGTCCTCCTCGTCCTGGCTCTCGCTCTCCGCCTCGGCCTTCTTGCGCTCGGCCTCGGCCGCGGCCTTCTCGCGCTCGAGCTCCATCGCGGCCTCAAGTTCTGTTGCGATCAACTCGTCGTCCTCGGCCCGTAGGTCGATCTCCTCGGGATAGGCCACGGTCGCGGCGGCCCCGTCGGTGGGGCCCTCGTCGCCGAGCAGCTCGTTCTGTCGCTTGAACTGCTCGATCTCCTGAACGGTGACCTCGAGCTGGTGGGCCACCCAAGCGTCGGTACGACCTTGTCGTACCCAGCTTCGGATTTGGTTTAGGTGCGGGCGCAGTGATCTACGAGCCATGAGCGGTCCGGGAGACTAGCGCATGCACAGCCGGCCCGCTCACGCGAGCCTTTCAAGGACTCGTGCACGCAAGCCGGGGCGGGCTCTAATCGCACATTTGGAGTGGGGCGCTAGCGTTCGGTGACCCGGAACACTATGCTTGGCGTAGGGCGGGGCCGTGGGCGATCTCGCCCTTTGTCCATGGCTAACTAGAAGGGTGCAACCGATGCTGGTTCTGACGCGTAAGCCCAACCAGAGCATCATGATCGGCGACGATGTCGAGGTGTCGGTGCTCTCAGTGGTCGGCGAGAAGGTGCGGATCGGCATCCACGCGCCTCATGACATCCCGGTTTTTCGGACCGAGATCTACGTCGAGATTCATCGTGAGGACGGCGAGAGCGCTCCCTCGAGCAAGGACGTCCGCACCGAGGTCGATGACGCGCTCGGCAAGCTCGGCGAGTCCTAGCTCAGCAGCAGGTACAGGGTCCGGAACATCACGACCGTCACGCTTGCGGCGGTCAGCATCAGCGTGAGCACGAGCAGCACGAAGCGAACCGATCCGCGTTTGTGGCGTCGGTCCACCTCGCGTTTGATCGCGCGCTGCTCGGTGGTGCGCCTGAGCGACGCCCGCCGGTGACGCTCCATCGAGATCTCGCGCGCAAAGGCCCGCTCAAGCTCGGTCAAGCTTTGGCGCATCTTCATGACGCCGTCTCGTCGCCCCTGGCGGCGTCCTCAGTCGCTCGCGTGCCGAGCACGCCACGCTCCTTGCGTCCTTGCCAGGAACGACGAGACGGCGTCATTGTTTGCGAAGGTTCTCTTGCCATCAAGCGGCGTCCTCAGTCGCTCGCGTGCCGAGCACGCCACGCGGGGTGGGCGGGCCATCAATCATTTGCCAGGAACGACGATACGACGTCATACGCTTCGTGTTCGCGAAGGCTCTTTGCCATCAAGGCCCCGCCTACCCCACCGGTGCCTTGCCGCCGGCGCGCTCGTACACCTTCACAAAGCGCAGGTAGTTCTCGGCGATCTCCTGTGCTCCGGCTGAGCGTTCGATCTTGCCGTCGACGTATTCCTTGAGGGGGTTCCACCAGATCGAGCGTCCGATCGCAAAGCCGACGAAGCCCTCCACCGGGGCGGCCTGCTCGAGCCAGTGATCGACCTTGGCGTCGTCGGCGCCGCGACCGAGCACCACGCACACGACACCGTCGCGGCCGCCCGTGCGGGCCTGGGCGGCGAGCGTTTCGCAGTCCTCACGCGCGTCGACGCCCTCGATCTTCCAGATGTCGACCTCGATGCCGGCGTCCTGGATCGCGGCGATCGTACGCCGCATCAGATCGGGGCGCAACTCGCTGTCATAGCGCTCGCTGCTCCCGCCCACGGCGTCCAGCTGGGCCTGCTCTGCCGGCACGAGCAACTCGAACAGGAACTTGCGGTCCTTGGAGTGCAGCCAGTCAGACAGGCGCTTCAGCTTGCCCAGCTGCTCCTTGTTCTCCCCGGCGTGGCCGTCGGGGTTGTAGCGCACGAGCACCTTCGTGAAGTCCGGGTCGAAGCTCTCGATGTGCTCGCCGAACTCCTCTCCATATTGGAAGTCGAACATGTTCTGGCCCGAGCGCTCGGCGGGCATCGCGAGCTTCAGGCCCTGCGCGCGGGCTTCCTCGGGAACCGACCCGCCGAACTGCTCGTCGACGAGCACGCCCGTCACCGAAGCGTCCGCTCCGCCGGCCACGGCGCGCTGCAAGCCCTCGAAGATGAGGTGCTTGGCGTCGGCGATCGTCGCGGTCTGCTCGGGATCGGGGTTGCCCTCGATCCCGAAGAACTTCTTCTGAAACGAGCCGCGGTGGTCGAAGGCGAGGATGTAAAGCTTGTTCTCGTAGCCGAGTTGCATCGATCGGTTTCCTTTGGCAGTAGCTGGTACCGCCTCGCCGGGGCGCCCACACGGACGCCCGCAAGTCGCTGGCGGGGGACGATGTGAACTCTATCGCCGTGACCTCGCCCGGGTTGGAGAGACGCCCTTAGAATGACACGATGCCCTCAGGTGCCGATCTGTTCGTGGTCTGCAAGAAGTGTGGATCGGAGGTCAGTCCATACATAACCGAGTGCCCGTACTGCGGCCACAGGTTGCGTCGGCGCGCCCCCAAGCTGCCTCGCGCCGGCCTGCGCGAGCCCCGCAAGGGGCTGCTGCGGCGCCCATCGCTTGGCCGCATGCGCAGCGGCGAGATCGCGGGGCTGCGGGTGGACACGCCTCCATACGCCACGATCGCGCTCATAACGGCAAGCTGCGGGGTGTGGATCGCCGCACAGGGCGCCTACCTCGGTCTTGACAAGCTGATCATCGCGGGCCCGCTGCACGGCGAGTGGTGGCGCCTGCTCACCAGTCAGTTTCTCTACGGACGCGGCTTCTCAAGCGGCCTGTTCATGTTCGTGACGCTCGTATCGGTGGCGATCTTCGGCACGCTGCTCGAGCGCAGTCACGGTCCGGCGATCGTGCTTGCGCTGTTCTTCATGGCGGGCATAACTGGAGGACTGGCCGCCGAGGCGGTGTACAGGTTCCCGATCGTCACTGGCGCCAACGCCGGCGCGCTCGCGCTGCTGGCCGCATGGGCGGCCCCGCGGCTCGTCGCGATGCGGGCCGGCGACTACTACGAGGGCGATCTGCTTGGCACGGCCGCGATTGCCGCGGTACTGCTCGCGATGCCCTACGCGCGACCGGAGGTCAGCTGGCTGGCCGGCGTCACGGGCGGGCTGCTCGGTTTGGCGGTCGGTCTCGGCTTGACTCGCACGAGGTCGGTATGAGGCCTCGCAAGCACTCGCAGCGGGCCGCTCGCGCGAAATGGAGTGGGGCGCAAGCGGGATCGACCGGGTGGCAAGCGGCCTATGATGGCGCACGACGGCCAACCCCGACACAGGAGCGCTGAACATGCAGATTCGCTTTCTCGGCCATGCGGCCTTCGAGCTCTCAAGCGGCGACACTTCGGTGCTGATCGACCCGTTCCTCACCGGCAACCCGAAGGCGGCCGTCGCCGCCGAGGATCTGAGCCCGGATGCCATCCTGGTCACCCACGGCCACGCCGACCACATCGGCGACACCGTCGCGATCGCCAAGCGCACGAATGCCCACGTGGTGGCGATCGTGGAGATCGCCAATGAGCTCGCCGAAGAAGGGCTCGAGAATGTGCACGACCCGAACATCGGCGGCACGGAGGAGCTCGAGTGGGGCTCGGCGAAGCTCGTGCCCGCCTGGCACACCTCGACCACTCCAAAGGGCACCGTCAACACACCCACAGGCCTGATCGTGAAGTTCGCGGGCAAGACGATCTACCACCTCGGCGACACGTGCGTGTTCTCCGACCTCGCGCTCAACGCACAACAGGCCGGCGGGATCGACGTAGCCCTGATGTGTATCGGTGGCCACTACACGATGGATCGTCACGACGCGGTCGAGGCGGCGCGGCTCGTGGGGGCCAAGCAGACGATTCCCTGCCACTACGACACGTTCCCCCCGATTCACGCCGATGCGCACGCGTTCAAGGCCGACGTCGAGGCACAGGGCTCCTCCGAGGTGATCGTGATGTCGCCCGGAGACACTCACACGCCATGAGGCTCGCGACGCCACCCGTTGGTCGGCGGTGGGTCGTCGCGCCATCGAATGCCGGCACATCGGGTGTCTGTCGCGCCCTGCCCCACGGGGCAGGGCGACCATGACCATGACCCACGCGGTGGTGTTGATCGAAGCCGAGCGCGACGCGCTCTCCACGCTCGGCGGCGAGCTCGCCGACATCGAGGGCGTAGCGGAGGCCTATTCGGTTACCGGCCAGTGGGACTTCGTGGCGATCGTGAGGGTCCCCGACCACGAGCAGCTCGCGAACGTCGTCACCGACAAGATCGGAGCGCTCTCAGGCGTCGGGCGCACCCAGACGATGGTCGCGTTCGCGGCGTTCTCCAGGCATGACCTGGAGGCGTTGTTCTCGATCGGCGAGTAGAGCGGCTCTCTCCGATGGCCTCGGTTCCGCTGAAGCCCCAGTATGGGCCCACGCTCGGCAAGTTGCTCGAGCCTCGTTGGCGCTCCATGGCTCCGATCGCGCGCGGGGGTGCGATCGCGCTCGGGGTCGGGCTGCTCGCACTCGTCGTCGGGGGCGTGCTGAGCCTGCTTGACGCAAGCTATTCTCGCGGTGGTTCCGTGCCGTTCAGCTTCAACTACAGGGGGCTCTACCACACCAGCCCGGATCCCGGCGGCTATGTGAAGGTTGCGCGCTACTCGGGTCACCATCTCAAGGACTCCTACGCCGTCGCTCCGCTGCGCTTGGCTCCATACACGGGCAGCGCTACCGGCGAGATGCCGCTGTTCGCGGCCGGCTACACACGCGCGCTCGCCCATCGGTTCCCGGGCTTCAGGCTCGAACAAGAGGGCAAGACGCGCATCAGCTCGACGCTCGGCGGCTACGACGTGCGCTACAGCGCGTTCCTCGGCGCTCGCAAGATCTACGGGCGCGATGTGATGTTGCTGCCCGAACGTCGCGGTGCGCGCCAGGGCGTCGCGATCGAGATGCTCAGCAGCAGCCCGGCGAGCGCGTCGAACCCGGTAGGGAGCACCGGCGTGCTCGAAACGCCGCTGAAGACGTTCGCGTTCGGCTAGGACGTCGCTCGCGTCGAGGGGGCGGTTTAAGAACGTGTTTCAAAAAGATCGGCACGCCCGGAATGCGTCCCTGGACGCGGCGCTGGATCGCCACGTGACGTCTCGCACGTGCCACCAGCACGCGCTTCGACGCCCCGAGGCGCCCAGCTTGGTCCATGAACGCACCGGACGCACCGCCTATTTTGAAACACGTTCTAAGAGGGGCGGGGCGCGTGAGGGACTACGGCGTCTGGGGTTCGCCGGAGTCCGGCGTGGCCGGGTCCTTCAGCCTCTTCCCGACCGTTGCCTGCGTGTTCGTCTGGGGCGCCTCGCCGACGACCGCCGGCGGCGGGTTGCTCGTGCCTTCCGGGCTCGCGGGAGCGGTCACGGTCGGAGTCGTCGTGGCTGGCGGCGGCGGCGTGGCTTCGGTTACGGGCGCAGGCGCGGGCGGAGGT
>JBARJU010000202.1:0-13982 GCA_049800435.1 Solirubrobacteraceae bacterium
CCCCCAGCGCGACGGCCGCGAGATCCGACAGCGGCCGTGGCAGAAGGCCGGCCGCGCGGACGCTCCCGTCGGGCGCGATCGCGAGGATGCGTCGTGTTTGGCTGGTGGGTGAGGCGTCGCGCCCTCCGAACACGAGCACGGCGCCCCCCACGCTTGCGGCGGCAGCGTGCGTGAGCGGGCTCGGGAGCAGGCCGAACCGTGAGAGCGTGCCCGTGGCGGGATCGAAGCGATAGATGTCGCGGCTCGCCGCTTCCCCGCTCGTGCCACCCGCGATCACGATCTGCCCGCCGATGCTCGCCACGGCCGCATAGCGCAATGGCTTGGGCAAGGTCCCGACGACGCGCGCGCCCGCGCCCGGGCGCCATGCGAGGATCGTGCGCAGCGGAACTTGGCCCGTATAGCCACCGATGACGTACACAGTGGAGCCCACCGCGACCGTCGCCACATCGGAGGCCGGCGTGGGCAGCTGGCCGGCGGACTGCGTGGAGCCGGAGGGAGTAACGCGAGTGATCTGTGGGAACGAGGCCACTACGCCGCCGCCGAACAGGTAGGCGGTCCCGCCGAGCGTGCTCGCCGAGGCGTCGTGCAGAGCGCTCGGCAGCGTGCCCGCACGGCTGGCCCCAGTGGGGGAGGCGCTGACGATGTCGGCAACCGAGCCTTCGGCCTGGTCGAGGCCACCCATCAAAAGGAAGCGCTCCGGCCCCACGGCAGCCGCCGCCGCGTCCTGGACCGGCGCCGGGAGTGTTCCCGTCTGCGCGACCCTCACTACTTGTACGCGCACGCGCGCACGCGCGCGTGCGTCGCCCCTTTGAGTCGAGCCCGCCGAGGAGCCCCCGCCGCTCTTGCCTCCTCCTCCTCCGCCTGCCAGCACGGCGATCGCAATCGCGAGGACGGCCACCAGCCCGAGCCCCGCCGCCGCTCGCCGCCGCCTCAGTCTGCGAGCGCGGGCCGATCGCCGCCGTGTGCCAGGGTCAAGTCGCGGAACGCTCATCTAAGGATGGACGACCGCGGCGTAGTCGGGCCCCCCACGAGGCCCGGCCGGGACGAAGTCCATGCCGTCGGGGATGTTCAGGAAGCCCGGCCCGCTGCCCGGCTGGTCGGTGTGGCCGTACTGCCACACGATCCTGTTCGTGCGAGGATCGATCTCAACCACCCGGTCGCGGTAGTCGTCGTTGACCACTATGTCGCCGTTGGGGAGAGCCATCGCAAGCGAGGGATGGTCGAGGCGACCGCGACCGTAAGAGGGACCGTAGCGCCAGATCACAACGCCGCGACGGTTGACGATCAGGATGTGCCCCGGGCTCGCATAGTCGGCCAACAGGATGCGCCCGCCCGGCAGGGGCTGCGGGTCAGACGGATAGGAGACCGGCACCTTCATGGCGAACACGAGCTTGCCGCGCGAGGAGATCTCGTCGATCCAAGAGCCGTTGATCTCGCTCACGAGCACGCCCCCGCCGGGCAGGGGGGTGTCGCCGTTGACGGCGTCGAGGTAGCGCGGCGGTTCGTGGCGACAGACGCCCGGGGTGCCGTACTGGCGAACGATGTGGTGGGCGCGCACAAACAGGATGCGGCAGCCGTAGGCGTCCGCGACCGTGAAGGTGCCGCTCGGGAGCATGTAGGCGTCGTCGGGGGTGTGCACATGCGTCGCATCCGAACCCGACACGCCGGGATGGCCGAAGATGACGTGCAGGGAATGGTCGGCGAGGTTGATCTGCACGATGTCGTTGTTGTCCTCCTCGTTGGCGATCAGCGCGGCGCCGCCCGGCTCGACGAACGTGTCGTCGTTATAGAACAGGCGCCGCCCGGCCGCGAGGTCGGCCACGGTGGGGTACTTGAAGACGATGTTGTGCCGCGGGTCGACGACGAGGATGCGGTTGTTGCCGCGATCGGCGATCAGTAGGTAGCCCGGCATCCCGCTGAGCTTCGAGGCAGCCTCGTAGGCGGAAGCCGTTCCGGGCTGCGATCCGACCACGTTCCCAGGCGCCCACAGCGCGGCGCGCCCGCCGACCGCCACCGGGGAGAGCGGGCCGCCTGAGACGATCGCCGCCGCGGCGACGGACGTCTGCGTCGCCCGATGCGTGGCGGGGGAGTGCGACTTCGGAGAGTCAACGCCGGCGCTCACGAGAGCCACGACCAGGAGAAGCGCGACCGCCGCTATCGGGATCGTCCATCGGCGCTGGCGGCGCAGCCTGGTGCGCTGCGCCTCGCGGCGACGCTTGCGCGCACGGTCGTCGAGGTCCGGGCTTGAGATGTTGGGTGGAGAGTCGGTCATCCTGGGCCCGGACGCTGCCCGGACGCTCCCACACTCTCGACGCGGGCTAAACGAATCCATAAGACGCGGTTAGACTTCGCTTAACCGTGCGCGCCGTGCAGATCAGCGAGCTCTCCGGTCCGAGCGCCGTCCGCGTGGTGGACGCACCCGTGCCGGAGCCGAGCCACATGCTCACCCCGGGCGAGGGCGTGGCGATCGACGTACGCGCCGCCGGGGTGTCGTTCCCCGATGTGCTCCAAACGCGCGGGCTCTACCAGCTCAAACCGGATCTCCCGTTCATCCCGGGATCGGAGGTCGCCGGGACCGTCGCCCAGGCGCCTGCCGGCGGCGACTTTGAGGTCGGCGACCGGGTGATGGCGTTCACGGTGCTCGGCGGCATGGCCGAGCGGGCGGTGGCGCCGGCATACCTGACGTTCGCGCTGCCCGAGCAGCTCGACTTCGCGCAGGGGGCCTCGACGATCCTCAACTACCACACGGCGTACTTCGCGCTGAAGCTGCGCGGGCGCCTGCAAGCGGGCGAGCGCGTACTCGTGCACGGGGCGGCCGGCGGCGTTGGCACGGCCGCCTTGCAGGTGGCCAAAGCGCTCGGAGCTTCCACGATCGCGGTCGTCTCCAGCGACGAGAAGGAGCGCGTCGCGCGCGAGGCGGGGGCTGAGGAGGTCGTGCGCTCGGACGGCGCGTGGCGCGAGCGGGTGCTCGAGCTCGGCGGCGTCGACGTGGTGCTCGACCCGGTTGGCGGCGATCGCTTCACCGACAGCCTGCGCTCGCTGCGCGAGGACGGGCGCGTGCTGGTGGTCGGCTTCACCGAGGGGTCGATCCCCGAGGTGAAGGTCAATCGCCTGCTGCTGCGCAACGTGTCGGTGATCGGCGCCGGTTGGGGCGCATACGTGATGGGTAATCCGCAGCGCAACCGCGCGATCGGCGAGGCCATCGGCCGGATGGTGGACGAGGGGTTTGTAAGGCCGATAGTGGGGGCGTGCTTGCCGCTACAGGACGCCCCCGAGGCACTGCGCACGATCGACGAGCGTCGCGCCGTCGGCAAGGTCGTCCTGAACATCGCCTGAGCGCACATGCGTGCGGCACACCAAAGCGGGGCGTGCCGGGTGGCAGAACCCGGCTCGTACGACAAGCCATCGCTAGCGCAACGACCCAGCCGATGAAGGTCCAGCCGACGAACAAGTCGATCACGATCACGCTGCCCTGATGCGTGACTTTGCGCGCGACGGCACCGCTATGACGCCGGTCCTAAGATTCTTACCGTGGTAGGATCAGCCGATGGCAAGTCAGAAGCGATCGATCTCATTCGATGAGTCGGTTCTGCACGAGACCGAGCAACGCCTCGCTGAGTCTGGTGGGAGCCTGTCGGCGTTCGTGAACGCTGCTGTACTACGCGAGCTGCGGGTCGCGCGCGGCCTCGATCTTCTCGCCGAGGACGATAAGCAGTTTGGTGCGGTACCAGTTGAGGTGCGAGACCAGGTCGCCGCGGAGTGGCCGGCCTGACGCTCGATGCCGGTGCGCTGATCGCCTATGAGCGGGGCGATGCGCGTGTCCGCGAGATCATCGCCGTGGCATATGCGCGCGGCTTCGTGCCGACGATCCCGGCCATTGCGCTTGCCGAGGTCTGGCGCGGTGACGCCAAGGACGCTCGCGTCGCTCGTCTACTCAAGGCGAGCTCGATCGAGGTGATCGACGAGCACTTGGCACGAAAGGCCGGCCACCTTCGGAGAGCCACACCGGGCGCGGGAGCAATCGATGCGTGTATAGCGGTGGGAGTCCGCAAGCGCGGCGACACAATCGCCACGTCAGACCCAAACGACATGCAAACGCTCTTGGGACCCAGCTTTACGATCCTGGCCGTGTAGCCGTCAGTTGGGTACAAGGGTGGACGGGGAGCCGGGTACGACGTCGGAACAGTCAAGTCCAGGTTGAGGATTTGGTGCGGCTTCTGTTGGAGCCAACGAGCCGGCAAGCACGACGGCTGGCAGCCGAGGCGGTCCGGCACACCCGTCACGGAGAGGCGTACACCTGATCGCCACCTACCGGTATCTGCCCAGCAACCGCGGGGCCTGCGCTTGCCGAGGTCAACTACGCTGTCACGCGGGTCGAATGTTTCATGGAGCCGGTTGGGCGAACAGCGCGACAGTCGGCGGCTGAGACGATCCTCAAGGCGGACCGCCGCCTCGCAGCCCAAGTCATAGCCTCGTCGCACCCGCCGAGTTGCCGCCAGACTGCCGGTACAATGGGGGCATGGAGGCCGCCACCGCTCCAAACGCCGGGCCACAGCCCGCGGATGATCCTAAGCTTCGCGACGCCCAGCGCGCGCGCCTTCAGCAGTTGCGCGATGAACTCGTCGCTGAGGGCGCTGATGGCTCAAAGCATCTACCCGAGCTTCAGCGCCGCGCGGATACTTGGCCTGAGTGACCAGCCGTCCTCGCCGCGACTTTCTGCTCGATAGCGGCGGCGTCAGCGCGCTGGCCGCCAACCGAGATCTGCTCGTCGCGTATCTTGAACTGCTCAAACTCCGTCTCACTGGAGCGCTCCTCATCCCGATCCCGGTCCTTACCGAGGTGCGATCTGGGCAGCGGCGTTCCGATGCGCTTGTCGATCGCTTGATCAAGGCGATCGGCGCCGAGGATGACGTCTACGCGCCGCTCACAGCCCACACCGCCGCACGAGCAGGTGTTCTACGTGCCGAGGCATCGCAGCGCTCGCGCCACAGCATCTCGACAACCGACGCGCAATCGTGGCGATGGCCGAGGAACGCAGCTATACGTGCGCGGTAACGATCGTCACCGGCGACCCAGACGACATCAAGCTGCTTGTAGGTCTGACGCTACGCACCAACATCGCCGTGGATGTTCTTGGTTGAGACGCTCGACGCGGGTTTCGTACATCGAGCGAAAACGGGGATCGCGGGAAAGTCCTCGAAATCTCCGTGGCCCCTGATCCGCAAGCTCCACGAGGAGCGGTTTGGATCGCGAGACGCCTCAAGCCCCGATGCGCGCTGAGAGGGCGCAGCCTGTCGCGGCGCTCAGCGCGTTGCAGACGGCCGCGACCTTCTGTGGCGATAGCGCCGTGATTCGCTCGACCAGGTAGCCCTTGGCGACCGTGTCCGTGTGATCAGCGTTCAAGACGCAGTCGCGGGGCATACCATCCTCATGCCCCAACTCAACCTCGGTCGGGATGCCTCGGATACGCGTGGTGGCGAGCACCACGAAGACCTCGTTAAGGCTGTCTATCGCCTCCTCGCGGGTCATCACGAGGGCGGGCCGGCGGCCCCAGTCGGGATGCTCCGCCCACCAAACCTCGCCGCGTCTCACCACGGCTCGTGCCCGGCTGCGCGCTCCTCCTTGGCGAGCCTCTGCATCGTCTCTTCGAACGCAACCTCATGAAGCCCGGATATGTCGCCCCACTCATCGGCGCCGTCGCCCGCGTGATCACGCTGAACGGCCCTCAGCGCGATCTCGGCGTCGTGCTCACTCCAGCCCGATGCTTCTTGCAGAAGCTGCTCCTTCGCGGTCATGGCGAGTTCGATGATAGTTCATGGTGCCGACCCGACTGGCATAGAGATTTCGAGCTATGCCCACGTAGACGGCGAAAACGGACTGCCTGCGACTGTTTTCAAACCTGTCCCCGGAGTTGGTGAAGCTGCTTGATGGGCTGGACGCGCAGTCTCAGGGCGAGTGATGCCCAGCTACGAGCCATCACGAGTCGACGGCTACGGTCTCGTGGTCCAGGCTGGGTGCTTGCCTCGCATTCCAAAGGCCACTAGCCGCAGTTCGTTCGGGTAACGCGAGACCGATATGTGTTGGCCAACACCGTCTGGTTAGCGGCGATGACCATCGTTGCGTACACTTCGAGGATGCTGACGATCGTCTCCCAGGACAACTCTATCTCCCCGCCAGATCTCGCGGTGCTTTTCGGATCAGCCGCGTGTTGGTTGGCAGGGTCGCAATAGTTGGCTGGCCCCCCGACGACGGCGTGCTCAAGCTCATGTCCATTCTCGCTATACGACCAGCTGGCGACTGTGAAGCTCGTCATCGACCCCTTGAGTCACGCTCGCATACGACCGAACTCGTCGCCGAAATCGAACTGCCACTTGGTGTCCAGCTATTGAACCTTCGTGACGGTCGAACGGTGGCCCGGACACCACCCCACATGTGCTCAGGGTACTCCGATTATACGATTGGCGTGTCCCGCTCTCGGGGACAGTCCGATCTAGCCTCGGAGCCTCATCGCCCGGGTCATCGACCCGTGGGCGCCTCGATCAACGTGTCGGCACAGGCCCAAACCAAGGGTATCCAATGATCTCTCACGATCCCCGTCGCGAGGTCGAAAAGCTACGTGAACACCTTGGGGCGCGCGACGGAACCCTCACTTTCTTGGTGGGGGCGGGTGCGTCCTGTGCCGCCAAAGGCACAGATGGGGACGGACTCATTCCCGCGATTGCCGAGATGAGTAAGCGCTGCGAGCAGGCAGTTGGGGAACTGGGTAGCGAGGAGGCGGCGACCTACGTGGCTATCCAGAAAGAGTGCGAGAAGTCATTGTCTAGGACGGCCAATGTCGAGGACGTCTTGTCTAGGGTTCGCACCAAGCTGACGGCAATGGTTGCCGGGGATACCCTTGCCGGAGCGACTCGCGCACAGCTTGGGAAGATCGAGGAGGCAATTCGCACAACGATCGCCGTCGCAGCGCGTCCGGCAGTGGCTCGCATACCAAATGAGCTTCCCCATCATGGTCTCGCGCGTTGGATTCGGCGGCTCGATCGTCCGACTCCGATCGAGCTCTTTACGACGAACTACGACACATTGCTTGAGCGCGCGCTGGAGGATGAGTGGGTCGCGGTTTTTGACGGATTCGTGGGGAGCCGGCGCCCCGTATTTCTCACCAGTCTCGATGGCTCATCCACCGTCGATGCCTGGCGTTGCCTGGACCAGGCTGTGGAAGCTTCACGGCTCTGTCAACTGGAGCTGGAAGGGTCTCTCCGGAAGTGCTTCGCGGCGGATCGTCCGCGGGAATGAACGAAACGATGGCGAGCTCATCTTTCCCTCGCTACACAAGTACGACGAGTCTCGCAAGCAGCCATACCTATCGATGCTCGATCACTTCGGCTCGACGTTGGGACGACCAGGAGGAACTGTGCTTGTGGTGGTTGGCTACTCGTTTGGGGACGAGCATATCAACGCGCTCATCTTCGATGCTCTCGACGCGCGCGACCGTACTCACGTAATTGCCCTCCAGTACGAGGAACTCGATGCAAGTCACGAGCTTGTGAGCCGGGCTACGCGGCGTCGTAATCTACTTGTCTATGGGCCAGGCTCGGCGGTCGTTGCGGGAGAACTGTGTCCCTGGGCGCTCACGGACCCAGTCGACACACGCACGGCAGAGCTTCTAGATATTCCATTTGATTCCGACGCAGTCCCAGACCCGGATGCCATCGCAACGAGTGGTCGCTTCAGGCTCGGCGACTTCAATTACTTTACTCAGTTTCTCGACAATATCGCTGGTAGCGATGACTGAGAGCGCCAGCACGACGCCGACCTTCGTTGGGCGCGTCGCGTCGGTTCGCGGTGGGACGGTGAGGGTACGCCTCATGGGTCTCCCCACCACACTCGTCTTGGTCGAGGGTGAGTCGTACAGGATTGGTCAGGTTGGTGCGTTTATGCGCATACCGCTCGGCTACACAAGTCTCTACGGTGTTTGTACGCAGGTTGGCGCGGACGCGGCCCCTCCACTTGTTCCCGAGGACGCTCAGCCGCCTAGATCACTTGACGCTGAGTCATCCCCCGTTGACTATCGATGGCTCACGATCGCTCTCTTCGGTGAGGCGCTCGGTGGCTACTTCGATCGTGGTGTCGGCCAGTACCCAACGGTTGGTGACGAGGTGCATCTCGTCACGCCCGACGATCTCAAAGTGATTTACCGTGGTCAGGGTGATGGGGACAGCATCACAATTGGCCGCATCGCGAGTTCTGGAGGCTTGCCGGGCCGACTTCAGCTATCTACGCTGGTGAGCCGGCACTCCACCATCGTGGGCTCAACCGGGGCGGGCAAGTCGAATCTAGTGGCCACCGTTTTGGAGGAGCTGTCCTCGGGCGACCTGCCGACCTCGCGCACGCTAGTTATCGACGCTCATGGTGAGTATGCCACGGCGGTCGGTGACCGAGGCCGCATCATCCACACGGGCGCGAGTGTGCCTGAGGGAGCCCGGTTCCTCCGGGTTCCGTTCTGGGCATTGCCGTTTAACGAGCTGCTGGATCTTGCGATGGGCGACATGCAACCGCATGCGGCGGAGGCCGTCCGCGACCGAGTAGCGGAGATGAAGCGCAAAGCCGCAGTACATCTAAATAATCCACCACCGATTGAGACAATCACGGCCGATACGCCTGTCCCGTTCAGCATTAGACGGCTCTGGTTTGAACTTGAGCACAATCAGCGCGAGACGTACAAGAACAGCAATCCACAGGACGATACGACACGCTGCACACCGGATGATGAGGGAGATGCGGCGACGCTGAGGCCGCCCGTCTATCCGGCTGCAAGCCTTGGATCCAAGGCGCCCTTCCTCTCGAAGTCGCGTCTGCCGATCGGCAGACAAGTGGATCTGCTTCACACTCGCCTGCGAGATAGTAGGTTTGACTTTATGTTCGACTCGTCTGATCCTCTGCACCCCGATCTTGAGGGCAGGATTGATGATGATCTCGACGCCCTACTGGCTGAGTGGATTGGCGGCGACGTGCCGATTACTGTCCTAGACGTATCTGGGCTACCACCGGACGTACTCGGGACAGTTGTCGGGACGATGCTTAGACTCATCTATGACGCTCTCTTCTGGGCGATGGAGCTTCCAGTAGGTGGTCGTGGGCAGCCCTTGCTGATTGTCCTTGAGGAGGCCCACCGCTTTCTTCCGCGTGATGTAAGCTCGCCGACTCATAGCGTGGTCTCTCGTATTGCTAAGGAGGGACGCAAGTACGGCGTAGGGTTGATGGTGGTCACGCAGCGACCTTCGGACATCGACTCTGCGGTGCTCAGTCAGTGCGGCACTATGATCGCACTTCGGGTTACGAACGGAGCAGACCGAGCCGCTGTCGCGAGCGTGGTTCCCGACGATCTCGGTGGTCTAGCCGAGATGCTTCCGGCGCTCAGGACTGGCGAGGCCCTCATCCTGGGAGATGCCCTGCAGGTTCCCTCAAGGATTCGGATCCGTAAGGCACGCCACAAGCCCGTGGGAGAGGATCCCGCACTTCCTGATGCCTGGCGACAAGAGAAGAGACCAGACAAGGCGGGCTATGCGTTGGCAGTCAAGAATTGGCGTGAGCAGTCGACATCTGGGGCCACAGGTACCTCACCGAGAAGACAAGCGAACCTGTCGCTGACAAGTCCGCTAGACGACAAGGAGTAAGAGATGGCTGAACCTGAGATGCAGATGGTTGATTCCTCCAACGTAGAAGCCGTCGGTTATGACCCCGAGGGGCGCGAGATCTACGTCCGATTTCTCGGCGGCCGAACCTACGCCTACGGTGAGGCCGATGAGCGCACATTTGATGAGCTACGGACAGCCGACTCAGTTGGCAGTTACCTCAACCGCGTACTCAAGCCAAATCATCCGTACCGCGAGCTATAGAGTCGATGCCCCGTGCGGTTGGATGCCTAGTCTTCGGCAGGCTGCAAGCTGGCCCTGTACATCCGGGGCGGTTGTGGGTGCGGTACGCTCGGCGCGAAAGAGGAGCGTGAAGGTGAAATGACGGCTAGACAAACAAAGGCAGAGACGACTGTGGTTTGCCCGAACTGCGGCCATCGCTTTCGTCTCGATGATCAGATCACCCAGCACATCCATGCAGACTGGGAGCGTGAAGCCAGACAGCGCCTTCGTCGTGAGCTACGCGAGGAGGCGTCGGTTAAGGCCGAGGACAAGGTTCGTAAAGAGTTCGCAAAGGAACTGCGCGAGAAGGAAGAGGAGCTACGAGCTAGCGGTCGGCGGCTCCGTCGCGTCGAGCGTCAGCTGCAGACGGCATCTCAGAAGGCATCTCAGAAGCCTTCGCAGGAGCTTGGCGTCGTTCGCCAGGAGACGCTCCAGAGCCTCCTGGCGGCCCGCTTCGAGAACGACGAGTTCCGACCAATCACAAGCGGCCGCAAAGGCGGCGACCTTGTGCAACTCGTTCGTGACGCGACGGGGCACGCCTGCGGCTCAATCCTCTGGGAGTCGAAGCGGGGCTACCAAAGCTGGAGCAACCGGTGGGTCAGCAAGCTCCGAGCGGATCAGCGTGCTGAAGGTTGCGCACTCGGCGTGATCGTGTCTGACGTGCTGCCCGACGGTGAGGTGGCATTTTGCGCGGTCGGTGGGGCGCTCGCTTGCGATATGAGCGCTGCCCCATACCTGGCGCTTCTGTTGCGAGAGCGCTTGCTTGAGGTAGCAGGCGTACGCGGGGCTCGTGCTCGACGGGACGACCTTAAGGGTGCTGTGTACGACTATGTTTCAGGTCCGTTCATCGGGTACATCCAGAGGACGATGGAGGCAATTTCCAGTATGAAGGTGACACTCGACAAGGAGAAGCGCGCAAAGACAGCTGACTGGAAGCAGCGTGAGGGAGAGATTGACGGCATTGCGTACGACCTCGCGGCAACATACGGCGAGCTCCAGGCGATCGGCGCCGCACTCCCGTCCGTGCCCGAGCTACAAATGCCCGGATCGGAGCTCAAGGCACTTCCTCGCTAACGTTGTCCCACTATGCGGCCTGTACCCAAATAGGAGAGAGACGTTCTCGTGGGCGGGTCTGCCGACGCCGGATGTCGCATGGTCTGTGACGCGGCAGACTCGGCGTCACTACACCGCCACGTCGCACAAGCGGCATTCTCCGTATAGGGTGGATGCGGGACTATACCCTTGGTGCGTTGGCAGCGACGATATGGGGCGAGAGAGCCCGGAGTGCTATTCGCAGGTGACCGATTGCCCGTAGCTTACGGACCCGGTGCAGGTCGCACCCGCAGTGTGCATTGCGAAGCCATCGCCTTGTTGCAGCTCGTAGGTGTGGCTCGGGTAGTAGTAGCTAGCGTAGATGGAGCCGAGCTTAAGTTGAATAGATGTTTCGCCAGACCACGCGACGACCAAGCCGATCGTGTCCCAGCCGTGCCCGCCTCCGTCGTTCTGTCCAGCGCAGAACGTTTTGGGGTTTGTCGAGGTGTCGCACAGGTACAGGGAGTTGCCATAGTCGGCCCCGGTATAACCACTGTAAGCGGGGTCGTTGGTTGTTGCCGGCACGGCACCCAACCCCGTACCTTCGATGATCACTTCAGGTTCAGATGGGGATCCGCCGAAGATGGCCCGCGTGATTCTACGTCCCGTAGCCGCGGCTGACTGACCCGCGGGCTGGACGCCTTGACTGGTCGGTGCGCCGGCCACGACGGCTGACTGCCTCAACGAGGCGTCGCCGGACGTGGCAGCCGGTGGCCTGCCGGCCTTGCCCCTGCGGCTCGCCCGCTGCGGCAAAGAGGAACGAATCTGAGAATGCGCCGATGTGGCGGTGTACGCATGTGATGCTGGGGCTTTTTGGGATGGTTGTTCAGCTTCGATGCCCTTCTGCCTTTGTTCGGCGCCTCTTTGTCTTTGTCTAGCTTGCTGGGAGGCCGTGTCGCTGCCGCCGTCCGGTGTTTCGGTACCGGGATGAGTGGCTTGTGCCGGTTTTTCGGCGGACGGGCTCGGATGCCTCGTACCAAGTGCGAGTGAAGCAACCAGAGGCACGATCAAGACGATGCCGAGAATCCCGAGACTCCATTGGCGTGGTTTCGTAAGCTCCCCGCCGATAGAGAGCCACGCCATGACCTTCACGTTACCGCCCACGATCGCCGCTATGACGCACGCCACACCTAGTACCGCCAGGGCGATCAACATTTGAGACATTAGGCGGGGACATTCTCCGGGTTGGCCGACAGACGATGCTTCTGCATCTGTTCGCGTGCCGACCCACTTGCAAGACCGAAACCGCGTGCCATCTTGGTACCCCCAGCGAATTGAGCAATACGGTAGAAAGCGTCGAGGCTGCTTTCGAGCCTCCAATCCCGGCAGAACATCCACCGGCCAAACAAGCCACCACTCTGCCGCGAGAGTTGGGAACTCTACCGCGATGGCCTAGCGATGTCAATGGCTAGAACAGCATGGTCTCGCAAAGGTTATGTAATCACTCTTGGTAGGCGGGGAGCACGTTCCGACTTCGCCGACTACCCCAGTTATAGTCATACGGCTTACGACCGTATGACTCTACGTCGCCTAAAGGCGCAGACTAACGTCGCACATTCGGCGTTGCAGGGCAGACAGTGTCCCGTCGCTAGCCGCAGATGTTCAACTCTCGATCAGACGATGACGAGGAGCGAAGCAGGTATGACCATGCAGCATACGATTCGCAAGCGCAGCTACTGCGCAGCCGCTTCCAGCCATCGCCTTTCCGGCGGTAACCTTCGACATATCGATTGCCGGTGTGTCGCCGTCACCGAAGCCATCGTGGAGCATCTGAACGAATTCCTCGCTCCGTACTTCGAAGTACTGCTGAAGAATCTCATTGGCCGCGTTGACCGCGCGGTTCGTGTTCATTAGAGGCCCGATCACGGCGGCCTCCGCCGTCGTAGTCAGATCGACGAAGCGCTGAACAATCTCGTCAAATGCCTCAAGTCGCCTCTCCTCGCTTTGGGGTGCCGACCGATTGAGATAGGCGATGAACCCCGGAACTAAGATTCCGCCGGCAACCGAATTGGAGCCCGATCCGTGAGGCACAGAATTTGCCTTCCGCGAAGCCCATGTACCCGTCGTTGATAACTTCATTTGCGGCGGTCGCAGCAAATTTGCGCACCTCTTTGTCGCTGGTCTCGAGACCAGCGGCCTGAAAGCATTGCCTGGTCCACTCGATCAACAGCTCTTTCTGCGACTGCATAGTCTCCCCAATCTCTCACGGTCGAACGGGCGGAACTATACCGTCCGCTGACAGCCGCTGAACCGAACCAAAGCAAGCGATTTACGACGCGCTATGCTCGCGTGCTCTGGTCAACGTTTGGGGGTAAGTTGTGGGCTGGTTCGATAGCGAGGCGGTAAAGCAGCTGAAGAAGGATGCCGCGTTCATCGGGGGCCTGGTCGCAGATCAGGCCTTCGGTCGGCTCCCGCCCGGAGCAGCCGACGAAATGATCGGCAGCGCAACGCAGCGCGCGAAGCTTAAGCAAGCTCTCGACGCTGCCACGAGGGAACTCGGACCAGACAAGGCGCGTAAGAAGGCCATCAGCGCCGCCGGCGATGACGCCCGAATGCGAGCTCAGGTCCAGAGCCTCCCTTGGCTAGACGTAGAACGACTCGCCGAAGACGCGATTCGGCAGATGCTCACAGCCTCTGAGGCAGAGTAGGCGATGGGCGGTCTCTCGGATTCGACCTCCGGGCGGCCGCGTCAAGACGCACGTTGAGACTTCGATGCCCTCTGGCTGCTGTCGGAGATAGGAAAGCACGGGGCCAAGCTAGAGTCGACGCTTGAGCGCATCGATGACAGTCCGGCTGGCAAGCTGCTCTACACCGTCATGGCCGGGGTCAACGCCTTCCGCTCCCGAGGCGAGAGCAATTGTCAAATGTTGTGGATTTGGCGATGAAGGATGATCAGGCGGCGACCCTCTCGTCTGTCGTCTCGTTGTCCTGGTTCTCGTCGTCTGTGACCTTGATGCCGTCCTTGAACTTCACGTC
>JBARJU010000203.1:0-11735 GCA_049800435.1 Solirubrobacteraceae bacterium
GTTCTTGGGGGGGGATGGCACGGTGTTGGTGACTGGTGGTACGGGTGGGTTGGGCGCCGTGTTGGCGAGGCACTTGGTGAGAGAGCGCGGGGTGCGTCACCTGTTGCTCCTGAGTCGGCGTGGCAGTGACGCTCCGGAGGCTGGCGAGCTCCTCGCGGAGTTGTCTGGGCTGGGGGCGAGTGTGAGTGTCGCGGCGTGCGATGTGTCCGATCGGGAGGAGTTGAAGAAGTTGCTCTCCTCGGTTGCGGTGGAGCATCCGTTGCGTGGTGTCGTGCATGCCGCGGGGGCGCTCGATGACGGGGTGATCGACTCTCTGACCGTTGAGCGGTTGGATCGTGTGTTTGCGCCGAAGGTGGATGGCGCGTGGTATTTGCACGAGTTGACCGCCGGTCTCGGTCTCGACGCGTTTGTCTTGTTCTCGTCGGTCGCCGGCACGTTGGGTAGCCCTGGGCAGGGAAACTATGCGGCGGCGAACGCGTTCCTGGATGGGCTTGCCGAGCATCGCCGGGCGTTGGGTTTGCCGGGCGTGTCGTTGGCGTGGGGTGCTTGGGAGCAGGACGCCGGCATGACCTCGCAGTTGGGGAAGGCCGATCGTGTGCGTATGGCTCGCGGGGGCGTCCGAGCGCTCTCGACCGAGCAGGGCCTCGACCTGTTCGACATCGCTCATGCAGCTGACCGCGCCGTCATGGTCCCTATACGCCTCGACCGCTCCGCGCTGCGAACAGGAGCCAGCGCGGGAAACCTGCCTCCGCTGCTGCGCGGGATCGTGCCGACGCCGGTGCGCCGCGCGGGGCCGGCGGTGTCGGGATCGCTCTCGCGACTCCTTGGCGATTCGTCCGGGCCCGAGCGCGGGCGACTCGTGCTCGAGCTGGTGCGTGCCGAGACCGCGGGCGTGCTCGGCCACGGCTCCGCCGAGGCGATCGAGCCGCAGCGCTCCTTCAAGGAGCTCGGCTTCGACTCGCTCGCCGCCGTCGAGTTGCGCAACCGGCTCGACGCGCTCACCGGTCTGCGCCTCAGCGCGACCCTCGTGTTCGACTACCCAAGCCCCACAGCGCTGGCCGATCGCCTGCTGGAGACCATGAGCGGCGAGACCCCCGAGAACGCCCCAAGGATCTCCATCCAAAGGACCGTAGAGGAGCCGATCGCGATCGTTGGCATGAGCTGCCGTTATCCGGGCGGGGTCGGCTCACCGGAGGAGCTGTGGCGCGTGGTTGCCGACGGTGTCGATGCGATCTCACCGTTCCCTGGCGATCGCGGGTGGGATATCGACTCGCTGTACGACCCCGATCCCGACCACTCGGGGACGAGCTATGCCACCGAGGGCGGGTTCGTACGCGACGCCGGCGACTTCGACTGCGCGTTCTTCGGCGTGGGTCCCCGTGAGGCGCTCGCGATGGATCCACAGCAGCGCCTGCTGCTCGAAGCGAGTTGGGAGGCTTTCGAAGACGCCGGCATCGATCCGCGCTCGCTGCGGGGCAGCCCGACCGGAGTGTTCGCCGGGGTCATGTACCAGGACTACGGCAGCGGCATCGCCGGCCCTCGGGCGGCGGGCCTCGAGGGTTATCTGGGGACCGGCAGCGCAGGGAGCATCGTGTCCGGAAGAGTGGCCTACACCTTTGGCTTGGAGGGCCCCGCGGTGTCGGTCAACACCGCCTGCTCCTCCTCGCTCGTGGCGTTGCACTGGGCCGCTCAGGCGCTGCGCGGCGGCGAATGCTCGCTCGCGCTGGCGGGCGGGGTGACGGTGATGTGGACACCGGCGGTGTTCCTGGAGTTCTCTCGTCAGCGCGGTCTCGCGGCGGACGGGCGTTGCAAGTCCTACGCGGACGCCGCCGACGGCACCGGCTGGAGCGAGGGCGTCGGCGTGCTCGTGCTCGAGCGGCTCTCCGATGCCCGGCGTCTCGGCCATTCGGTGCTTGCGGTGGTCCGTGGCAGCGCGATCAACCAGGACGGAGCGAGCAATGGCCTCACCGCCCCCAACGGGCCCTCGCAGCAGCAGGTGATCCGCCAGGCGCTCGCCAACGCTGGACTCTCGCCCCAGCAGGTGGACGCCGTCGAGGGGCACGGCACCGGCACGAGGCTCGGAGACCCGATCGAGGCACAGGCGCTGCTAGCCACCTATGGTCAGTCGCGCCCACCCGAGAGTCCGCTGTGGCTTGGCTCTGTCAAGTCGAACATCGGCCACACCCAGGCCGCCGCGGGAGTGGCGGGGGTCATCAAGATGGTGATGGCCATGCGCCACGGCGTGCTCCCACGCACGCTGCACGTCGACACCCCCTCCCGCCAGGTGGACTGGTCGGCCGGCGCGGTGTCTCCGCTCACCGAGACTATCCCGTGGCCCCAGGCCGAGCGGCCGCGGCGCGCAGCGGTGTCGTCGTTCGGGATGAGCGGCACCAACGCGCATGTCATCATCGAGCAGGGCGCGGTGGGCACGCTTGCGCGCGAGCAACGGTCAGCCTCGGGGGAGGCTTCGACGGCAGCTGAAGAGGTGACTCTGGAAGGTGCGCCGAGAGCGGGGGAGGTGGCCCCTGTCGAGGGTGTGGTCGAAGGGGGCGCGGCGAGGGGCGAGGATCGGGCAAGCGGGGCTCTGCTGCCATGGATTCTCTCGGCGCGCGAGGAGCCGGATCTGTTCGCTCAGGCACGACGACTGCTGGAGCACGTGGAGCGCGACGAGCTACTCGCGCCGGGGGACGTCGGACTCTCGCTTGCCATGCGCCCGCTGCTCGCAGAGCGCGCGGCGCTCGTCGGCGGTGACCGGGCGGAGCTGCTCGCCGACCTCCGCTTGCTCGCAGGGGGCGAGCGTGGTGTGGACCTCGCTCATCGCGCAGCCGAGTCCCAAGCCCGAGCCTCCGAGCGCAGCGGGCTCGCCTTCCTGTTCTCTGGTCAGGGCGCCCAGCGCGTGGGCATGGGCGCCAAGCTTCACCGCGCGTTCCCCATCTTCAGGGACGCTCTCGACGAGGTGTGCGAGCACCTGGACGAGCCGCTGGGGTGCTCGCTCCAGGAAGTGATGTTCGATACTGGCAAGTCGAGCGAGCGGGCTCGCCGGGAGGCCATGCTCGACCAGACCCTGTTCACCCAGGCCGGGCTCTTCGCGCTCGAGCTGGGGCTCTTCCGGCTGGTGGAGGCATGGGGGATGCGCCCGGACTTCCTGCTCGGTCACTCGATTGGCGAGATAACAGCTGCGCACGTCGCGGGGGTGTTCTCGCTCGAGGACGCATGTACGCTCGTGACTGCTCGGGGCAGGCTGATGGGCGCCCTGCCGCCAGGGGGGGCGATGGTGTCAGTGCAGGCTTCGGCCGAGGAGCTCCTCGCGAGCGTCGCGGGATTGGAGGATCGGGTGGGGCTGGCTGCGGTCAACGGCCCCTCCTCGGCGGTGCTCTCCGGCGAGGAGGGGCTCGTGCTCGAGCTCGCCGGCACATGGCGAGAGCGGGGGCGCAAGACAAAGCGGCTGCAGGTCAGCCATGCGTTTCACTCGCCGAGGATGGATGCGATGCTCGAGGAGTTCGGCGAGGTCGCCACGCGCGTGTCGTTCGCCGAGCCGCGTATCCCAATCGTCTCGAACGTCACCGGGGAGGTCGTCTCCGGCGAGCTTTGCGATCCCGGCTACTGGGTTCGTCACGTGCGCGAAACGGTTCGCTTCGCCGACGGGGTTAGATGGCTGGCCGATCACGGCGTCGGGCACTTCCTCGAGCTCGGGCCCGACGGCGTGCTGAGCGCCATGACCCGCGACTGCCTCTCCGCGGACGGTGCTCGTGGCGAGGCGGTCTCGGTGTCGCGAGCCGGACGCGAGGAGGTGAGGACGTTCCTCGGCGCGATGGCGTGTGTGTGGGGCCGAGGCGTGGATGTCCACTGGGCCGAGTGCTTCCGTGGGGGCGGTGCTCGACGGGTGGGTCTGCCGAAGTACCCGTTCCGCCGGCAGTCCTTCTGGCTCGACGCCCCGAGTGCTCATGCGGGGGACGTGAGTGCGGCCGGCCAGAGCTCTACCGGACACCCGCTGCTGGGCGCGGCGGTTGCGCTGGCGGGCGATCGAGGCTTGTTGTTCACTGGGCGCCTCTCCCTGCGGGAGCAGCGGTGGCTCGCCGGGCACACCGTAAGGGGCGTCGCGCTGGTCCCCGGGGTCGCCTTCGTGGAGCTCGCCCTGCACGCAGGGGCTCAGGTCGGATGCGAGTGGCTCGCAGAGCTCACCCTGGAGGCGCCGCTCGCTCTCGGGGAGCGCGAGCGCGTGCAGCTGCAGCTCTCGGTGGGACCGGCGGACGCCGCCGGTCGCCGCACCGTGGGCATCGACTCGTGCCCGCTGGAGGATTCGGTGGGGGCGTCTCTAGAGGAGCGAACGTGGACTCGCCACGCAAGCGGAGAGCTCTCCCCACGCGAACATTCCGACAGGGAGCTCGGGCTGCGCGAGCAGGCGAGCGCCATGGCGGGAGAGTCGTGGCTGCCCCCAGACGCCGAGCCGCTGGATGTCGAGCAGGTCTACGACGTGCTCGCCGACGGTGGACTCGAGTACGGCCCCCCCTTCAACGCGCTGCGGGCAGCGTGGCGTTGTGGGGATGAGCTGTTCGCAGAGGTCTCCCCAGCCGGCGAGCAAGGTGGAGACTTCGACGGTTTTGAGCTGCATCCGGCGTTGCTCGACGCGACGCTGCACGTGCTCGGCGCGATCGCCCTCAACGGTGAGCGTGAGACCGACAGCGGGCCACGGCTGCCGTTCGCGTGGAGTGGCGTCGCCTTGCATGGCGCCGCGTCGACGCTGCGGGTGCGCATCTCACGTGCAGACGGTGAGGCGGTGTCGCTGCTCCTCGCCGACGAGGACGGTGGCCTGGTGGCGTCGGTGGACTCGCTTGCGTTGCGTCCGCTGGCTTCCGATCGGCTTGGCTCGGCGCGTCCGCCTGCTCAAAGCTCGTTGTTCGGGGTGGAGTGGGTTGAGACGGTTGGGGCGGGTGCGCCGTCGGGTGCGCCTGCTGTGGAGTGGGTTGTGTTGGATGGTGAAGCGCCGGTGGGTAGTGGGGTTCCGGGTGTTGTTCGTGAGCGGGTGGGTGTGGCGCTCGAGTTGTTGCAGGGTTCGTCTGCTTCGCGTTTGGGGCTTGTCACCCAGCGAGCGGTCGTAGTGGGTGCTGGGGATGGTGCGCCGGATTTGGCTGGCGCCGCGGTGTGGGGTCTGGTTCGCAGCGCTCAGTTGGAGAGCCCGGGTCGGTTCTTGTTGGTGGATGTGGATGGTGAGCAGGCGTCGTGGGATGTGTTGCCGGGGGCGCTTGAGGTGGCGGTTGCTTTGGGTGAGTCACAGCTTGCCGTTCGTGGGGGAAGGACGCTGGTGCCGCGTCTTGCGCGTGTGGATGAGGGTGCTTCCTTTTTGGGGGATGGGGGGTCGTTCTTGGGGGGGGATGGCACGGTGTTGGTGACTGGTGGTACGGGTGGGTTGGGCGCTGTGTTGGCGAGGCATTTGGTGAGAGAGCGCGGGGTGCGTCATCTGTTGCTCGTGAGTCGCGGCGGCAGTCGTGCTCCCGGGGTCACCGAGCTCGAAGCGGAGTTGTCGGGGTTTGGGGCGAGCGTGCGTGTCGCTGCATGCGATGTGTCCGATCGGGAGGAGTTGAAGGCGTTGCTCTCCTCGGTTGCGGTGGAGCACCCGTTGCGTGGTGTGGTGCATGCCGCGGGGGTGCTCGATGACGGCGTGATCGACTCGTTGACCGTTGAGCGGGTCGATCGGGTGCTCGCCCCGAAGGCGGACGGGGCGTGGTTCTTGCACGAGTTGACCGCTGGTCTTGGGTTGGATGCGTTTGTGTTGTTCTCGTCTGTGGCTGGGACGTTGGGTAGTCCGGGTCAGGCCAGCTATGCGGCCGCTAACGCGTTCTTGGATGGGCTTGCCGAGCACCGTCGGGCAGGGGGCTTGCCTGGCGTGTCGTTGGCGTGGGGTGCGTGGGAGGACACCGGGATGGCTGGTGGGTTGGGGGATGCCGATCGGGCGCGCATGGCGCGCGGGGGCGTGCGAGCGCTCTCCACCGAACATGGTCTCGACCTGTTCGACACCGCCCATGCCGTCGACCGCGCCGTGATCGTGCCAGTCCGCCTGGACAGGACATCGCTGCGAACACAAGCCAGGGCTGGAACCCTCCCGGCGCTGCTGCGAGATCTGGCGCCGGGCACCGCTCGCCGCACCGAGCAGGCTGGGTCCGCGTCGCTCGCGCGGCGCCTATCTGGCGCCCACGATCACGAGCGCGAGCACCTCGTGCTGCAGACGGTGCGCAGTCAGGTGGCCGCGGTCCTCGGGCACACCTCTGTTGACGCCATCGACCCGCAGAGCACGTTCAAGGAGCTCGGCTTCGACTCGCTCGCCGCGGTCGAGTTGCGCAACGCTCTGAGCCTCCTCAGCGGTTTGCGCCTGCCGGCTACGCTCGTGTTCGACTATCCCACCTCCGCCGCGCTTGCCGAATACTTGCTCGGCGAGCTCGCCGGCTCTGGCGCGATCGCTGTCGAGGTCACCATGGACGCCGGCCTCGACACGCTCGAGCGCACGCTTGCCTCGCTTGCCTCAGACGATGTCGAGCGTGTGAGGATCGCCAAGCGGCTGAAGGCGATCATGTTGGGGTTGGGCGATGAGCGCGATGAGCGGGACGGCGTCGCCGAGCAGATGGAGTCGGCCACTGCCGCTCAGGTCTTCGAGTTCATCGACGCGGAGCTGGGTTCGAGATGAGCGAGGACGAGAAGGTCCTCGACTATCTGAAGCGGGTCACGGTTGACCTGCACGACACGCGTCGACGCTTGCGCCAGGTCGAAGAGCGGGGCGGTGAGCCGATCGCGATCGTGGGCATGGGTTGCCGCTATCCGGGTGGCATTGTCTCGCCGCAAGATCTGTGGGAGTTGCTCGCCGACGGTCGCGACGCGATCTCTGGCTTTCCGGCGGATCGAGGCTGGGACCTGGAGCGGCTCTACCACCCCGATCCTGACCACTCCGGCACGAGCTACGTGCGCGAGGCCGGGTTTCTGCACGACGCCGGAGAATTCGACGCGGACTTCTTCGGAATCAGTCCGCGAGAGGCGCTTGCCACCGATCCCCAGCAGCGGCTGCTGCTCGAAGTCTGCTGGGAGGCGCTCGAAGACGGGCGCCTCGACCCGCTCGCGTTGCGGGGCAGCGACACGGGCGTGTTTGCCGGCGTGATGTACAAGGACTACGCGACCCTCGGTGTTCCCTCGGAGCTGGAGGGCTTCGTCGCGACGGGCAGCGCGGGCAGCGTCGTGTCCGGGCGCGTCGCATACACGCTCGGCCTGGAGGGTCCCGCCCTCTCGGTGGACACGGCTTGCTCCTCCTCGCTGGTGACGCTGCACCTCGCGTGCCAGGCGCTTCGCGCGGGCGAATGCTCGCTCGCACTGGCCGGCGGTGTGACGGTCCTGTGGACCGCGGGCGCGTTTGTCGACTCCAGCCGCAAGCGTGCCCTGGCAGCCGACGGGCGTTGCAAGTCCTACGCCGACGCCGCCGACGGCACCGCCTGGGGGGAGGGCGCCGGCGCGCTTGTACTCGAGCGGCTTTCCGACGCACGGCGGCTCGGCCACGAGGTGCTGGCGGTCGTCAGGGGTAGCGCCGTCAATCAGGATGGAGCAAGCAATGGTCTGACGGCCCCCAACGGCCCCTCCCAGCGGCGGGTGATCCAGCAGGCGCTCGTGGCGGCGGGTCTCTCGGCGGCGCAGGTGGACGTAGTGGAGGGCCATGGAACGGGCACTCCGCTCGGCGACCCGATCGAGGCACAGGCGCTGCTCGCCACCTACGGTCAGTCGCGTCCGTCGGAGCGCCCGCTGCGGCTCGGGTCCATCAAGTCGAACATAGGCCACACGCAGGGAGCCGCCGGCGTCGCCGGGGTCATCAAGCTCGTGATGGCCCTCCGTCACGGCGTGCTGCCAATGACGTTGCACGTCGATGAGCCCTCCACGCAGGTCGACTGGTCCTCCGGCGCCGTCTCGCTCCTGCGCGAGCCGGCCGCCTGGCCACCGGCCGAGGATCCGCGGCGCGGGGCCGTCTCGTCGTTTGGGATGAGCGGCACGAACGCGCACGTGATCGTCGAGGAGCCTTCCGGCGCCGAGATCGGCGAGGACGATGAAGAGCAGCAGGAGTCGCCATCTCGTGGGTTGCTGGGGGATGGCGTCACCACGTGGCTGCTCTCGGGACGTGGCGAGGCCGGTTTGCGTGCTCAGGCAAGGCGGATGCTCGAGTGGGTCGCAGCCGAGCCCGACCGCGAGCTGGGCGGGGTCGGGCATGCCCTCGCGCGTCGTCCGGCGCTCGAGCAGCGGGCGGTGCTTCTCGGTGAATCCCGCACGGAGTTGCTGGATGGTTTGCGCTTGCTCGCGGGCGATCGTTCGACGGTCGCGGCCGTACGTGGGAGTACGGGCACAAGGGGCAACGGCAAGGTCGTGTTCGTGTTTCCCGGCCAAGGCTCCCAATGGGCCGCAATGGGTCTCGAGCTGCTCGACTGCTCCCCAATATTCGCGGAGCGCATCCGTGCTTGCGAGGAGGCGCTCGCGCCGCATGTCGATTGGTCGCTGACGGAAGTGCTTCGCGGGGAGAGCGGTGCGCCCGGGCTCGAGCGCGTGGACGTTCTGCACCCGACGCTTTTCTCGATGATGGTGTCGCTCGCCGGACTGTGGGAAGCATGCGGCGTGCGTCCCGACATCGTGGTCGGGCACTCCCAGGGGGAGATAGTCGCGGCGCATGTCGCGGGCGCGCTGCGGCTGGGCGAAGCCGCACGCATGGTGGCGCTGCGCAGCCAGGTGCTTGCTCGCCTCGTCGGTAGGGGCCAGATGGCTTCGATTTCGCTCGGGGCCGAGGAGCTTGCGGAGCGATTGCGGCCTTGGGGCGAGCGAATCGTGATCGCGGCAGTGAATGGGCCGAGGTCCGTCTCGGTGTCCGGCGAGCGGGACGCGGTCCACGAGCTCCTGCGCGAGTGTGCCTCCGCGGACATCCGCGCCCGCGAGATCGCGGCGGCGGTCGGGGCGGGACACTCCCCACAGGTCGAGGCTCTGCGCGAGGACCTGCTCGAGGTCTGCTCGTCGGTGACGCCACGGGCGGGCGAAGTTCCGTTCTACTCGACGGTAACCGCTGGGCTCATGGATACCGCAAGCCTCGATGCCGAGTACTGGTATCGCAACGCACGTCAAACCGTGCTCCTCGAACCGACCGTCCGCAGGTTGCTCGAGGAGGGATGCCGCACATTCGTCGAGGTGAGCCCACACCCCGTGCTGTCCACGGTTATCGAGGAGACCGCGGACGACGCTCTCGATCGCGACGATGCGCTCGCGATCACCGGTTCGCTGCGCCGCAAGGAGGGTGGTCCGCGGCGCTTTTCGATGTCGCTTGCCAACTTGTGGGTACGTGGCGTTGCCGTCGACTGGGGGTCGCTGTTTGGGGGCTGGGAGGGTCGGCTGCCGCGGCTGCCGACCTACGCCTTCCAGCGCGATCGCTACTGGATAGAGTGCGGCGACGCTCGCGGCGACATGTCCCGCGCCGGGCAGGCCGACGCCAACCACCCGTTTCTGCAGGCAGCCGTGGAGCTCGCCGAAGATCGCGGCTGGCTGCTGACCGGCCGGATCTCGTTGCGGGAGCACCCCTGGCTGGCCGACCATGCCGGCGCGGGCGTCATATTGCTTCCGGGAGCCGCTTTGCTGGAGCTTGCATTGCACGCGGGCGCCTGGGCAGGCTGCGAGAGCGTGCGGGAGCTCATGCTGCAAACGCCGCTTGTGCTCCCCGAGTCGAGTCCTGTGCATATCCAACTCACGGTGGGCGAGCTCGACGAGGCGGGCGAGCGACCGGTAGCGATCCACTCACGCTCAGAGGACTCGGCCGAGGAGCGTTGGAGCGAGCAGTCGTGGACCTGTCATGCGCGCGGCACACTCGCCGCCGAGTTGGACGTCGGCGCTGCTCGGTCGGTCGGAATCCAGGCCGGCGAGCCGTGGCCCCCATCGGGTGCGCGGGCGATCGACGTGGAGGCTCTCTACGATCGCCTCGCAAGCCAGGGCTTCGACTATGGCCCAGCGTTCCAGTGCCTGCGCGCGGCGTGGCGAGACGGCGAGGATGTGTTTGCCGAGGTTGCCCTTTCGGAGGCACAGGGGGAGGAGCGCGCGTTCGGCGTGCATCCCGCGCTGCTCGACGCCGCGCTGCACTCGCTCGGCGGCGGGTTGGCGGACGGCGATTGTCCACCCCCTGACGGTCTGGCGCGGGACGGGCTGCTCGTGCCATTCGCCTGGGGCTCGGTATGTCTCCACCGCTCGGGTCCGAGCTCGCTGCGGGCGCGTTTGACACCCACGCGGGAGGACACGGTATCGCTCGAGCTAACCGATTCCGCGGGGGTTCCCGTCCTGTCCGTCGACTCGCTGAGCGTGCGGCGTCTCGCTCCCGAGCAGCTTGGCGCGGTGAGCACGAGCACCCGTCGATCGCTGTTCGGCCTGGACTGGATCCCCGCGGGCTCCCCCGATCGGACGGTCGGCAATCGCTGGGCCACGCTTGGCGCGGTGGACGCGGACCTCGTCGAGGCTCTGCGTGCGAGCGGGTCGAGCGTCGAGGCGCACGAGAGCGTCGCGGCGCTCGGTGCGGCGCTCGACGGGGGCCTGCAGGCCCCACAGCTCGTGTTGGTGGATCTCACGAGCGCAAGCGACGGATGGATCTCGAGTGCGCTCGAGCACGCCGGTGCGCCGGCGTGGGATGGAGAGCTGCCCGAAGCTGCGCACACGTACGTGAAGGGTGTGCTCGGCCTGCTCCAGGAGTGGCTCTCCGACGAGCGGCTTGCCGATACGCGGCTCGTGGCGGTCACGCGCGGGGCCATCGCGACGCGGACCGGCGAGGACGTGACCGACCTGTCCGCCGCGCCGCTGTGGGGTCTGGTGCGCAGCGCGCAGTCTGAGAACCCGGGGCGGCTCGTGCTTCTCGACATCGACGGCGCCGATGCGTCCCGGGCTGCGCTGGCCGGCGCTGTCGAGCTCGACGAGTCGCAGCTTGCGCTGCGCGACGGCGAAGTCCTCGCCGCACGGCTCCAAGCGAGACTCACTGAGCCGATTGCCGCGGCAGACGCGCCGGCGTGGCGAGGAACGGTGTTGATAACCGGCGGCACCGGCGCGCTCGGCAGCCTTGTGGCCAGGCACCTTGTGGCCGAGCACGGTGTGCGGGACCTGCTCCTGACCGGACGGAGGGGAAGGGACGCCGAGGGCGCCGCGCTTCTCGAGCACGAGCTGGGGGAGCTCGGAGCGCGGGTGACGATCGCCAGCTGCGATGTCAGCGACCGCGATCGGCTGCGCGAGCTGCTGGCAACGCTTCCGGAGGATCGCCCGCTGGGGGGCGTCGTGCACGCGGCTGGAGTACTGGACGACGGCGTGGTCGACTCGCTCACGCCCGCGCACGTCGATCGCGTGCTCGCACCCAAGCTCGACGGCGCGTGGCACTTGCACGAGCTCACCGAGCAGATGGACATCTCGATGTTCGTGCTGTTCTCCTCGGCGGCAGGCACATTCGGAAACGCCGGCCAGGCCAACTACGCGGCCGCCAACGTTTTCCTGGATGCGCTCGCGGCCCATCGCCGCGCCCACGACCTGCCCAGCATCTCGCTGGCTTGGGGACTCTGGGAGCAGATCGGCGGCGACGCGGACGGCGCTCTGCGCGAGCGGCTCGCCCGCTCGGGTTTCGCGATGCTCTCAAGCGTCGAGGGCCTCGAGCTGTTCGACGCGGCGTGTCGCCTACCGGACGCGATGGCTGTGCCGGTGCGTCTCGACCC
>JBARJU010000204.1:0-6857 GCA_049800435.1 Solirubrobacteraceae bacterium
GCCCGCGGCGCTGTGCGGGATCGTCGGGCTCAAGCCGACCTACGGGGCCGTGTCGCGCTACGGCATGATCGCGTTCGCCTCCTCGCTCGACCAGGCCGGCCCGCTCACGCGCGACGTCACAGACGCAACTCTCATGTTCCGCCACATGATCGGCCGCGACGAGCGCGACGCCACCTCGCTGGAGTTCCCGCACGACATCTCGCTGCCCTCCGCCGAGCGCCTCGACGGTGTGCGGCTGGGCGTCCCCGAGGAGCTCACGGGCGAGGGAATCGAAGCCGGCGTACTGCAAGCCTTCGCGGCGGCGGTGGAAAAGGCCGAAGAGCTCGGAGCGAAGGTCGAGCGTGTGCGCCTCCCGCACGCCCCGCACGCCCTGTCGGCCTACTACGTGATCGCGCCCGCCGAGGCCTCCTCGAATCTCGCCCGCTTCGACGGCGTTCGCTACGGGCTTCGCGTCGAGAGCGCGAGCGACCTGGCGGGGATGTACACCCACACTCGCCACGACGGCTTCGGGGCGGAGGTCAAGCGGCGCGTCATGCTCGGCACCTATGCGCTCTCCTCCGGCTACTACGACGCCTACTACGGCCGCGCCCAGCGGGTGCGCACGAAGATCGTCGAGGACTTCCGCACCGTGTTCGAGCGCGTCGACTTCGTCGCCACTCCCACGAGCCCCACGGTCGCGTTCGAGCTCGGCGCCAAGACCGGCGACCCGCTCGCGATGTACCTCAACGACTTCTGCACGGTCCCGATGTCCCTGGCCGGCATTCCCGCGATCTCGATCCCGTGCGGCTTGAGCGACGGTCTGCCGGTCGGCTTGCAACTTGCCGGGCCGGCATTTAGTGAGAACCGCATCCTCGATGCGGCCTACGCGCTTGAGCAGGCGATCGGCTTCGATTCCACGACGGCGCGAACATGACCGTCTACGAGCCCGTCATCGGCCTTGAGATCCATATTCAACTCGCGACCGCCACAAAGATGTTCTGCGGGTGCGAGCTGTCTTTCGGTGAGCCCCCCAACACGCGCACCTGCCCAGTCTGCCTCGGCCTGCCCGGCGCGCTGCCCGTCGCCAACGCCCGAGCGATCCACTTCGGCCTGATGATCGGGATGGCGATGGGCTCGGAGCTGGCGTCCCGTTCGATCTTCCACCGCAAGAACTACTTCTATCCCGACCTCCCCAAGGGCTACCAGATCTCCCAGTACGACGAGCCCCTGTGCCTTGGGGGGCACCTGGCCGAGGTGCGGATCCACCGCGTCCACCTCGAGGAGGACGCCGCCAAGCTCGTTCACGTCGGCTCAAGTGGCCGGATTCACGCCTCGGACGCCTCGATCGTGGACTTCAACCGCGGGGGCACTCCGCTCGCTGAGATCGTCACCGAGCCCGACCTACGCTCCGCCGAGCAGGCGGGCGAGTGGCTGCGGCTGCTGCGCACCACGATCCGCCAGCTCGGCGTCAGCGACGTCAACATGGAGGAGGGCTCGCTGCGCTGTGACGCCAACATCTCGGTGCGCCCCGTCGGCACGAGCGAGCTCGGCGTAAAGACGGAGCTCAAGAACATGAACTCTTTCCGCTTCATCGAACGGGGCATCCGCGCTGAGGTCGCACGCCAGGAAGAGGTCCTCCGCGGTGGTGGCAGGGTCTCGCAGGAGACACTCCACTACGACCCCGCCTCGGGTCGTATCACCTCGTTGCGCTCCAAGGAGGAAGCCCACGACTATCGTTACTTCCCCGAGCCCGACCTCGTCCCGATCGCGGTCGACGATGCGATGCTCGACGCCGCCCGCGCTGCCATGCCAGAGCTGCCCGCAGCCCGCGCCGAACGCTTCGAGCGGGAGGTGGGTCTGAGCACTGAGATAGCCCGCAGGCTCGCCTTCCGGGCGGAGCTCGGCGACTACTTCGAGCAGGCGCTCTCCGCCGATGTGGACCCGCCCGCGCCGCCGCAGACGCTCGCCAACTGGATCGTCGCCGACCTGCTCTCACGCCTCCCCGACGGTGAGAACCCGGCCGACTCGCGTGTCACGCCCGCCGCGCTCACCGTGCTGTGCGGGCTGGTGGTGGCCAAGCGCGTCTCTGTCGGCGCCGCCCGACAGGTGCTCGACCGCCTCGTCGCCGTCGGCGGCGAGGCGCTTGCGATCGTGGAGGCGGAGGGTCTGGAGGCACTTGACGGGGGAGACGAGCTGGCGGCGGTCGTGGCGGCGGCCATTGCGGCCAACGGGGACGCCGCGGAGAAGATCCGCGCCGGCAATCCCAAGGCGATCGGGCCGATCGTGGGCTACGTGATGCGCGAGACCAAGGGCCGAGCCGACGGCGGCGAGGTCACGCGGCTGGTGAACGAGCAGTTGGGGGCATAGAGACTGGAGATGGTGGGGGGCCTGTGCGAGCTGTCCAGTAGAGCGGGCGCACAGATACACTTTTTCTCTTGACTACTATAGTAACTACATTTAGTAGTCACTATCGTGAATTGCCTAAAAACGAACACATACCGCGCGCTCCCTCGGCCTCGCACTCTCCACACCGGCCCGGCGCACATTTTGGACGTCAGGCCAAAGGCAGCAGACCCGTGCAACGCCAATATGTGGACCATGAACAGGCCAGCCTCAAATTCGATGACTCCACCCCGGCGGTTTCTCCTGCTGCCGGAGGACGCCGGAGACGTGCCGGGCCAGGGATTGCGCATTCGACGCTATCGCCTCACGAGCGTTGGGCGCTCCCATGGGCTGGACCGCCCGCCGGCGCCGTGCTTGGGGAACGTGCCACGTGTTCCCTAGACAGACCGACGTTCACAGCCACGGATGGCATGTGGGCCAAGCCTCGTCGCGAGTCCCCTCCTCGCGGTGACTGGGGCGCCCCCCATCACGGGGGACAGGCGGCCGGGCAGGGTTTCCGAGCCTGCCCGGCCGCGTGGCCCTGTTGAGGCCGCTCGGCTTTGAGGTACGCTGTAGGTATATGAACGAGTCTTCATCGAGTTCCTCCTCGGCCGGTTCTCTTGGGCGCACGATCGTCGCGATCCTGGTGTTGCTGGTGGTGGGCTACTTCCTGCTGCACGTCCTCATCGGCGTCGCCGTGGCGGTCGCGGGCTTCGTGGTCGTGATCTTGGCCGTGGTCGCGGTCATCTGGGCGCTGCGCGTCCTGCTCTGAGGCCGCCGGCGATGGTCAGCCTGGAGGCTTACCCTTGGCCTATCTAGCCATCGCTCTCTGCTTCGGCCTCGCCGGCGGGATCGTCGGGCGCATCAAGGGCTCGTCGTTCGCGCTGTGGTTTTTGATCTCGGCGGTCGTCCCATTCTTCGGCCTGATGGCAGCGATCGCCTACCGCTACGAGCGCGACGAGCCCCGCCGCCGGTGCCCCAAGTGTGGGCGCGTGACCAAGGCATACGACTCGTTGTGCACGCGCTGTGGCGAGGAGCTCGACTATCCCGAGCAGCTGCTCGCGCCAGAATCCGCCGCTCGCGCCGCGACGCACGCCGGCTGACCGTCGCCGCCAGGCACGCCGGCTGACCGTCGTTGTCACGCACGCCGGGTAACCGCCGCCGCCACGTACTCCGGCCGATCGCCGCCACCTCGCCCGGGGAGGCGCAGGTTTAGGCCGGCCTAAGCGGGTCCGTTGCATAGGCTGTCCTGACCGCCATGAATACCAACGTCAAGACGACTCCTCGGCCCGGCACGTCGTTGATTGCTCGCCTGATCCAGCGCGCCGGCTTCGAGGACGAGCGCGATTTCGTGCTGCGCGTGGTGCAGCCCGCGCTCGTCGGCATGATTGACGGCACCGTCTCCTCGATCGCGCCGATCTTCGCCGCGGCGGTCTCCTCGAACTCGCATACCGCATTCGTCGTGGGCCTCTCAACCGCGCTGGGCGCGGGCATAAGCATGGGTATCTCCGAGGGACTCTCGGACACGGGCGAACAGACCGGGCGCGGCTCCCCGCTCGTGCGCGGCACCATCACCGGCGCCATGACGACGCTCGGCGGGATCTTCCATACGCTGCCGTTCCTCATCAAAGACACCCACAATGCCTTGATCGTTGCGGGCATCGTCGTGGCTGTCGAGCTGTTCGTGATCGCGTGGGTGCGCGAGCGCTTCCTGAAAGTGTCGTTGCGCTCATCGCTGGTGGTGGTCACGCTCGCAGGGGCGATCGTGCTCGCGATCGGGGTCGCGATCGGCAGCTCGTGAGGGCCGGCAACCGCGTCCGGCGCCGCCCCCCGCGCGCGTAGGGGAAGGCGTTTTCCCCAACCCACGCCAGGCAGGAACGTGCGCGGGCCGGGCGAAAACCCGTTGGTAGACTTGTATTCGATACAAGGGCCTGCTGAGGCCCTCGCGATGTTGACCCCAAATTCGAATGAAAGGAGGTCGGTGCAATGCGTGCGGTAGATGCCGTAATGGAATGCTTGAAGGCGGAGGGCGTGGATGTCGTCTTCGGCTTGCCCGGTGGCGCCAACCTCCCGACCTACGACGCCTTTGTCGATGGCGGTATTCGCCACATCCTCGTGCGCCACGAGGCGGGCGGCGGCCATGCGGCGGAGGGTTACGCCAAGGCCACCGGGAAGGTCGGCGTGGCATTCGCGACGAGCGGCCCCGGCGCGACCAACCTGATCACCCCGATCTGCGATGCGATGATGGACTCGGTGCCGGTCGTGTTCATCACCGGCCAGGTGCGCACCGAGCTGCTCGGCACCGACGGCTTCCAGGAGGCCGACACGATCGGGATCACGATGCCGATCGTCAAGCACTCCTTCATGATCCAGGATCCGCTTGAAATCCCGCGCGCCATCCATGAGGCATTTCACGTGGCGCGCTCCGGGCGCCCGGGCCCGGTGCTCGTCGACATCCCCCAAGATCTGTCGAGGGCCGAGATTCCGTATGAGCCGGTGGCCGACGTGCGCCTGCCCGGCTATCAGCCGACGCTGGAGGGCAATCAGAAGCAGATCCGCCAGGCCGCCAAGGCGCTGGCGGCGGCCCGCCGTCCGGTCATATATGCGGGCGGCGGCGTGGTCAACGCGAACGCCTCAGAGGAGCTTGTCGAGTTCGCCACGAGCGACCGCTTCCCGGTGACGTGCACCCTGATGGGCCTTGGCGCCTTCCCCGCGCGGGTGGGCGGGGCGGCACCTCATCCGCAATGGCTCGGGATGCTCGGTATGCACGGCACGCGCGCCGCCAACTACGCGATGGACGAGGCCGACCTGATCTGCGCGGTCGGGGCCCGCTTCGACGATCGCATCACCGGCAAGCTCTCCGAGTTCGCTCCGCGCGCGAAGTTCATCCACATCGACGTCGACCCGGCGGAGATCTCAAAGAACGTGCCGGCTCACATCCCGATCGTGGGCGACGCCAAGCATGTGCTCGCAAAGCTGCTTGTCGAGTACCGCGCGCTGACCGCCGATGGGGCGCGTCTCGGCGAGTGGTGGGAGCGGATCGAAGCTTGGCGCGAGAAGTATCCGTTGGGCTACGAGGACTCGACAGACAGTGAGATCAAGCCGCAGTACATGGTGAAGGCCTTGTACGAGGCGACCGGCGGAGAAGCGATCGTGACGAGCGACGTTGGCCAGCATCAGATGTGGGCCGCCCAGTACTACGACTTTCCAAAGCCGCGCAGGTGGATCAACTCTGGGGGCCTCGGCACGATGGGCTTCGGCTTGCCCGCCGCGATGGGCGCGGCGGTCGGCTGCCCAGATCGGACCGTGTGCTGCATCGCGGGCGACGGGTCGGTGCAGATGAACGCACAGGAGCTCGCCACCTGCGCTCAGGAGAAAATCCCGATCAAGGTGTTCATCATGAACAACGGCTACCTTGGCATGGTGCGCCAATGGCAGGAGTTGTTCTGGGACGGGCGCTACAGCCAGGTCGAGATGGGCCCGCATCCCGACTTCGTCAAGCTCGCCGAGGCCTACGGCGCGACGGGGATGCGCTTCGAGGACAAGACCACCCTCGTCGAGGACATGAAGCGCGCGATCGACACCGACGGCCCCGTCGTGGTCGATGTGAAGGTCACGCGCGAGGAGAACACCTACCCGATGATCCCGGCAGGGCAGGCCGCCCGCGAGATGGTGGGGTGATTGCCATGGGAGAACCGGCCACCAAGGAGCCGCTGAGCCTCGAGGAGTTGCGGGCCTCTGGCAACCTGCGCTCGGGACGCAAGCACGTGCTGTCGATCCTCGTGGAGAACAAGTCGGGCGTGCTCACCCGCATCGCCGGTCTGTTCGCAAGGCGCGGCTTTAACATCGACACCTTGACGGTGGGTCCGACCGACGACGATCACATCTCGCGCGTGACACTCACGGTGGATGGCGCGATCCATCCGATCGACCAGGTCACAAAGCAGTTGCACAAGCTTGTCAACGTCCTGAAGATCCGCGATCTGGAGCCCAGCGACACGGTCGCGCGTGAGTTGGCGCTGTTCAAGATCTCCGCCGACGGCGCCCAGCGCGGCGAGCTGATGCAGATCACCGAGATATTTCGAGGCAAGGTCGTCGACGTGACCAAGCGCTCTGTGATCGTCGAGGTAACCGGGACCACCGAGAAGGTCGAGGCGTTCGAGAGCATGGTCCGACCGTTTGGCCTGATCGAGATGATGCGCACGGGCGAGATAGCCATAGCCCGCGGCAAGGGCGAGACATAGGAGTGCTTCAAACCGGCGAGCGATCGCCGTTTATGCTCACCGCGCCGGACCGCGAGCGGCTGCGTGCGCGGCTCGAGTTGGCGCTTCAGCGTGCGCGCCGCTCTGGGCGCCCGACGCTTGCGACGATCACCTGCGCTCTGTCGAGGGACGTCGACCCGTCGGCGGTGGTGTGCGCCTCGCGGCGGCCCGGCGAGCCGTGGTTCGTCTTCGAGCAGCCCGACCGCGGCGAAGCGGCGCTCGCCGGGCTCGGAC
>JBARJU010000205.1:0-29266 GCA_049800435.1 Solirubrobacteraceae bacterium
GCCTACCGCGGTCCTACCGCGGTGTTACTACTTGACCAGAATGCGTCCCCTCATCCACGGATGGATGATGCACATGAAATTCAGGGTGCTCCCCGCGGGAGCCGTTACCTTGAAGCTCACCTGACCGCCCGGTCCGTGGGGACCGACGAAGATCGAGTCGCCCGGCTCGTCAAAGCCGGCGGGGCCGACGTTTACGAGTGGGATCGGCGGCGGGCCTGAGGGCGGCGGGCCTTCCGGGTTCACGCCGTGTGCCTTGCTCAGTTCGCCGCATATCTTGCAGTTTTCGATCTGGGCGAGCGTTCGCGGCAGCTGCGAGGGCTTGACGATCGACAGCGTGTGAGGGTCTTCGCTGGAGTTCGTCAACGTGACCGTCCCGCCCGAGCGAACCGTCGTCGTGCCGGCAACAAAGTGAACGCTGTCCTTGATGTAGGCGTTGGGCTTGAATGTTGCCCCGCCCTTGACGGTGATCTTCGCGTTGCCGTTTCCTTTGCCCTTGCCGGCGGCCGGCCCTTTGCCTTTGCCGGCGGCGAGCGCCGATCCGGTCAGGACAAACAGGGCTGCGCCGAGCATCGCCAGAGCGAGTGCGCGACGCGATTTCGATGACTGCATGAATCCTCCTCGTGCATATCGCCCATGTAGAGGGCGCCTGTGGACTTTTTGATGGCGGCGCCTCCGTGCACCTTCCTTTCAGAGCACCCTATCCGCTTGTCAAGGCCGGCCGCTCGATGGTGGCTTGACTCGCGCGTGGCGGCGGCGCCTGACTCGCTCGCGGACTGGGTGCCGTTGAGCGTGGGTGAGCTTGGGTGCGGGCGGGCTTGGGACGGTGAGCGCCGGCGAGCGTGGGTGCGGGCAAACGCACGGACGCGCCCCGGGCCCACGCGCTGCCAAGATGTCGCCGTGCTTGCGATCGCCCTGGCCCTCGGCTCCTCGGCTTGCTACGGGGTCTCCAACTTCCTCGGGCCGCAGCTGGCGCGGCGCCACACGCTCCCCTCGGTTCTGATGCTCTCCCAGGTGGCTGCGCTTGCGGCGAGCGCGCTCTATCTGGCCGCGAACGGTGGTCGCGCGCTCCCCACTCCCGAGCTGTGGATCGCGCTGCTGGCCGGCGCGGGCAACGCGGGTGGGCTGATCGGCTTCTATGTCGCCGCCGAGCTGGCGCCGCTGTCGGTCGTGGCGCCGATTGGCGCGATTGGCGCGATCGTGCCGGTCGTGTGGGGCCTGACGAGTGGCGATTCGCTGAAGCTGACGCAGGCCGCCGGCTTGGTCTTGGCGATGGGAGGCGCGGCGCTTGCCGCCCGTCGCCCGCCACCGACACCGGGTCAGGCGCGCAGGTACCCGAACCCGCGCGCGGGCGCGATCTGGGCCGCCGCGTCGGCGGTCGCGTTCGGTGTGTTCCTCACGGCGCTGCCCGCCGCCTCGGCTCACGGGCAGGCGTGGGCGCTGTTTGATGCGCGCGTGGGAGTGGTGGTGCTGACCGGCTTGTGGGCCGGTCGCAGGCTGCGGGCAATCAGGTTCTCGAGCGCCAGTGCCCTGCTCACCGTCCCGGGGCTGCTGCTGATATGCGGAACATTGCTCTACACGACCGCCACCGCTCGCGGGGAGCTTTCGCTGATCTCGGTGCTGGGCTCGCTGTTCCCGGTCGTGACGGTCGGGCTGGGGGTGGCGGTGCTGCGGGAGCGGCTCTCGCAAACCCAACTCGTCGGCGTGGTCGCCGCGCTCAGCGGGATCGTGCTGATTGGCGTGTAGGGCCGATCTCGGCAGGTGCTCGGTGGGCTCGCGGCTGTTCGCGCCGCTCGCGTTCACGAATGCGGTACTGCCTGGAAGCCGAGCCCCCGTCACAGGCATAGGGGCGTCCAACTCCCTGGGCCCATCTTGAGCAAAGTGTCGTATGTGTCGATCAGTTCGACATGCCAGACTTACACACCAGAGCACTCGCCTTGAAATGGCCTGGCCGCTGCTGCCTGTGCGCTCGCGAGATGCAGGTTGGCGAGCACGGCCGGTGGGATCCAGTCGCGCGTACCGTCAGCTGCTTGGACTGCGCCGCATGGGCACGGTTGGCTGAGTCGCCTACTGAGCGAGATGCCCCGATCGCCCCCGCTCCGGTCGATCCCGGCGTCGCGGGCGCCAGCTCCAGGCGCAACTATGAGCGTCTGCACGCCGCACGCGAGCGCCGCGCACGCGCGCGCCTGGGGATACTCGGGCTGGGCCTCGCCCGGATCGCCGGCGACCCGTCCTCGACGCGCGCGTGGCGGAAGGGCGCCAACGGTGAGGTGAAGGTGGCGGCTCGTCTCGCCAAGCAGCTCGACGATAGCGGTGTGCGGCTGTTGCACGACCGTCGCATGTCGGGCGATGGGCGCGCAAACATCGACCATCTCGCGGTCGGGCCAGGCGGCGTGACAGTGATTGACGCCAAGGCGCTCAGCGGTAAAGTTCGAGTGGAGACGGTCTCCGGGCTGTTCTCCCAAAGTCAACGGTTATTGAGAGTGGCCGGACACGACCGCACCAGGCTCGTTCGAAGTGTTCAGAGGCAGGCTGAGGTGGTGCGCGAGCGACTCCGCGAGAGCGGCCTTCAGATGGTTGACGTGCGCTGTGCGCTTTGCTTTGCCAGTACGGACGGGCTGCCATGGCGCCGCCTCGAGTTGGACGGTGTGATGCTCGCCGGGCCGAAGCGCGTCGCGGGGCTCGCTCGTCGCCCCGGGCCGCTTGGGGAGACTGAGGTCGAGCGCGTGCTGTACGCGCTTGCCAAGGTGCTTGCGCCTGCTTGACGAGTCCGATCCCTCTACGCTCGCCGGGTGCGCTCGTCCAGCAGACATGCACCCGCCGCGCTCGTGCTTGTGGCGCTCGGCCTGATCCTTGCCGGCACAGGCTGCGGCAAGTCGGCTGGGGTGGGCGCCGGCGGAAGGACCAACGAGAAGCTTGGACCGGCGCCGGCGCTGGTGGCGAGCGCTCCGAGTGTGCCCCCGCCCGCACAGCCCACTCATCGGGCCGTGTACCCCGCCTCGGGGTCCGCCACCTCGGCGCCCCCGGGGTCGGCGTCCACGGCCTCGGCGTCCGCGGCCTCGTCATCGGGGTCCTCGCTCCCAGGGTCGAGCGCGCCACTGCCCTCAACCCCGGCCTCAGGCGCGTCGAAGGCGCCGCGTCCCGCGATCGTGCAGAGCCCGATCCCCTTCGGCGCGCGGCGCAAGGCCGAGATGACCAGCTATGCGATGCGCCACTACCGCATCGACACCTACCGTCTGATCGAACCACGTGTGATCGTGATCCACTACACCGAGACGCCCGACTTCCAGTCGACGTACAACACCTTCGCGCCCGACACACCCGACAGCGAGTTGCACGAGCTGCCCAACACGTGCGCGCACTTCGTCGTCGACGCCGACGGCACGATCCACCAGCTCGTAGCGCTCGGAATCATGTGCAGGCACACGGTCGGGCTCAACTGGACCGCAATCGGCGTGGAGCACGTCGGATACAGTGACGCCGAAGTGCTCGACCGGCCCAGGCAGATGAGCGCGAGCCTTCACCTCGTGCGCTGGTTGCGCTGTCGCTTCCACATCCCGGTCGCCGACGTGATCGGCCACAACGAGAGTCTCGCTAGCCCATACCACCACGAGAACGTGCCATCCCTCCGTACCCAAACCCACAGCGACTTCAACCATGCCGATATGCAGCTCTATCGCGCGCGCCTGCGTGCCGCCGGAGCCTGCCACTAGGATCGCGGTCGTGACCAACGCCGACGAGATGCTCACGGTCGCCATGTCCCGCGCCGAGCAGCTGGCGGCGCCGGGTCTCAGTCCCATGCCCCGCCGCAAGGTGGCGGTGCTTGCCTGCATGGACACGCGGATCGACCTGTTCCCGATGCTTGGCCTGCGGCGCGGCGACGCCCACATCATTCGCAACGCCGGTGGCCTCGTCACAGACGACGCGATTCGCTCGCTGAGCGTGTCTCAGCGTCAGCTCGGCACCGAGGAGATCGTGGTGGTGATGCACGACGGTTGTGGCCTGCACGGCGCCTCCGAGGACGAGTTCGCCCAAGCGCTAACCGCCGACGGCGTGCTGCCGACGTGGCGGCTGGGCGCGTTTGACGACGTCGAGGACACACTGCGCCGAAGTCTCACCCGACTGCGGGGCGCCCCCGAGCTGCCGGTCCGCGACCACATCAGGGGTTTCGTGTTCGACCCCGAGAGCGGAGCGCTGCGCGAGGTCGAGGCGCCTTAAAGCCCGGCACACGTGCTACCGGCACGCAGGCCGATGTCCTCGAACCTCAGACACGACCATACATAGGGACGCTGGAGGCGGCGCCCGGCACAATCGGCCGAGGAGCAAGCCTTCGTGTCGGGGGGAGGACCCGAACACGTACCGCCGGCGATCGGCCGGGATCGGTGTAGCGAGCTGTGCAGGTCTCACCCGCCTCCAGGTCGTGCCTCGTTGGACCTCACCCACACCGCATATGTCTCGAATCCGTGGCGCTCGTAGAAGCGCATTGCGTCACTGTTCGTGTGCATCACATGAAGTGAGAGTTCGGTGATGCCGTGCGAGCCAAGCTCCTTGCGCACGGCTTCGAGCAGTGCGCTACCGGTCCCGTGGCCGCGCTCGCTCGGAAGCACCGACAGGGTTTCGACCTCGCCCGCGCGCTCGCTCAGCGGCCATGTGGGGGAGCCTTCGCGCAACTGCACCATCGCGTACCCGACCGGTTCCCCCTCGCGTTCGGCGACCAGCAGGAACGCGTCCGGGCCAGCCAGCCAGCGCTCGTACTGACCGCGCCTGTGCCGCCAGGACTCCCCGCGGGCGCGTGGCTTCCCCAGGTCCGGCGTGACGCTCGCGTGGTGTTCGCGCAATGCGTTCCACAGTGGCTCGATCCGCTCGAGCTCGGCCGGTGCGATCCGGCGTATCTGGACGCTGGGCATGCCACCGATAGATACCAAGAACGAACCCCTATCCCTATATCTGAAGGAGCCCAACCCAAGTTTGTGACGTTCGTCGCGAACGCGTCCGGTCGTGCAAGTACCAATATGCGACACTCGCGGAGCCGTGGGCGCGTACCGGCGATTCCCCTATGGCCCGCGCCCCCGGTCCTCGCCTATCCGAGCCGCCCACAGAGAGAGGTGCCCGCCGTGAATGACCGTCCCGTACACCTGATCGTCGACGAACGGTTGGAGCGCTCGCGCGTAACTGTGTTCTTCCGCCTGCTGCTCGTCATTCCCCACCTGATCTGGCTCGGCCTGTGGGGGATCGCGGCCTTGGTGGCGGTGATCGTGAACTGGTTCGCCACGCTGTTTGCCGGCAAGTCTCCCGAGGGGTTGCACAACTTCCTCGCCGCCTACATCCGCTACGCGATCCACGTAGGGGCCTACGCGCTGTTGGCCGCCGACCCGTTCCCCGACTTCCTCGGAAAGCCCGGCTATCCCGTGGATGTCGAGATCGCTCCACCCCAGCCGCAGAACCGCTGGAAGGTGGGCTTTCGCATCGTCCTCGCGATCCCGGCTTCGCTGATCGCGGGCGCGCTGATCTCGGGAAGCGCGCGCAACTACGGCCTGAACTATGGCCTCGGCCTGGCTAGCGTGGCGGCCTTTCTTGGCTGGTTCGCGGCGCTCGCCCAGTCGCGCATGCCGCGCGGATTGCGCGACGCGATCGCCTACGGGCTCTCCTACGCGGCCCAGCTCGACGCGTACCTGTTCATGCTCACCGACCGCTATCCCGATAGCGATCCGCAGACCGCGCTCGCCGATCTCCCGGTACGCCGCGGCGATCCGATCGGGCTCAAGGTCGACGACGACCTGCGGCGCTCGCGCCTGACTGTCTTCTTCCGCCTGCTGCTCGCCATCCCCCACCTGGTCTGGCTCATGCTGTGGGCGATCGTCGCCTACCTCGCCGCGATCGTGAACTGGTTCGCCACGCTCATAACCACAACCTCACCCGATTCGCTGCACCGCTTTCTGGCCGCATACGTGCGCTACCAAACCCACGTATATGCCTACCTGTCGCTGATCGCGAACCCCTTTCCGGGCTTCACCGGCAAGGTGGGCAGCTACCCGATCGAACCGGTGATCGAGGGCCCGCGCCCGCAGAACCGCTGGAAGACGTTCTTTCGCCCGGTGCTCGCCGTGCCGGCGGTGCTGCTCGACGCCGCCTATGGCGGCGTGCTCGGCGTCGTCGCGCTGCTCGGCTGGTTTGCCGCGCTCGCGACCGGCCGCATGCCACTCGGGATGCGCAACGCGGGTGCGCTCGCTCTGCGCTACGCGGCCCAGACCAACGGCTACGTGCTGCTGCTCAGCGACTCCTACCCATACAGCGGCCCTGTCGCGATGGGTGGGGATCTTGGCGAGGTTGCCCTGAGCCCGCTATCTGTTCCCGTTTGAGAAGCTCGTGGGAGTGACCGGGGCGCCATGGTGAGCGCCTGGGAAAGCCGCTCTCGCCGGCCGTAGTACCATCGTGGCCTCACGCGCCCGTAGCTCAGTGGTCAACGGTTCTCTTCGGGGAGTCAAAGAGCAGCGGTCTTTCAAACCGCAGGCCGCGGGTTCGATTCCCGCCGGGCGCACTACGCGAAACCAGCTTGGATAGGCGGGTTTCGTCGTTCTCGGGCATCATGCAGGCGGCGGATCGGGGTGGGGTGGTAACCGAAGTGCTAACACGTCGCCCGTTCGACCCGCGAAAAAGCCGTTTGTCCGCGAGAGCCGCGAACCCGGTGGCCGACGCGGTCGAGGGACCTGACCCGCTGAGCGCGCCGTCGCCTCGGCGGGTTTGAACCTATCGCCGACGCTTGCTGGCTGCTGTCGCCTTGGCGCCTTGTCGTCGAGCCTTGGTCGGGCCGGCGTCAGTCAAGCCGCGGCGTCGGCGGCGCGGTGCGTTCGAGTGCCTGCCAGCCTCGGTCGTGTGCGGCCTCGGCCTGTTCGGCGGCGAGTCCGCCGCGTAGTCCGAATAGTCGCTTGGCGAGTAGCAGGTAGACGACTACGGCGACGTTGACGATGAACGCGAGGACCTTGAATGGCGTTGGGTGGTGGAGGATCTCGTATCCGTCGAGCGGTAGCAGCGATGTGGTGACGAGGAAGGTGAGGTACTCGGCCCATCGCTGTTGGTACCAGAGTCCTACCGCCTCGATTCCCTCGATGGCGCCGTATGCGAGCAGGACGGTTCCGAGTAGGTGCAGGTGCGAGGAGGATGTCGTGAAGGCGTCGTTGAGCGTATGCCATAGGCCGCTGGTCGCGTGGGAGTGTTCTGAGGCGACGCCTCCTTGGAGGTCGGCGAGCACCTTGTAGAAGGTGGCTCGCAATGTCGCGCGGTCGGCGGAGAACACGAGCACGAGCAGGCCGAGCAGCTCGAGCACGATGAAGTGCAGGGCGCGGTCGATGGCGATCAGGCGCAACACGATCTTGTCGCGCAAGGGCTTGCCTCGCAACGGCAACTCGATCTCCTCGCGCTCCGGTGGATGGGTGCGGGTTGGGTGCTGTGGTCGTGCGAGTGCGATCCAGCTGTCGCAGCGCTTGCAGCGATGCCAGCGCGTCCCGCTTGGGTCCTCGCGAGCGAGGAGCGCGTCCTGGGGGCGCAGTTCGGCGGCGTCGGTACCGGTGAGATCGTGGCCGTCCACGCCGCACACGAGTAGCTCCCAGTGCGGGCGCCGGCGTCGTGGGGGTTGCGTGCCCGGGGTCTGCTCGTCCATGGGGCGAAAACCTACCCGTCGGCGCGGCCTCGTGGGAGATCGTCGCTGGCTGCACGAGTCTGCGGCCCGGGGTCCGTAGGACGGGTCCTCTGGCGTGATCGCGATCCCTGCGATCCTCCTCGGAGCGATCTTGAGACCTCTCCAAGCCCACGACGCCCTCCGGGACGGCCATCCCGCGTTCGTCCAAATGCTTGCCGGTCTCACGCCGTCGCCACGGCGGGGAAAGGCCATAAGCCTAGGCTACGCCTGAAGAAAATGTCTGCAAAATGGCGTTCTCCGATTATCCAGGATTACAACTTTTCGCCGTTATCCGAATTCGTTCTATCTACGTGTATTTCCGTCGCAAGATCGTGTACAGTGCCCGCACTTCAGCGCGGGCCTGAGCCTGAAGGTCGTTGAAGCTCAACTGAAGAGGGAGGAACGGGATGCGGGTCGCGTGGCGGTCGTTGCTGGTGTGCGTCTTGGGGTGCTTTGCCGGGCTGCTGTTGTCCTGTGGCGCGGCGTATGCGGAAGATCTGTCCGCGTCCGGTGGGTTGGCGTTCTCGGAAGGCTCGATGGGCGCGCCGGGTGTTGAAGCGCTCGCGGGCAGTCAGCTGGTGGACGCGGAAGCTGCGAGCTACGCGAATCCCGAAGCGGCCGACGCACGTTTGGCGAGCGCGACTGCTTATGAAGGCATGAGCGCGGAATCCGCGGAGAGCCTTTCGGGTACCGCGTTTCCTGGGCTGATTGACGAATCCGATGGGGGTCCGCCTCGTTTGCCGGCCGGTCAGCAGCTGACGAGCTATGTCGATCCGTATGCGGCGGATGTGAGCTTGAGTGATGGGGAACGGGGATTGGTTGAGTCTTCGGTCCCTATGGCCATTGAAGCTTCGCCGGGGAGTTGGAGTCCGGTGAACCTGGGATTGCGTGATGTCGGTGGCGCTTTCGAACCGGTGAGTCCACTGGTGGCGGCGCGGGCGCCGAAGTTGTTGAGCGAAGGCATGATGCTGCCCGGTCTCGGCATCACCATCACGCCCGTCGATGGGCAGCATGCGCCGTTGGGCGGCTCGGAAGGTGTCGAGGATGGGGCTACCGTGTTCTTCGGCAATACGCAGACAGATTCGGACACGGTCTTCAAGCCGACAACGCTCGGGCTCTCGATCGATACTTTGCTGCGCTCCGAGCGGAGTCCAGAACAGTTGTCATTTTTGGTTGGGTTGCCCGTTGCGGCGAGCTTGGCGGTGGCTGATGACGGTTCTGGATCGGTGTCGGTGGTTAGGGAAGGGGCCACTATCGCGAGCGTGCCTGCGCCGGTGGCGCATGATGCTACCGGTCGCTCCCTGCCGGTCACGATGTCTGTTTCGGGGGATGTGCTGACGCTCACGGTGGCGCGCCAGCCGGGGGCAGTCGCGTATCCGGTAGATGTGGATCCGGAATTCAATACGACCAGCGAAGCTCACATTACGACGGCTAATTGGGTGCCGCACGAACTCACAGGTGGTGGTTACGAAATGATCCCGCACCCCTCGCTCTGGAGCCTTGGGATCTATCACAAAGGATCATTCGGGAGCGGTGACTGGGCTTACTGGACGATGCACACGAACGGCGATTCCAAAATCTACTCGGTAACCATCAAAGATGGCTTCTCGCCTGTTTACGGGGAAGGTGAAGGTAGGGTCGCGACCTACCCGTACTTCAGTTCATGGTTCGAAATCGTGGGCGGATCACTCGGTATGGTTGAACTAACTGGTAAACCATACTTAATGGAAGCATCGCTCTGTGCGGTCACTGGGTGCGGCCCGGAAGGTGGCTCTCAGGGCGATTCTCTTCTGTTTGAGATGGAGACGTTGGAACCAAGCAACCGTCGAAGAAAAAGGCATACCGGCCGAATTCTTGGGACAATTGGAAGCGGCGACCACGTCGATTTCGCAACCGAAGGAAACGCATTCTACGGTGGCTTACAACACCGCCGCCAAAGAAATCGAATACGTGTCGGGTGGAAAAACCGTCAAAGCGGCTAACCTGTTGTATAACACGAATGTTCAGCCTTGGTTTGGTCCATATTCGGGGGCATTCGAATTCAAATCGAAAGACCTCGGTCTGGGGGTGTCTGGGACAGCGGTAGAAGTTCTGAAAGGGAGCACATGGCAGAAATTCGCTGAAAAGAATTATCTTGTCGAAGAAAATGGATGTTTTGGTGTTCAGTGCGCCGCCGAACAGCATCAAGTCGTGACATGGTCCATGGCGGAAACTCACATGGTCAACGGGTATGACAAAATCCGGGTGTCCGCGCACGATCCGATGTCGGCGACTTCTTCTTCTGAACATGGGGAAGGCGAAGCGACCGTCAAGGTGGACACGCTCATCCCGCACGGTATTACCCTCTCTGGTCTCTCTTCCAAAGGAGGGGAATATGAAGTCGGTGAAGTGTCGGGCCATCTCAAGGCGGAAGCGACCGACGGTGAAGGTTCGACGCCGAGCTCGGGGATCAAGTCGATCGCGCTGGCGATAGATGGGAAGGAAGTCGGTAAACCCGGTGGCTTCTGTTACACCGAACTGCCGTGCAGCGCAAGCGCGGAATGGCCGATCAACGGTGGAGAACTCGGGTCGGGCGATCATACCCTCGCGGTAGCCGCGACAGATAACGCGGGTAACACGGCCACGAAAACATTTGTGCTGAACGTGTATTCGGCGAGTCCCGTGGCGATGGGTCCCGGCTCGGTTAATCCTGAGTCCGGGGACTTCGCGATGGAAACCACGGATGTCGATCTGAGCGGTGGGATGGGCTCGCTGGTGCTCACGCGCCATTACGATTCGCGTAATCCCCTGGAGGGATCTGAAGGACCATTGGGACCACAGTGGACCGTCAGCCTCGGTAGTCTCGCGAGCCTCGAAGTGTTGCCCGACGGTAGCGTGATGGTGATCGGCCCGGAAGGGCTGACTCACTTCTCCAAGAAGGAAGGCGGTGGCTTTGAAGCGCCTGTCGGGGACTCGGCGCTGACGCTTGAAGCTACGGAAGAAAACAAAGCCTATCTGCTGAAGAGTCCAACGAAGGGCACGACCACAAAGTTTACGCTGCCGGCGGGCGCGAAATCATGGATGCCGACCGTCTCGGAAGGGCCTGTCGCGACGGATACGATGACCGACTCTTATACGACCGCTGAACCGGAAGTGGGCAAGAAGATCGTCGAGCCGATCCTCGAGGTGGCGCCCCATCCAAACGCTACGTGTGCGTACAAAAAACTCGAACTAGGCTGCCGCGCGCTCGAATTCAGCTACGCGGAAAGCACGACCGCGACCGGCGAAAACCAAAGCCAATGGGGCAACTACAAGGGTCGTCTGAAGGAAGTCCTATTCATCGCGTATAATCCCGCGACAAAAGCGATGCAACCGCCGACCGCGGTCGCCCAGTACCTCTACGACGCACAGGGTCGCTTGCGCGCGGAGTGGGACCCCCGCATCTCACCGGCGTTGAAGAAGCTCTACGGTTATGACACCGAAGGGCACGTGACCGCGCTCACGCCCCCAGGACAGCAGACGATCGCCTTCACCTACGGGCAGCTGGCCGGCGATGAACACAACGGACGCCTCTTGAAGGTCACCCGTCCGCTCGCGTCCACCGCGCTCTGGGCAGGCAGTATCCCTGTCAACACGGTAGCGCCAACACTCTCCGGTGGCGCCTTCGTCGGGATGCGCTTGAGTGTCTCCTCCGGCACGTGGGGCAATAACCCTGCGGTGTATGGGTACCGCTGGGAGGATTGCGGGTATGAATGCACAGTCATCCCTGGTGCGGTTAACGCGAACTACACGGTCTCCAGTAAAGACGCGGGCTATAGGATCGTCGGGCAGGTGATCGCTGTCAACGGCGGCGGGTCGGTGATGGCATCCAGTGAATCCAGTGCTGAAGTCAAGTATGGTGGGGAAGCATCATCGCCGGTGTATGCCGGCGAAGTCACCTGGCTACACATCTACCCCGAAGACGTGGTGACTGATCCCGCAGGCAACGTGTGGGTTGCGGATACCCAGGGAAGCGTGATCGACGAGTTCAGCCCGGACGGCACCCTCATCCAGACAATCGGCTCCTATGGGTCCGGCAACGGTCAATTCGAACGTCCGCGTGGTGTCGCGATCGACTCGTCGGGCAATGTGTGGGTATCGGATGGCAGTAACAATCGAATCCAGGAGTTCACTTCCTACGGCACCTTCGTGCGAGTGTTCGGCTCGACCGGCTCGGGAAACGGGCAATTGTCCAATCCTGAAGGTCTCGCCGTTGATAGCACTGGCAATGTGTGGGTGGCCGACAATGGCAACAACCGTATCGAGGAGTTCACTTCCGAAGGAACGTTTGTTAAGACGGTCGGTTCGTCGGGGTCGGGCAACGGACAGGTCTCGAGACCGGGGGATGTGGCGTTTGACGCATACGGCAATGTGTGGGTGGCCGATACGGGAAACAGCAGGTTGGAGGAGTTCGCCCCCAGCGGATCGTTTGTGCGTATCGCCGGAAGCGGACAGCTTTCCGGTCCGAAGCGTTTGAAATTTGGTCCTCATGAAGGACTTATTTGGGTGGCTGATACCGGCGATTATCGCGTAGCGGTGTTCTCGGCAAGCGGCGAATTCATGTATCAGTTCACGGGCGGCGGGTTCTCCAACACGCCAATGGGAGTCGCGGTTACCGGACCCGACGTTTATGTGGCCGGTAGCGAAGGTCATCTGGAAAAGTGGTGGCTGAGCGGCACGTATGAAAAGGAAGGTTCTGCGCCGACATACTCCAGTCAGTTCGGCTTGGCAGGCTCCGGTACAGGCCAATTCAATGATCCGTGGGACGCGACCACGGACTCCTCGGGTAACGTGTGGGTCGCGGATACGTGGAACAACAGGGTTCAGGAGTTCAGTTCCACCGGAACCTTCATTCGACAATTCGGCTCGGTGGGAACCGGGAACGGCCAGTTCAAAAACCCGTACGGTATCGCGGTCGATACCGAAAAACATGTATGGGTGTCGGACACGAGCAATTTCCGCATCGAGGAGTTCTCCGCCGAAGGCACGTTTATAAGAGCGTTCGGCACGGAAGGTAGCGGTAACGGTCAGCTGAAGTATCCAGAAGGCATAGCGGTCAGGGAAGGCAACGTATGGGTCGTTGACAAAAACAACGACCGCCTGGAGGAGTTCACATCCACGGGGACCTTCGAGAAAACCGTGGGAACCTACGGAACCGGTAACGGTCAGCTTTACAATCCCGGTGGTATCGCGATCGATTCTAAAGGCAATATGTGGGTCGCGGACGCCTGGAAATACCGTATCGAGGAGTTCAGCTCTGCGGGCGCCTACGTTCGTGCTGTCGGAAGCAACGGGACAGCCAGCGGGCAGTTCAAGGAACCGAAGCGGTTGGCGATCGGTGCGGAAAACGACGTTTGGGTCTCCGATACCGGCAACAACCGGGTACAGGTGTTCTCGCCGACCGGGGAATACAAGTATCAGTTCGGGACCGCCGGAACGGGCAACGGACAGTTCAACACCCCCACGGGAATCACGATCCACGGGGAAACCATCTACGCGGTTGACTCCCTGAATAATCGGGTCGAGAAGTGGCTGAGCAATAGCAATGGAGGCGATGGGGAACTGCGCCCGGCGCAGCCAGGATCCACGATCGATTACAATGTACCGATGGCAGCAACCGGATTGTCGACGATGACAGAAAAGGAAGTCGAAAAATGGGGACAAAAAGATTTTCCCAGCCAGGCGATGGCGATCTTCCCGCCGGACGAACCGCAGAAGTGGCCGGCACCGGACTATAAGCGCGCGACGGTTTATTATTTGGACGCCAAGAGCCGAGCGGTCAATATCGCGTCACCGAGCGGAGCCGTCTCAACGACAGAATACAACGGCGATAATGGCGTCGAACGCACATTGAGTCCAGCCAATCGTGCGACGGCGATCAAAGAAGGATGTGAATCCAAAGAAAAATGTAGGTCGGCGGAAGTAGCCAAACTGCTCGACACCGAGAGCGTCTATGGCGCGGAAGGCACCCAGCTCAAGGAAACGCTCGGGCCACAGCACACCGTTAAGATCGTCAAAGGCAACGAAAAAGTACCAAGCGGTAGCGAAGTCCTGACGCGCAGCCACGTCAAGTACTACTACGACGAAGGTGCGCCGGCGAACGGCGAAACCTACGATCTCGTCACTAAGACGACGGATGGGGCGGAAACGGCAGGCAAAGAAGAATTGGACATGCGTACAAGCACGACATCGTACTCCGGGCAGGAAAACCTCGGTTGGACGTTGCGCAAGCCGACATCAGTCACGGTCGATCCGAATGGCATGAAACTGACCACCACCACCGTGTACGAACCAACCACGGGCGCTCTCCCGGGCGCTGTGATAGAAACGCGGAAGCCTGCGGATCACGGCGACAAACCGGCGGTCACGGCCACCTACGTCTCCCAGCTCGGTTCGACTGGTTCGGGTAATGGTCAGTTCAAAGAACCGCTATTGGATGCTTTCGATTCGAAAGGCGATTTGTGGGTCGTTGATCGTGGTGATAGTCGTGTGCAGGAGTTCTCCTCGTCGGGTGCGTACCTGGGCCAGTTCGGTTCGTATGGTACGGGTAATGGACAGTTCAACGGTCCGACGGGCATCGCGGTCGACGCGAGCGGTAATTTGTGGATCACGGATATGTTGAACAATCGTGTGCAGGAGTTCTCGTCTTCTGGCACGTACCTGCGGCAGTTCGGTTCGGAAGGCACGGGCAACGGCCAGTTCAAATATCCGAGGGGTATCGCGGTCGATACGGCCGGCAACGTGTGGGTTACGGACAGCCTCAACAATCGTGTGCAGGAGTTGTCGTCGTCCGGGACGTATCTTCGCCAATTCGGCAGCACCGGGACCGGCAATGGACAGTTCAAAGAACCGAAGGGCATCGCTATCGATGCCAGAGGCTACCTGTGGGTTGTGGACAGTGCCAACAGTCGTGTGGAGGAGTTCTCACCTTCCGGAACGTATATCGGCCGGTTCGGCTCGGTTGGTACGGGCAACGGACAGTTCAAAGCGCCATGGGACATCGCGATCGATTCGACCGGTGACCTGTGGGTCACTGATACCGCCAACGCTCGCGTGCAACAGTTCTCATCCACCGGGGAATACCTCGGTCAGTTTGGCACCACTGGGACGGGCGAAGGACAGTTCAAAGAAACCGCCGGGGTCGCTACTGACACCAACGGCAACCTGTGGGTGACCGACACGCCCGACAACCGCGTGGAGAAGTGGCACGCCACATCCGACTACGCCTATTCGTCACAGTTCGGTTCCATCGGGTCTGGTAATGGACAGTTCAAAGAACCAGTATGTGATGCAGCCGACTCTAAAGGTGACGTGTGGGTTGTCGACGGCGCTAACAACCGTATCCAGGGGTTCTCGTCCACCGGGGCCTATCTAAGCCAGTTTGGGTCGACAGGTAGTGGTAACGGGCAGCTCAACGGCCCGAGATGTATTGCGGTCGACGGGAGCGATAACCTCTGGGTGACCGACAGCGGCAACAACCGCGTCCAAGAGTTCTCCTCCTCTGGCGGGTATTTGCGCCAATTCGGCTCGGCTGGTACGGGCAACGGGCAACTCAAATACCCGCGGGGCATCGCAGTCGACGCCGCCGGCCATGTGTGGGTCGCGGACAGCCTCAACAACCGTGTACAGGAGTTCTCGTCATCCGGGGAATATCTCGGTCAGTTCGGCTCGACCGGTTCGGGCAACGGACAGTTCAAAGAACCGCGGGGCATCGCGGTCGACGTAGCGGGCCATGTGTGGGTTGTAGACCCGGGGAGCAACCGTGTGGAGGAGTTCTCGTCATCCGGGGAATATCTCGGTCAGTTCGGCTCGACCGGTTCGGGCAACGGACAGTTCTCGTCGCCGTGGAGCATCGTGGTCGACGCAGCAGGCGATCTGTGGGTCACCGATATCGGCAATGGCCGCGTGCAGGAGTTCTCATCCTCCGGGATATACCTCGGCAAGTTCGGCACGCTCGGCATCGGCGAAGGACAATTCAAAGATCCGCGGGGTCTCGCGATCGACGCAAAGGGGAACGCGTGGGCCGCGGACGCCGCCAACAACCGCATCGAGAAGTGGGTCCCCGCCGGTCCCAACCCCGGCGCTAGACACGACACCCAGACGATCTACTACACCGCCGAAGCTAACGCGAAATACGCGGCGTGCGGAGGACATCCCGAGTGGGAAAACCTGCCGTGCCAGACACAGTCCGCCGCACAGCCAGAAACAGCCGGCCTGCCGTCACTGCCCGTTATATCCATCGCGTACAATGTCTGGGACGAGCCCGAAACGGTCACGGAAACGTTCGGATCGACAACGCGTACGAAGAAGACCACGTTCGATACCGCAGGGCGTGGCGAAACGAGCGAAGTCACATCGACAAACGACACGCCAGCGCCTGTGGTGACCAATCACTACGACACAACAACCGGTGCGCTTGTAAAACAGGTCGGCGTTCTAAGCGGAAAAGAAAAGACGATCACCAGCACCTTCAATACGCTCGGCCAGCTTGAATCGTATACGGACGCTGAAGGGGGGATCTCGAAATATGAATACGATATCGATGGACGCGTTATCAAACTTACGGTCTTGACCCCCGAACTGACGGAAAGAGGAAAACAGACATATACGTACGACACGACAACCGGCTTTCTCACGAAACTTGTGGACTCGGCCGCCGGTACGTTCACGGCTAGTTACGATGTCGCCGGCCGTATGACCAGCGAGTCCTACCCCAACAAAATGACGGCGTTCTACACGCTTGACACTACCGGCGAAACCACGGGCATGGAATACAAGAAGGAAGCCCACTGCGCCACGACCTGCCCAGAAGTGTGGTTCAATGACGCGACCATGTCCTCGATCCACGGCGAAACACTCAAGCAGACGAGCAGCCTAGCCGAAGAGCCGAAGTACGCCTACGACAGCGCAGGACGCCTGACCGAAGTCCAGGAAACCCCGATCGGTAAAGGCTGCGTCACCCGCCTCTACGGCTACGACGAAGAATCCAACCGCACAAGCCTGACGAGCAGGACTCCAGGTACCGAAGGGAAATGCGCCACCGAAGGCGGAAGCGCCGAAACCCACAGATATGATCCTGCCAACCGGCTCATCGACAGTGGCGTATCCTACGAAATGTTCGGCAACACCACTGCGCTGCCCGGCGCCGATGCGGGTGGACCGGAAATGGAAATCAAAAGCGAATACTACGTCGATAACCAAGTCGCGACGCAAACCCAAAACGGTGAGACATACAAGTACGTCATGGACCCAGCCGGCCGGGTACGCGAAACCGAATCGAGTGGCAAAACAGTCGCGTTAGTCATCACCCACTACTCAGGTCCAGGATCAGCGCTCGCTTGGACCAGCGAAGAAGAAGGTAAAAAATGGACGCGCAACATTCCCGGTATCGACGGTAGCCTCACGGCGGTCCAATCGAGCAGCGGAGCGATCGTCCTCCAGCTACACGACCTACAGGGAGACGTCGTAGATACCGCGTCCGCAAGCGAAACAGAAACAAAAGTCCTCTCAAGCTACAACAGCACCGAGTTCGGAGCGCCGCTAAACGGCCCACCACCGACAAAATACTCATGGCTTGGCGCGGACGGCGTTTCAAGCGAACAGGCATCCGGCCTCATCACCCAAGACGGCATGAGCTACATCCCCCAGACCGGCCGACCGCTCCAAACACAAGGCATTGCACCGCCTACGCCCGACAATAACGCCACGGCCGAGGTCGCAACCACCGGCGCAGGTGTTGAAGCGGCCGCAATTGGAAGCGCCGCACAGCAACTAGCCAATGCGATACAAGCGCAGCAGGCGCTGGCGAACGCAAATAGATCGTCAGGCGCTACTCCATCACAAGTAGGAGGGCCCCTGGCGGCACGTGAAACACTTACAGGTGGTTGCTCGGGCGGGAATGCGTGCGCGAGCGCTTACGATAAATGCGAACTGAACTCGTTATTCGGCGAACCAGATTCGGGCGAACTTTGGTTGGCAGTGCTAGTTCAATGCAACCACAATGTGTCTGGCATTCAAATAAAGGCATGCTTCTGGGCGTGGTCAGGTAAAGGTAGCACGGGCAATAACAAGAATTATGAACAATTTAAGTGCAATGGTCCACATGGAAAGGGGGAAATCTTTTATAATACAAGTAGAGGCCCTGTGTTGCTGAGGGAAGTGTGTGGTGAGGCGTGGTCGTATAAGGCGTGGGTGTGGGGGTATGCGTGGGGTTCTCACTTCTGGTTTACGGGGCGCGGGCAGGTGTCGGACACTTGGAGGTGCGAGGGCAATTATGGCGGCGTTGCGACGGAATTCGTTGAATTGTTCGACGGGTAGAGGCGATATGTATACAGATGAGCTGAGTAACCGAGGGTCGGTTAAGACATACTGGAGTCGAGTGTTGGTTGCTGCTGCCATATGTCTACTGGCCAGCTGTGGCGGCGGATCATCGATGGCGACAAATCTTGCTGAGGCGGGTGTTTTTGCGCATGCCCGCACGATCTGTCGTGAATACAACAACCATATCTACAGGGAGCGCGCGTTGGAAGGCAAGGGTAAGGCTGCGTTGGGACCTGGTCCGTTCCTAGCTCGTAAGGAGGCTGAGGTCGCAAGCCTTCGTTCTGTGATGGGTTCAGTCGACAACTTACCTCATGTTGGCACATATCTTTTGGATCTCAGCGAACAGCTTGCGTTGCTGAGCGCACTGAGCAGGGAGCTGAGGAAGGGTCACGCGAGTTACTTCCGGCTCGCCCTGTCTAAGTCGTACATTACTGAATCCCGTCGGCTTAATGTGAAAGTTGCTACTGACGCGAAGGCTCTTGATCTGATCCCTTGCATAGGCCCATCTCCACGGCGTGCTATTGCGGGCTAGGCACGATTGACCGCGGCGGAATTAGCGGCGGGTAGGTTAGGGAGTGTCGTATTGGTGCCACACCGTAAATGGAATTTCGACGAAAATATTGCCGTAAGACAGTTAATAATGAATATCGTCTTTATTATGGTGGTGATCACCTTGTGCAGTGGTAACCGATCGGTACTCAGCTGTGCTGGGATAAGGGTTTGACGTTTGTCGTGTCATATCGGACCGCGCGATTGAGGGCGGGAAGCGTTGCCATCTTCGCAGCGGCTGGACTCCTGCTGATTGGCCCGTCATGCTCTCAGACGGTCGGGGCGGGCTCCCGAAGGCTCGGCAATCAAAATATCGGAGCGCTGGTGGTCAGCGCTGCACAGGTGCTGCTGCTACCGCCTGGCGGAGGCGGCGAGGGTGGCTGGTGTATGACGACCGCGCCCGGCAAGTGCCCGTCGCTTTACTCTCGACCAGTCAGCTATCCGATTGTTGCCGAAACTTGGTTCGGGCACGGTCCCCCGTTCATCGACGAAGGTGTCGTGTTGACCACGGGTGAAGTCGCGGCGGTCTCTGTCAACGGTAGTCGAGCGATCCCCACTCGGGCCGAGTCGGTGCTCCCGGATGGCCTGCGTGCCGTGGTCGTCGAGCTTCGAGGGCTTAGCTTGTTTGAGCATGTGCACCCCCGTTTTACGGCACTGGACTCCAATGGAACTGCGATCCCGCAGACGACGGCGCCACACGCTCAGCTCAGGTTCCTCGTCCCCAGCCGAACGTGGAAACACCCAGCCAGTGCACCGCGGGGCATCTGTCGGCTCAAGGCGACGCCTCTTGCTGGGCTCGTGACGGGAGGGGGGACCGTGATGACCAAGGTCAGGCCGCACCGAGAAGTGTACGGCCGGGAATTCGTCTCGTGTGCGTACACGGCCTACCTCTTCAAGAACTGGCCGATCGTCGCAGGTGTACTGCTGGATGCGTCACACCCCGGAACGACGCCGGCATCGTTGCCGGCGATGCTGCCGCTGCAGGGACACCCTGGGATCTTCCAGGGGCCGGGAGACGAAGGAGAGACGATCGCTCGACGGATAGCCGGGGCGTGGCTGCTCGTGGCTAAGGGCCAGGGGCTCCGGCAACGGTTGTCCCTACTTAGACACCTACATGCGGCCGTCCATATCACGTCGGGGTGAGACCGCAAGTCCGCCACATGGAGTTAAAGTAAGTTTGACAGCGAGTGTCTGGGCTCACGCGAAACCGTGTGATACGCATGTTAAGATCAGCGATGACTCTCAAATGGCAACGGTGGCCCACGCGGAACAACCTCCCCCATAAGGATACCCATCCTGCCCATCCCGCACCCGCAACTCGAACGGAAATTGTCCGTAAGCCTGGTGGAACCGGTAGCGAACCCGAAAGCCACCAGCGGACGAAGTGCGAGGCGTCCGGATAGGTTGCCACTGCCCAAGGTAATACACAAGCACTTCGACAACGACGCCGTGCGCGGGCACAACACCAAGCACCTGCCCTTCGAAGACAACGGTACCGGTGGGTGAAGTCCGCCGAGGCGTGATGCGAAGTTGCAGCCCGGCCGTGACGCTCTCAAAGACCTCGGTCTGCGCCGCATACCCAACGTCGCCGGGATGAGCCCGGTAGGCAAGGTCAACAAGCCGAGAAGGCCCGGGCGGGACAAGGGCGGTGAGCGTCCCGTCGGGCCGGGTGAGTGCGGAGCCGACGATCTGCATCTGAGCGCTCCCCGCGACCCGTCGTTTGGATCGGCCGTAACGGATGGAGGGAAGGGCGCTGGAGCGTAGGGACCCCACGATGAGCCGTCCCAGTAGCGCTGACGACCTGACCCCTGCTCGGCATACCATCCAGCCGGAGGCGCTGGCGGCCGCGAAGCCGTGTCGCCTTGCCCATCCATCAACGTCCGTCTCCGATTGGGATGACTCGCATCATCGAACTCCCTTTACAGGAAGTCGACTCTGCTGAACGGCGAGACGCGCATGAAGGCAACGCCGACGATCCAACTGCCAGGAACAGGCCCCCAGAACCTGCTGTCATCGGACTCTCCAGCCCGATTCCAGTCCGGTTGACAAGTACTCGGCCTCCGACTTGGAGCGTCGGTTCCATTGACGCGGCGGGAATCCGATACGGCTTTACGGCCACTGCCCGAAGCAGAATCAGCCCGGGAATCGGAAGCACAAGTGCCAGGACGATCATCGTGATCCCAACGGCGGTGCGTCGGCCAACGGTGAGCAAGATGCCGAGTACAAAGGGCACCACCGCCAGCAAGAGAAAGGGCGAGGCGGCAGCGCCGAGAACGATGGCCAAGGCGAGAACGAGGAAACCCACGGGACCAAGCCACTCAGGCACCCGACGGATGCTCGGCGGCGCGGGAGGGGCAGGCGATGGAGGGCCATCGACCGGCGGTTGGGTCGCAGTCGGCAACCCGGAGGACAGCGGCTCGGTGGGAGCAGGTGGCGGTCCCTCATCGAAGCGATACCCGCAGTGCTTGCAGGCGCGTGCTGCCTTAAACACCGTCTCAGCGCAGTCTGGGCATTGCTTGGTGCTATCGGTATCCGCCACGGCGTTCCCTCCTCATCGAGGCGGCCGGAGCCTCAGGAGACTGGCGTGGGGCGACCAACGTCGAGTAAACTGCCCTTATGCCTCAGACAGCCTCCACAACCGTCATAGAGGTCGACACGTCGCTGCTTGAGCGCCTGCGTGCTCGGCATCCGGGCAAGGCCGACCGTGAGATGATCGAGGACATGGCGCAGATCGACCTGGGCTTCTCGATGCTCCGTCAGGCGCAGGAACGCAACGCGCTCGGCGAAGACGACGCGACCGAGCTGGGCGTGCGGGCTGTCCGCGAGGCTCGTCGCAGCTCGCGTTGACGCGCCTGGTCATCGATGCCAGCGTGCTCCTGTCGGCGGCCGTCGCGGCTCCCGACACGCCGCTTGCTCTGTTGATGGGCGCTGTGCGCTCGGGAGCGGTCGAGATGGTCGTGTGCGAGCGCTTGCTTGGTGAGGTGCGTCGCGGCTTGGACAGCCGCTACTTCCGAGGCCGCCTCTCAGACGAGGAGCGCAAGGACATACCGCCCGTGCTTGCCCGCGCCAGCCTGATGCTCCCCGACCCGGTATCTCCAGCCCCAGTCTTGCGCGATCCCGACGACGACTATCTGCTGGCGCTCGCCTCGACGACCGAAGCCGCCGCGATCGTCTCAGGCGACGGCGACCTCCTGGAGCACCCCGACCTCGATCCGCCGGCGATCACCGCGCGCGAAGCCTGCGTCCGCTTTGGGCTGATCGCGCGATAGCCGGCACTCGCCCAAACCGTGTCCCGAAATATGTCCCGAACTCCGCAAATCTGAGGTCATTTCGGGACATGTTTGGAGGCTGGAAATGGCTTAGGTAAGCCAAAACAGGTGGTCCTGGGGCAACTTTCAAACCGCAGGCCGCGGGTTCGATTCCCGCCGGGCGCACTCCGCGAAACCCGCTTGGAGGCCGGGCTGTGGCCGCTTCCCGGAACCGACGTCGCTATCCAAGCAGCTGAAACCGAGCCCCAAGCGCCCTGTAGGTTCGCGCCGCCCGACGATCTCGAGAGACGAGCTCGAGGTCATGCTCGAGCGCCGTCATGGCAATCAGGCCGTCATAGGTGGCCCCGCCGCCGATCCCGGCGGCCGCCAAGCGGGCTGGTGCGCCCACATGGCTACTGGCCTGAAGCGTCACGTGCTTGGAGGGCAGACGCTCCGCGAGCGCGGTCGCGGCCGTGGAGGCCTCGGCCCTGTGCGGTGGCGGCAGCCGGGTGAGCACGCTGTAGGTCTCCGCCGCGACGTGCGCGATCGTCGTCTTGCACGCGGCAAGGGCTTCGCTGGCGGTCTGGTGTGCGGGATGGTCGGCGAGCAACGCGGCGATCGCAAGACTCGTGTCCGGCGCCTTGCTCACCGGCGCTCACGCACGGCTTCGAGAGCTTGACGCACGTCCCCGTCGTCGATCGGGACGCCGGTCGACGCGAACGAGGGCCCGTGTGGCCCCCTGACGAGCTTGACCGGCTCGTGTTGGGCCGAGAGCTCCAGGCGTCCGTCGACCACGTCGGCCTCCAAAGGCATCTCGGGTGAGAAGCCCAATTGGTCGCGTAGCGGCTTGGGTATCACCACGCGGCCAGCCCGGTCGATTGACACGCGCATGGCATCAAGATACCACGGTAATGGTATTACCGTGTAAGCGTGCACAGGGGCGACTCTCTACCAGCAAGGTGGAGAGCGTCGCGGGATGTGATCGGCTACCGTTTGGCGTTGTCTATGAGCCGGATAGATCAATCCATCGGAAATGCTGCGACGGGATGTTCCCCCGTCCATACTCTGCCGTTCGCGATTGAATGGCTAGGGCATTGTGTCTGAGCCCAGGTCCAGCCGTCCGAAGTCCAGGGCGGTCGAGAGCGACGTGTGGATGCGGGGTTCCTCGACGGCGCTGCGTGGTGGCTTGCTTGCTCTCGTGTTGGAGCGCCCTAGCCACGGGTATGAGCTTGCCAATCGACTGGCGGATCGTCTTGGCGAGACGTGGCGGGTCGTTCTCAAGGACACCTATCGGCTGCTCGAGGGTTTGGAGGAGGACGGGTTGTTGTTGGTCAAAGAGGAGCGCGAGCCGGGCCGACGCCGGCAACGATCGGTCTACTACCCGACGGATTTAACTGCCGTTGCCGTAAGTGCGTGGATGGAAACGCTCCTTCCCAAGGAGCCCATGCGGATGGGTATACGGGCCAAGGTTGCGGTCGCCCGCAAGCAGGACGCACGGCGATTGGTGCTTGCGCTGCGCTCATATGAGCAGGAGTGTCTGCGGATGTTGAAGCTTGCTCCGCTGGTGGCGAGTGTGCCGTCGTGGAGGGGCATACTCATAGATTGCACGCGTGACGCGGTGGATACCCAGCTTCGCTGTGAAGTCGAATGGGCTAGGCGCACGCGACGCCGGATCGAGGAATACCTCGCGCGAGATCGGTAACGCGATGACCCCTCTGTTGTCATTTGAGAATGTCAGCAAGCGATATCCCGATGGTCATCGCGAGATCGTCGTCCTCGACGGCGCATGCTTCGATGTCGAGGCGGGTGTCTTCATTGGCGTGTGGGGCGCTCGACGCGCCGGCAAGTCGACACTGTTGAGGTTGATGGCCGGCGTGGAGTCGCCGGGTTCGGGGAAGGTGTGCTTCGGCGGTCGCGATATGGGTGCGATGTCTCTGCTCCAGCGTGAAAGGTTGCTGCGTGGCGAGATCGCGTTGATGGCGACCGGCGATTGGCATCCCGACGCGCCGGAGACGGTTGTCGATCATGTAGCGCTGTCGCTCGGTAGCAGCACTTCCTCGATGTCTGATGCGAGGCGCAGGGCGCGCGTTGTGTTGGGTCGTGTCGGGATGGAGGGCCACGCCGATGAGCAAGCGCGGACCCTGTCTTTGGCCGAGAGGATGCGCGTAATGCTCGCGAGGGCCTTGGTGCGTGAGCCGCGTCTGCTGCTGGTGGATGAGCCGGCGCTCGTGCCGAGCCTGGCGGAGCGAGATGCCTTGTATGGCTTGCTGCGCGATCTCACGAGGGAGTCGGGGACAACGCTCGTGGTGGCGTCTGAAGAGATGGCTCCGTTGCATGGCGCCGAGGTCGTCATGTCGGTCGGTAACGGCGAGTTGTGTTCGACTGATGAGCGAGGCGCGATCGCTCGCTTTCCCGGTAGCGCGCCGGCTGTCCACCGTGAGCCGTGAGCGCGCTTGAGCTGCGCGAGGTCGTCAAGGGCTATCCCAGTGGCCGTGGGGTCGTCCGCGCCGTGGATGGAGTATCGCTGACCGTCGCTCCGGGGGAATTCGTGGCGCTCTATGGTCCGAGCGGCTCGGGTAAGACGACGTTGCTGATGCTGACGGTCGGCTTGTTGGCTCCCGATGGCGGCACCATACGTTTCGGGGGCATCGACATCGGCGGGCTGTCTGAGCGAGAGTGCGCGCGTTACCGCCTCAATGAGGTTGGTTTCATCTTTCAGTCGTTTCATCTCGCGAGTGGAGCCACGGCGCTAGACAATGTCACGACGAAGCTCATTGGGGCCGGCCTGAGCTTGCGAGATGCTCGGCGGCGAGCGCGGCCGTGGCTCGATCGTATGGGCCTTGGCGATCGAGCCGAGCACATGCCCAGCCAGCTTTCGATGGGAGAGCGTCAGCGTGTAGCGATCGCGCGTGCGTTGGTCAATCGGCCAAAGCTGTTGCTGGCCGATGAGCCGACGGGCAATCTTGACTCCAAGCGCACCCGCGATGTTCTCGGACTGCTTCGCGCGATCTGCCACGAGCAGGGTATCCCCGGCCTGCTTGTGACACACGATGTCGAAGCTATCGGGTTCGTCGATCGTGTCTACAGCTTGCGCGATGGACGGCTCACACCCGGCTTGGACAACGAGTTGGCAGCGGTCTCGGTATGAGCAAGCCAGTGCGCTCAGCGATCTTTGACATTCGTGTAAGCACCTTCTTTCACCTGTATTTGCGGCGGTTGCGCTCGCATACCGGCCAAGAGCTGTTGGCGGGCAGCGGCATCGCTGTTGGCGTGGCGCTCGTGTTGGGCGTCCTGTTGGCCAACGCGAGTCTGCTTGGGTCAACCGAACAGGCTGTTCACGGGGTCATCGGCGCTGCACGACTTGAGCTTGCTGCGCGCTCGAGCAGTGGATTCGATGAGCGGCTCGCCAGACGTGTAGCCCTGCTGCCGGGTGTCCAGGTAGCCGCTTCGGTGTTGCAGGAGAATGCCGCGGTCATCGGTCCGAAGGGAAGAGTGTCAGTGCGGCTCGTAGGCGTGACTCCTGCACTGGTTTCCCTCGGCGGGGCGATCACGCAGAATGCGGGCGCCGGCCCCTCTCTGATCGGGGAAGGAATTGGACTGCCGGCTGGTATCGCCGGTGCGACCGGTGCACGGCCAGAACATACGATCGTGTTGCTGGTCGGCGGTCACGCCCACCCGGTAAACGTTCGTGCGGTGTTGGGCTCAGGCACCCTAGGCTCGGTCGCTAACAGCCCGCTTGCTGTGGCGCTGTTGAGCTCTGCTCAGCAACTCGCGAATAGGCCCGGGCGCGTAACTCAGGTCTTTGTCGAGCCTCGGTCCGGCGAGGACAAGCAGGTCGAACGTGAGTTGCGTGTTCTGGCGGCTGGACGCCTTGATGTTGTGCCGGCCGACAACGAACTGCGGCTACTTCGAGCGATCTCAAAGCCCAACGATCAAGCCACAATGATGTTTGCCCTGATCGGCGCCATGGTTGGCTTTCTCTTCACCTTCAACGCAATGCTCTCGACTGTGCCGGAGCGACGCCGCTACATCGCGGACCTTCGCATGCAGGGCTACGATTGGCGACAGGTTCTCTCGATCCTCGCATTCGAAGCCCTGGCTCTTGGGCTGGTCGCATCGGTCGTTGGCGTTACGCTGGGTTATGCGTTGTCCCACGTACTGTTTCATCGGGTTCCAGTTTATTTGGCATTCGCGTTCCCCGTGGGCAATCAACAGGTCGTTAGTGTCCCGCTGATCCTGTTCGCGATGGGTTGTGGCATGCTCGCCACGCTGCTCGCTTCATCGCTACCGGTCTTTGATCTACGGCCAAGTCGCTCGCGCGACGCCGTCCTCAGGCAAACCGGGAATGGGGGTGAGGGCATTGGCAAACGAGCTGCTGGTGTATTCGGTCTGACCGGACTACTTCTCATAGCTGTGGCGACGGTCCTGGTGCTGATCGTCCCCAGCTTCACCCTGGTAGCCGGCGCGGCACTTGCGCTTGCGACCCTCTGCCTTATCCCGAGTGCCTTCACCGGCGCGGCACGACTGCTTGGGCGAGCGAGCGAGTATGTATCCAGTACCGCGCTGGTCCTCGCGGTCAGAGAACTCCGTACGACGAGCGTGCCGTTGGTCGCGCTCGCAAGCGTAGGCGCCCTTGCGATCTATGGAAGTGTGGCAATTGGCGGGGCGAGACGGGATCTACTGAATGGTCTGGACACTAACTTCGGAGAATATCTCGGTACCGCGGACCTTTGGGTGACAACCGGTGGAAACGATCTAACGACCAACAGCTTTCAGCCCGGCAAGCTCCAGGCAGAGTTGGCGAGCGCCCCCGGAATCAGCTCTGTTCGCGCATATCAAGGCGAGCTGATGGACGTAGCCAGCCGCCGCATGTGGGTGATCGGTCGTTCATCTCAGGATCGCACCACCATCCCGCCCAGTCAAATGCTGCATGGCAACCTTGCAAACGGAGAGGAACTGCTGCGACGGGGAGGGTGGATGGCGGTCTCGACCAGCTTCGCCGGCGAACATCGCCTCCGAGTCGGAGACAGTTTCAGGCTGTTGACCCCCTCGGGGGCCCATTCGTTTAAGGTTGCGGCGATTACCACGAATGTCGGGTGGCCTCCGGGTGCGCTCATTGTCAACGCGCGCGACTACAGTCGCTACTGGCAGACTTCTGAACCTTCGGCTTTGGAGGTCAATCTCAAGCCTGGAGTCAGCGCTATCGTCGGCAAGCAGACGGTCAACCGCGTACTCGCGGCTTACCCCGGCTTGCGAGCGCAAACACGCAGAGAACGCGAAGCACAGTACGCCGCCAACTCGCGCCAAGCCCTACAGGCGCTCAGTGAGATATCGACTCTGCTGCTGATCGCCGCGGCTCTCGCGGTCGCCTCGGCCCTGAGTGCCACGATCTGGCAGCGACGACCTCTGCTGGCGTCACTCAAGATTCAGGGTTACGATCGCCATCAACTCTGGCGTGCTTTGCTGCTGGAGAGCATGATCGTCTTGGGCTTTGGCTGCGCGATCGGTGCGATACTCGGCGTGTATGGGCATCTACTGGCAAGCCGATGGCTGAAGCTCACAACCGGGTTTTTGGCCCCGTTTTCGCTGGGTGCGCCGCAGGTGCTGATCGATATAGCGCTTGTGGGGGGGATAGGCCTGATCGTGATCGCGCTTCCAGGGCTGCTCGCTGCGCGCGTATCGTCCCGACTCGCACTTCAGGAATGACCTAGCAGACAAGCGTGCTCACGCGATGCTGTCCGCGTGAACGCCATCGCGCCGCGTCAACTCGTTATCGGTACCAGGTTCGCGTCTGCGGCAGCTCGCTATTGGATCGGTGTCTTCCCATGCGCATGCCGCGAAATAGCCCGATGGGAGCGACGCGCAGGCACGATCCCCGATCCGAATCTCAGAAGGCTCGCACTGCGGGCTCTGAAAGACGAGCGGGGGAACCTCGAGGGCGCGACAGCGTATGCCGCGTTCGCACCGCGTCCGCACCGCTCAGCGGTGGCACACGCCGCTATGGCTTTCCAGGCAACATACGACTACGTCGACGCCATCTCAGAGCAGCCGGACGGAACGCACGACGCCAACGTACATCGACTCCACCAGGCTCTGCTGATCGCCCTAGAGCCAAGCGCTCGCCACTTGGACTATTACGCTCACCACAATCGTCAGAGCGACGGCGGCTATCTCAACCACCTCGTTGATAGGTGCCGCTCCGCTCTGGCCCTACTCCCGTCATATTCGATGGTCGCAGAATCCGTGCGACGGGCAACCACGCGGATCGTTGAATACCAGCGTCTGAACAATCCGGGTCCAGACGGCTCATTTCACGCTTTCTCGCGGTGGGCAATCGCGATAACGGCTCCAGGAACTGACCTAAGATGGTGGGAGACTGGCGCTGCAGCCGGCTCGTCTCTCGCCGTGTTCGCACTGATGGCAGCTGCCGCGCAACCGGCTCTCAGCACTCACCACATAGAGGCGTTGGAGAACGCATACTTTCCTTGGATCGGATCGCTCCACACGCTGCTCGACAGCCTGATCGACGAGCAGGAAGACGCGATCACAGGTCAACATAGCCTCACCGCTCGCTACACGTCACGGAAGGAAGCCGCCAACCGCCTACAGAGGCTAACCGTTCAAGCGAACGACCATGCCAAAGCCCTGCCGGATGGGCAGCATCACATGATGATCCTCACCGCAATGGTCAGCTTCTATCTCGCGAGCCCTCGCGCAAACAACTCTCGCGTAAGGCTCATCGCCGAACACGTGTTGACCACGCTCGGCGCCGACGCATTACCGGCGATGCTTGTCCTGCGCGCCAGACACAGGATGAGTAACGCGGCAAGATGAAGCAGTCGCAAGCACCAATCGTCCACCCACTAGTCAAGATTGGAATATTCGGTTCTTCCCTTGTTCCGAGTGGCAGCTCGCGGCAGAGTTGTGTCCTTGCCCAGCACTGCACGCTTCTCTATCAAGCGGACCAGTCACAAGCCACCTCTTGAGCACGTGGTATGAGCCAAAAGGATCCCCCTCCGCGCGTCAATCCTGTGGTCGATCCGCGGTATTCCCGTTCGTTGGAATATGGTGCCGCGATTCTCGAATGCTTTTCAGCGGAGCGTTCTGTGTTGCGTATCAGCGAGCTGGCGGACATGATCGGCGTGAGCCGCTCCACGACCCATCGCTATTCGATGACGCTCGTGAGACTCGGGTATCTCGAGCAGGACGAGAAGCGTCGCTACCGTCTCGCTGCCGGTGCGGCGGGACCGGGTATCGCGGCGATCGGCGTGTTGTGCGGGGTCCTTCACGCTGAGACGATCCTCGAAGAGTTGCGCGAGCGGACGCGCGCGACCGAGCAATTGTCAAATGTTGTGGATTTGGCGATGAAGGATGATCAGGCGGCGACCCTCTCGTCTGTCGTCTCGTTGTCCTGGTTCTCGTCGTCTGTGACCTTGATGCCGTCCTTGAACTTCACGTC
>JBARJU010000206.1:0-2712 GCA_049800435.1 Solirubrobacteraceae bacterium
CGATAGCCACAACAGCCATCATCACCCCTCCCGCATCGATTCTCAACCAATGCCAAAGGAGTTCGCCGAACAACCAAGAACACCTACAAAAACTCTAACAAAGTACTACTAAGAACGTGTTTCAAAAAGATCGGCACGCCCGGAATGCGTCCCTGGACGCGGCGCTGGATCGCCACGTGACGTCTCGCACGTGCCACCAGCACGCGCTTCGACGTCCCGCGGCGCCCAGCTTGGTCCATGAACGCACCGGACGCACCGCCTATTTTGAAACACGTTCTAAATCGAAACCCAGCAGCACTGGGGCTCACCCTACCGAGGCAGCCGTGACCGCCGGCGGCCGAACCGAACCATCGGGGCTCCAGCGGGTGTACGTGCCGCTACCTGGAGACCTGAACGCAGGCGATGTCGTACTGCGAAACAGCGTGTGCGCTGCCCGCATGTTCCAACGATGCGGTTTCCGGGTTGCCGGCGTACACTTTCCCCGCCTGCCCGTTGGGATTGAACGGTGAGCCAGCAGCAGAGATGGACTTGCCCGGCGTCAAGAGCGCTCCGGAAGTAACCCGACATTCGTTGCCGGCTGATACGCCCGGCTGTCCAGCCAAGGCGATCCCCGTCATGCTAAGTCCCAGTGCCGCTACGCCGGCTACTCCGGCGAGAACCCTATGCAACCATTTCATCTCGGCCTCCTGTGTTGTCAGCTTCCAACGCCCAAGTGCGGGCCTACAACCCACCAGACGCCGCGATGAGCATTTCCTTCCCGCTGAGGAAACCTTCTTGGAGCCCGCGAGTCCACGGGCGCTGCCGCAAGCGCAAGCCGTTGCCGGAGCAGGCGTGATCCGGGCACCGGCTCGGGCTCGTTGGTGTCCGCAGCGGTAGTCGCCCGCGGCCCTTGCCAGAGTGCTGCTTGCCGCGCATTGCGGGGTCTGCGTCCTCTCTGCTGGGATGGCCCGTGTGAGGCAACAGGAGGGCGAAGCGGCACTGAGGCACGTCCGCCAATGGAGAAAGCGCGGCTTGCCTGCGGCTCACTATCATCTGCCTATGAGCGGCCCGAGGGTGCCTGGTGGGGTGGTGCATAAACTACCTCCGGACCTGCGTAAGGTGCTAATCGCCAACACCACGGCACTCGATGCCTGGAAGGACATCACGCCCTTGGCTCGCAACGAGTTCATCTGCTGGGTCGAGGATGCCAAGCAGGAGACCACTCGAGAGCGCCGCATTCGACGGACGCAGGAGGAGCTGGAGGGAGGCCAGCGCCGGCCCTGCTGCTGGCCGGGTTGCAAGCACCGCGACCTCACCGGCAGGCAGCGGCCCGCCTTGGAGCATTCATCGCCTGGGGAGTCCCGTGATCGCTGATCGCCCATGAGAGCGTTCGTGGAGCGCTGGTCGAGGCGATTGCTTGGCCCCCGGTGTGAGAGTGTTGGCCCGGCCGGTTGAGACCGCAGGCAGTTTTGGCTGTGGTCTGATTGGGGTCAGGTTTCGGTCTGAAGCACGCGTAGGAGGGTGGCGCGCTGGCCGGGTGTCCCGCCCTCGGCGATAGTCCATGTCGGCCCGGCCCGCCGGGCGCTAATGGCGTGGTTTGCGAACTCCTGATGCAGGGCTTTTCCAAGGCGACGACCGGAATCGAACCGGTGTAGACGGCTTTGCAGTGTGCCCGGAAGGGGCATTCTCCATTTACCTTAGCGGTTTTCGGGAGACCTGGGGTGCTCTCAGATGCCCTCAGAAGTCGCTCGTGTGGGCAGACTTTGGGCAGACTTGGAAGCTGACGTCTGGGCTGTCTGACCTTCATCGAACATGGTAAGCATAGAGGACACGACATTTAGTGTGGGGGGGAAACGGTGGCACTCAGCGGAACAGCGCCCAGGGAGGGGGAGGCGTGAGTGGCGTCCCGGTGTAGATGCGTCCAGGAGCGTTCCAATCGTTCAGATCGTGCGGGTTCCCGAGGCGACTGCTTTCACACCCAGGCTGTTGGGATGAGCTTGACAGGGAGCCCGCGGGGAGCGGCGTTGCGCGCGAGTGGCCCGTCAAGGGTTCATAGCTCCGCGCTGCGCCGAGCTGCTCGGCGAGAGCGACGTACGCAGCGTTGTAGGTGCTCTTGCGCTGTAGCCGCTGGGTCATCGACGGCGGGCGAGCGCCCTGAGGTGTCGGTCTCGACGGTCGTTTCAGCACGCCGAGGGCGAGGTCAAGGTCGCTCAGATTGTGCGGGACGCAAGGGCGCAGGTCGCAGCCTAGCGTCGGCTGAGCGGCGGGTGATCCTGGGAGGACCGAGTGAGCCTCTCCGCGACGATCCCGGCTGTGTTCGTTGGCTTGGTGGGCGCCGCAAGCCCCCCGCAGGCCCCCGCCGCGATCACCTCTAGACTCGCCTCACTGTGGCAGAGAAGACGGGCGCAGACAGCGGCGACGAGTCGACCCGGGGTGAACCGCGTGCGGGCGGCGCCACCGAGCCCACCAACGGCAGGCCGGCGAAGCTAAGCGAGGTAGGCGCCATCGGGCGCGTGCGACAGGCAACGCCGTACGTGACCGCGCTCGCGCTGATCGCCAGCGTCGCCGCGAGCGTCGCCAGCAGCTATCCGGGGCACGAACACCTCCCGAGCAATTGTCAAATGTTGTGGATTTGGCGATGAAGGATGATCAGGCGGCGACCCTCTCGTCTGTCGTCTCGTTGTCCTGGTTCTCGTCGTCTGTGACCTTGATGCCGTCCTTGAACTTCACGTC
>JBARJU010000207.1:0-13545 GCA_049800435.1 Solirubrobacteraceae bacterium
GCGACATCGCGTGCAGCGACGGGCTGCTGATCGTGCTCGACCGTTTCCAACGTGTGCTCGACCTGGACCCCGAGTCGCGGCTCGTGCGCGTGCAGGGGGGCATCGCGATCGCGCAGCTGAACGCGCACCTCACCGAGCATGGCCTGGCGCTCGAGAATCTCGGCGACATCGACGTGCAGAGCATCGCGGGAGCCATCTCGACCGCCACGCACGGCACGGGCGCGCGCCTGCGCAACATCCCCTCGCAGGTCGCCGAGCTTACGCTCGTGCTCGCCGACGGCTCGACGCTCGTCTGCTCGCGGGAGCACGACCCCGAGTTGTTTCGGGCCGCGCGCGTCGGGCTGGGATCGCTCGGCGTGGTGGCGGAGGTCGCGTTGCGCTGCGTGCCCGCGTTCACGCTGCGTGGGATCGACGCGCCGGCGCCGCTAGGGGAGACGCTCGCGCGCTTCGAGGAGTTGGCGCTTGCCAACGAGCACTTCGAGTTCTTCGTGTTTCCGCACTGCGATACCGCGCTCACGCGCACGAACAACCGCACCGACGAGCCGCCACGTCCGCGCGGCCGCGCGGCCGAGTATGCCAATGACGTGCTGCTCACAAACCACGCATTCGAGTTGTTCTGCCGGATCGGGCGGCGCTTGCCGGGTCGGATCCCCGAGATCAACAGGCTCGTCACGCGCCTGGCGGGCAGCTCCAAGCGGATCGACCGCTCCGATCGCATCTTCGCGAGCCCGAGGCTCGTGCGCTTCACCGAGATGGAGTACGCGTTGCCGCGCGAGCACACGACCGAGGCCGTGCGCCAGGTAATGGAGACGATCGAGCGGCGCGGCTTCGCGGTGCCATTCCCGATCGAGGTGCGCATCGTCGCCCCCGACGACGCACTGCTCAGCACCGCGCACGGGCGCGAGAGCGGGTTCGTGGCGGTACACATGTACCGAGGCATGGAGTGGCGGCCCTACTTCGAGGCGGTGGAGGAGATCATGGGCAGCCTCGACGGCCGGCCCCATTGGGGCAAGCGCCACTTCCAGACAGCGGCGACCTTGCGCCCGCGCTATCCCGAGTGGGATCGCTTCCAGGCGGTGCGCGCCCGCCTCGATCCCGACGGCCGGTTCGCCAACGCGTGGACCGATCGCGTGCTAGGGCCGGTGGGGTCCGCGGTCGTCGAGCCACCGCAGGCCAGGCAATGATCTACCGGCCCGCCGCTTCTCGAGAATGATGCGCCCCCTCCTGGTCTCACGGTGGGCTACACGCACGGGCGGGGTGCGCGAACCGTGACCGATCCACGGCTGGAGCGGCTTGAGCGCGCCACGGCCGAGCTTGAGGCGCCGTTCGCGGTCGTCGACCTCGACGCGTTCTGGCGCAACGCCGCCGACATGGAGCGTCGCGCTGCCGGCAAGCCGATCCGCTTGGCGAGCAAGTCGGTGCGTTGCCGCTCCCTTCAGGAACGCGTGCTCGCGCGTCCTGGCTTTGAGGGCACGCTCGCGTTCACGCTGCCCGAGGCGCTGTGGCTGGCCGGCCTCGGCTTCGAAGACATAGTCGTCGCCTATCCGACGGTCGATCGCGGAGCGCTGCGAGCCCTCGCGGGCTTGTCCGTGCAAGGGCCCGGCGCCCGCGTGGCTGTAATGGTGGACAGCGTCGCTCAACTCGATTTGATCGAGTCCGCCGCCGCCACCGCCGGCTCGCTCGACGATGGCGAACCGGTCCTTGATCGAGCCGGCGGCGACGGTGGGGAGGCTCGGGATGCTCGCGAGGGCGAGGGCGAGGGCGAGGGCGAGGGCGAGAGCGAGGGAAAGAGCGAGGGAAAGAGCGAGAGCGAAGGCGAGGACGAAGGCGTGCGCGGGCCGCCTCGCAGGCCCATCGAGGTGTGCATCGACCTCGACGCGGGCCTGTGGATGCTCGGCGGCCGCGTCCGGATCGGCGCCAAGCGCTCGTCCGTGCACACACCTGCGCAGGCCGCTGTCCTCGCCCGCGAGATCCTCACGCGTGACCGCCTGCGGCTCGTCGGGATCATGTCTTATGAGGCACAGATCGCCGGCCTGGGGGACTCGCCCCCGGGCCGACGCATGCGGGCAGCGGCGATCCGTGCGCTCCAGCGGCGCTCCGCGCGCGAGCTTGCGCCGCGGCGTGCCGAGGCGGTGGCTGTCGTGCGAGACGTGCTCCACGCCGCCTCGGCGCCGCCACTGCGCTTCGTCAACGGCGGCGGTACCGGCAGCCTCGAGCTGACCGGCGCCGAGCCGGCGGTCACCGAGATTGCCGCTGGCTCGGGACTGTACGGACCGACGCTGTTCGACGCCTACAGTGCGTTTCAACCAGAGCCCGCGGCGCTGTTCGCGCTGCCGGTCGTGCGCAAGCCGAGCGTCACAGTGGCGACCGTGCTCGGCGGCGGCTACCTGGCCTCCGGGCCGGCCGACGCGGCGCGCCTGCCCACCCCGTTCCTTCCGTCGGGGCTCGCACTGGACAAGCAGGAGGGCGCCGGCGAGGTGCAAACGCCGCTCACGGGTCCCCCCGCGCGCGATCTACGCGTGGGAGACCGCGTCTGGTTTCGCCACGCCAAGGCGGGCGAGCTGTGCGAGCGCTTCGACCGGCTTTACCTGATCGAAGGCGAACGCATCGTCGAGGAAGTGCCCACCTACCGCGGCGAGGGCATGTGTTTTCTGTGAGCGAGCCGGCCCACCTCCTACTGGGCATGTGGGGCCTTGACGACGTCACACGAGCGTCGCGAGCTTGCGGGCCGCCGCGGTCAGTGACCTCGGGCCGCTTGCCTGGAGGATGACCTGTAGGTCGACGATACGCGCCTCGAACGGGTCGAGCGCGTCGTGTCCCGTAACCGCGTAGGCGGGCACCCCGGACTGGCGTGCACGAGTGGCGGCCTCGAACGCGACGCTCCCGGCGAGCGTCCTGTCGTCCAGGTGCGCGCACACGATCACGACCCCCCGAGCCGCGCGCATGCGGCGGTCAAAGTCGGCCTCGAGGAGCGGCGCCGACGCGTCCCGCGCGCCTCTCTCCGCGCGTGAGCCGATGTCGTCCTCCAGCGCGCACACGTCGCATTTCAGGCGGCCATCCGCCTGCAGCCCGCGCGCGATCGCGGAGCCCACGCGCTGTCCATCGAGTCGCCCGCCAAAGGGACCGGCTAGCACGAGCACGGTATCCGAGATCATGGCTGGCATCCTTTCAGGTGTGCCACGCAAGCAGACTGGCCACGAGGAGGCCCATGAGGAGGCTGCGGAGGCCGCTTCCTCGAAGGCTCGCAAGCGCAACGAAGACGGCGAGCACGTCATATTGGAGGTGTCTGGCAGGGAGCTGCGCGTCTCCAAACCGGACAAGCTCTACTTCCCCGAGTCTGGCTTCACGAAGCTCGACCTCGTCGCCTACTACGTCGAGTGCGAGCAGGCCGTCGTACGCCACCTCAGCGAGCGCCCCACTGTCATGAAGCGCTGGGTGGACGGCGTGCAGGGCAAGCCCTTCTTCCAAAAGCGAGTCCCCAACGGCGCCCCCGAGTGGCTGGAGACCGCCACCGTAACTTTCCCGAGTGGCCGCCACGCGCGCGAGCTCGTTCCCAACGACGCGGCTCATCTCGTGTGGGGCGTCAACCTCGGCGTGATCGACTGGAACCCATGGCCTGTGCGCCGCTCTGACCTCGACCACCCCGACGAGCTGCGCATCGACCTCGACCCGGGTCCGGGCATCGACTTCGCGATGGTGCGTCGCGTCGCGCTCGCCGTGCGCGAGATACTCGAGGAGCACGAGCTGCTCGGCTTCCCCAAGACCTCGGGCTCGCGCGGGATTCACGTGTTCGTGCGCGTCATCCCCGAGCAAGAGTTCTCAGAGGTGCGCCGCGCCGCGCTCGCGCTCGCGCGCGAGGTCGAGCGGCGGATGCCGCGCGAAGCCACATCCCGCTGGTGGAAGGAGGAGCGCGAGGGCGTTTTCATCGATTACAACCAAAACGCCCGCGACCGCACGGTCGCCTCGGCGTACTCCGTGCGCGCCGTGCCCGACGCGCGCGTGTCGTGTCCCTTGGAGTGGGACGAGGTAGCCGACGTCGATCCCGCCGAGCTGCGCATCGATACGGTCCCCGCACGTCTGCGTGAGCGTGGCGATCCAAGCGCCACGATCGACGAGCACGCCGGCTCGCTCGCGTCTCTGCTCGAGCTGGCGGCGCGCGACGAGCGCGAGGGCCTCGGCGACGCCCCATGGCCGCCCCACTTCCGTAAGCAAACAGGTGAGTCCCGCCGCGTCCAGCCCAGCCGGGCCAAGCGGTCATGAGGCGCCGCCGGTCGGGTCGGGCGCGACACTATGGGGTGCATCGGGGCGCAGCGAACCTCCGCTCGAACATGGTCCGTTCAGCGTGACCCTCCCAATCTCCCCACCGCTCAAGCCGGCGCTGGCGCTCTCGCGCAAGGAGCTCCCCACTGGCGAGAACTACGTCTACGAGGTCAAGCTCGACGGTTTTCGCTGCATCGCGTTCGTCGACGGCGAGGATGTGTTCCTACAGTCGCGCGGCGGCAAGACCCTCGGCCGCTACTTCCCGGAGTTGACGTTCCCGCCGGGTCGCTATGTGCTGGACGGGGAGATCGTCGTGCGCGACGCGGCTGGGCGCGAGGACTTCGATGCGCTCGGCCAGCGCATCCATCCGGCGGCCTCGCGCGTGCAGCGTCTGGCCGTCGAGACGCCCGCCGTGTTCATCGCCTTCGACCTGCTCGCCCACGACGACAACTCGTGGCTGGAGCAGCCTTTCTCCCAGCGGCGTGCGGGCCTCGAGCGCCTGCTGGTCGAGGATCGCTTCGAGGACACTTCGATTGAGCTGATGGTGTCCGTCGACACACCGCAGGCGGCCGAGCACTGGCTGCACGATGCGGAGGGCGTGATCGCCAAGGAGCGCTCCGCCCCCTATCTGCCCGGGGAGCGCAAGGGCATGGTCAAGGTCAAGCGCAACCGCACGATCGACGCCGTCGTCGCCGGCTGGCGTCCCGGCAAGGAGAAGCGCACGGTCGGAGCATTGATCCTCGCTCTCTACGACGGCGCGGAGTTGCGCGTCGTCGGCCACTGCTCGGGCCTCACCGCCAAGGTCAAGCGCGATCTGGTCGACTTCCTCGCCCCTTACGAGACGGGCGAGCGGGGCTCCTCCGATCCCTCCCGCTGGAGCTCCGGGCGCGATCTGGAGTGGGTCTCGCTGCGCCCCGAGCTCGTCGTCGAGATCGACTTCGACCACGTCTCCGCCGGGCGTATCCGTCACGGAGCTCGGCTGCGACGCTGGCGGGAGGACAAGCCCCCGCGCGAGTGCACCTTCGACCAGCTAAGGACCTAGGTAGGCTGGGAGGATGAGCGAGGACGGCATCGCCACAGCGACCGTGGCCGAGGAGGAGTACCTGCAGATCCTCTTCTGGCTGCATGAGGCGGGCCTTCCCATGACGGGCGCCAACGTCGCGCGCGCCATGCAACTCTCCGCTCCCACAGTCCACGAGATGGTCGGTCGCCTGGAGCGCGACGGCTACATCACGCGCGGAGCCGACCGCGCGATCGCCTTCACCCCCACGGGAGCCTCCCACGCCGAGGGGATCGTGCGCCGCCACCGTCTGATCGAGCGCTTCCTCACCGACGTGCTCGGCGTGCCGTGGGACGAGGTCCATGAGGAGGCCGAGCGCCTTGAGCACGCCATGTCCCCGGTCTTGGAGGAGCGCATGCTCGCCGCCATCGGCGACGCCACCACCTGCCCCCACGGCCATCCCATCATCGCCGGCGCGCGCCTGGCGGGGGTCCCGCTCGCCGATGTCGCCATTGGGGCCTCCGTGCGCATCCTGCGCTTCGAGAACGAGGCCGAGGACCTCCTGCGCTACCTCAAGGCCTCAGGCATCGAGCCGGGGCTCACGGGCACGCTCGTGGCCCATGACGACGAGCAGGTGGTCGTCGAGGGTGCGGATGGGTCGCACTGCGTGCTCACGCCCTCGGTCGCCGAGACGGTCTCGGTCACGGCCGATCCATCCCCGCCCCCGCGTACCGCGCTCCCCGAGCAACTCGTACTTGGCCAACGCTACGGTCGGTGACCTCCGAGCTCGGGCTCGGACCGCGGGCGTGGCGACCGGCGACGGTTGCCGACCTGCGGTCACCGCCGGATCTTGTCTCCCAAAATCAACCCCATCCTCGGCATTCGCGAATGTCAAGTCCAACAGGAGCTGATATTCGCACCCTCAGAGAGACCTGTAGGCTTCGGCGAGGCGCCCGACTCCCTCGTCGATCTGCTCGGGGGTCACACCCGAGTAGGCGAGCCTCAGTGTGTTCTCGCCGCCCTCCATCAGGAAGTCCGTGCCCTTCACAAACGCCACCCCCAGCTCCCCCGCGAGACCGAACAGCGCATTCACGTCGGTCCCCTCGGGCAGCGTCACCCACATGAAGTAGCCCCCCTCCGGGTCCACGAACTCGGCCTGCGGCAATTCGCGGCGCAACGCCTCCGCGAGTGTCTTCGCTCGCTTTGCCAGCGCCGTCCTCACGGTCTCGATCGAACGGTCGATCGCACCCGACGCGCAGAACTCGTACACGATCGACTGCGACACCATGTTTGGCGATATGTACGTATTGGTCGCCAGTTTGGCGATCTTCGCGATCAGCTCGGTCGGTCCCACGAGGTACCCCACTCTGATCCCCGGGCACACCGTCTTTGAGAACGACGACGCATACACCACGCGCTCCGAATCCATCGAGAGCATCGTCTCCAGCGTCTCGCCGCTGAAGCGCAACTCCACGTACGGGTCGTCCTCGAACACGACGAACTCGTGTTCGCCCGCCAGCTTCAGCAACGCTTCGCGCTTGGCCAGCGACAGCGTGTACCCGGCCGGGTTCTGAAAGTTGGGGATTATGTGGGCGAGCTTGGGTTTCGCTCTCGCTCCGTCGAGCAGAGCGGCAAGCGCGTCCGTGTCTATCCCATCGGTCTCAAGCTCCACCGCGTTTACCTTCGCCCCACGCTCGCGCAGCGACAGCAGCGTCCGGTCATACGTGGGGCGCTCCACGATCACCTCGTCCCCGCTTTTCACCAGTTGCTCGAACAGGAACGCGTCGGCCTGCATCGAGCCGTTCGTGACAATCACCCGCTCGGGCTCCACGCCGTGTTTGTCGGCGATCCACGCTCTCAGCCGTGGATATCCAATCGAGGTCCCATACCCGGTCGTGGCCGCCGGGTCGCTCTCGAACGCGCGCCCCGCGGCGTCCTTCAGTCCCTGCACGTCCACGATGTCGAGCGAGGGGGCGCCGCGTGCGAACGAGATCGTGGAACCAGGCATGGCGAGCAGTGCTCGAGCGTCAACCGTCAGTGTCTGACGGCCCGCGCGACGGGGGCTCCGCGGAGAGCATCTGGCTGTACTCGTCGATCAGCGCATTCATCGTGTCTCTCAGCTTGTCGCGGAAGCGCACCAGCGCCGCAAGGTCCACGGACTGGCTCTCCTCCACCGCCGCTGACTGTCTTGGATCTGGAGCGTTTGACGCCTGGTACAGCCCCGGCGGCGGATACTGGCCTGGCCGTGAGGCGTCTCGATCGGCTGTATGTGTCTCTACTCCACTCATCCCCGGCCTACCGGGCGTCGGCGGAGCGGGAGGCCCCGTGGGCGGTTGTGGACCGGGAGGCGTCGTGGGTGGCGGCTGCGGCGTTGGTTCTGGTGGCGGTATCGGTGGGCCGGGGATCGGCGAGGGGGGCGCCGGCGGAGCGGGTGGCGTTGGGATCTCCCCATACGCGGTCTCACGCGCCTGCACGGTCCAATCGCGCTCGATCGTCGCGCCGGCCCGCGCGGGGACTTCCTCGCCCCCAAAGACCGGGGGACCTCCGAATCCGTCGCCCTCCCGCGCCTGTTCCTCGGCGCTCGGGGCGTCCGATCCCCCATCGCGATTGCCCGCGATCCCCTCGACGCGGTCGCCTGGGCTCTCGACGGCCTCGTCGATCAACCTTCCGGTAGGGAGCGATGGCTCCGACGAGGCATCGCGGCGCCCGATCGTTGTCAACTCACGCTCGAGCTCCTGTAGCTTGAGCTCCAGCTCCCCCAACGTCTTTGCAACCTCTTGGTCCACGGCTTCAGCCTAGCCGCTGGCCGATCGTCGACCCGTCGATCGGCCAGCGGTGGTCACTCCGCCAAGGATCTCGACCGCGATCTCCGCGACTTCCGTCGGGGTGCGTCCCACGCGCACGCCCTTCGCTTCGAGTGCGAGCGCCTTGGCGGCGGCGGTGCCGGCCGACCCCGACACGATCGCGCCCGCATGACCCATCTGCTTGCCGGCCGGAGCCGTGAACCCGGCTATGTACGCCACCACGGGCTTGCTCACCTGCTCCGCTATGTACTCGGCGGCCTCCTCCTCGGCCGACCCTCCGATCTCGCCCGACAGCACGATCATCTCCGTCTGCGGGTCGTCTTGGAAGAGCTCGACGATGTCCACGAACGACGAGCCCGGCACCGGGTCGCCGCCGATCCCCACGATCGAGCTGCACCCGAAGCCGGCCTGAGCGATCTCGTTGCCGATCTGGTAGGTCAGCGTGCCAGAGCGCGACACCACACCCACGTTCCCCTCTTTGAAGAACGACGCGGGGATGATCCCCACGTTGGCCTTGCCGGGGGAGAGGATGCCCGGGCAGTTCGGGCCGATCAGGCGCGTCGCCGGGTGATCGCGCTTGAGCGTGTTGTACACGCGCATCTCGTCGTGCGCCGGGATGCCCTCGGTGATCGCGATCACCAGCTCCACACCCGCCGCGGCGGCCTCGAGGATCGAGTCGGCCGCGAAGCGCGGTGGCACGAAGATCATCGCGGTGTTCGGCTGCGCCTCGCTTGCGGCCTGCGCCCAGCTGTCGAACACCGGGATGCCCTCCACGTCCTGGCCGCCCTTGCCAGGCGTCACGCCACCCACCACGTTCGTGCCGTACCTATTGTTGTTGAGCGTGTGGAACGAGCCCTCTTTGCCGGTGATCCCGGCGACCGCGAGCCGCGTGCTCTCGTCGACGAGAATGCTCATCGGGCCCTTCCCCCGGTCAGCCGGACTCCGCTCATGCCGCTGCCAGCTCCACGACCTTCTCGGCCGCCTCGTTCATCGTCCTGGCCGCGTGCACGTTGGGCAGCGCGGCCTCTTGAAGGAGTTCGCGCCCCCGCATGTCGTTGGTGCCATCGAGGCGCACGACGAAGGGGATGTCAGGTTTGATATCCGCGAAGGCGGCGATCAGGCCCTTGGCGACCTCGTCGCAGCGCGTGATCCCACCAAAGATGTTGAACAGCACCGCCTTCACCGCGTCGTTGGCGAGGATCAGCTCGACCGCCTGCTTGATCTTGGCGGCATCCGAGCCGCCGCCCGCGTCGAGGAAGTTCGCGGGCGCCCCGCCCGCTTGGGCCACGACGTCGAGTGTGCTCATTACGAGGCCGGCCCCGTTGCCGAGGATGCCGATGTCGCCGTCGAGCTTCACATACTGCACGCCCTCTTCCTTGGCCCTGCGCTCGATCGGGTCTTCGTTCTCGCCGTCTGACAGTCCCTGGTTCTCGGGGTGCCTGTAGAGCGCATTGCCGTCGAGCGACACCTTCGCGTCCAGGGCCTTTACCTTGCGCTCCGGAGTCACGATAAGCGGGTTGATCTCCGCCAGCGTGGCGTCCTCCTCCAACCACACCTCATACAGCGCCACGAGCGCATCCGCCACGCCCTCGATCGCGTCCTCGGCAGCGCCGCCCTTCGTCGCGATCTCGATCGCCTCCTCACGGCTGAGGCCCTTCAGGGCGTCGACGTGGTGGCGCACGAGCTTCTCCGGGCTCTGCTCTGCCACCTGCTCGATCTCCACGCCCCCCTCGACGCTGAAGATCACCATCGGCTGCTTGGCCGAGCGGTCGAGCAACACCGAGGCGTAGTACTCGGTGGCGATGTCTGACGCGTGCTCGATCCACAGGGTGCGGACCGTGTGACCCTTGATGTCCATTCCGAGGATGTTCTGGGCGTGCTCGCGAGCCTCTTGCTCGTTGTCGGCCAGCTTCACTCCGCCGGCCTTTCCACGACCGCCGATCAGCACCTGCGCCTTGACGACGACCGGGTAGCCCACCTCGTTCGCGGCCTCCACCGCGTCCTCGACGGTGGTTACGGCCCTGCCGGCCGACACCTCCAATCCGTGGCGGGCGAACAGCTGCTTGCCTTGATACTCGAGCAGGTCCATGCGGCGCGAGACTCTAGCCGATGGCGGGCGTAACGCGCGGCGAGGCGCGTCCAAGGCATAATGCCCGCCCCATGCCGATTCCCAAGAACATCACATTTGTCACCTTCGACGTCTATGGAACCCTGATCGACTGGGAGACCGGCATCTACGAGGCCTTCGCCAAGGAGGCCGAGCGCGACGACTTCGAGATCGACCGCAATGTCCTGATCTCGCTCTTCCATGAGATCTCCCAGGAAATCGAGGCCGGCTCCTACGAGCTCTACGCCGAGGTCCTGCGGCGCACCGCGATCGAGATCGCCAAGCGCCTGGAGTGGAAACTCGAACCGTCCCGCTCGGGCTTCCTGCCGGACTCTGTCCAACGCTGGAAGCCCTTCAAGGAGACCCCCACGCAGCTGACCAAGCTCGCCAAGTTGCACAAGCTCGGGCTGATCTCCAACATCGACGACAAGCTGCTCGGCCAGACCCGCCGCCACATCCCGATGGACTTCGACCTCGTCGTCACGGCCCAGCAGGTGCGCTCCTACAAGCCGGACCCCGCCCACTTCGTCGAGTGCGCCCGGCGCCTCGGCTCCAAGAAGGGCTGGGTGCACGTCGCCGCCTCCCACCACTCCGACGTGTCTCCCTGCGTCAAGGCGCGCGTCCCGGTCATCTGGGTCAACCGCAACAAGCAAACGCTCGACTCCTCGCAGCGCAAGCCCACCGCGGAAGTGCCCAACCTGCGCGAGGCCGCGAAGCTGCTCGGCATCGCCTAGTCGGCGACAGGCGCTCGCGCGGCAGGCTCACGAGTTGTGCGCGTCGTCTCGCTTCACCCCGACGTACTGCTCGCCACAAGCGCCATCTGGCAGACCAACTGTGCGATCGTCCGCTCGGGCGATGAGGCATTCGCGATCGACTCGCCCGTCCTGCCGGAGGAGCTCGAGGTGTTGCCCGCTCTGCTCGAGCAGTCGCGCTTCCCGGCGCCCAGCGGCTTGCTTGCCACGCACGCCGACTGGGACCACCTGCTCGGCCGCCTCGCCTTCCCCGACGCCGCGCTCGGTTGCGCCGTCACGAGCGCCGAGCGCATGCGCTCTACTCCGGGGACCGCCCAGCGCGAGCTACGCTCGTTCGACGAGGAGCACTATGTACAGCGCCCCCGGCCGCTTGCGCTCGGCTCTGTGCAAGAGCTCGACGTCCCCGGGGTGTGCGAGATCGGGGGGCGCCGGCTTGCACTACACCCGGCCGAGGGTCACACCTCCGACGGGATGGCGATTTGGATCGACTGGGCCGGGGTGCTCCTCGCCGGCGACTACCTCTCGACGGTCGAGCTTCCCGTACTCGGCGAGGGCAGCTCGACCGACGCCTACCTGGCGACGCTCGAGCGCCTGCGCCCGCTCGTCTTGCAGGCCGAGCACGTCGTACCCGGCCACGGGCCGGCGCTCGACTCGCTTCGGGCGATGGCTGTCCTGGAGGAGGATTACGCCTATCTCCGGTCCCTCTATGCAGACGCCAGCATGGCGGAGTTGCCGCCCGGGCGACGGACCAAGGCCCAACGCGTCATCCATGAGGCGAATCTTGTGCGTGCATAGTTACCCAAAATTTGCGCGATTCACAAAAGTAGCTACATTATGTAGTTACTATTGGCAATTACCAAAAAAGTGTATATGGGACTCCGCTTGGAGCGTGGGTTTCTAGACGGGCTCGGCCCTAGAGCAGCACGAGCACAGGCGTCCAGGCCGGGTCGGAGTGTGGGTGTCCGGGCCGGAGCATGGGTGTCCGGGCCGGGCCGGGTCGGGAGTGTAGGCGTCGTTCCTACTTCTAGCGCTCGGCGTCGTTACGGCGCACGTACCAGTTGACCGTCATTTCGGCCACGACCGTGCCCTCCGGGTTGGTCATCTCGACCTCGACTGGGAAGCGCACGCGCCCATCCTCCTTCAGCTTCGTCTTCAAGGCATCGGCATCCTCCCCGAAGCGCGCCGTGGCTGTGATCTCGCCCTTGGCGAGCTTCTTGTAGGCGATCTCAGCCGACTCGGCGAGCGGTGTGATCTCGCCCATGATGTCCAGGAACGAGCCCACGAACGCCGCGCCGGAAGCGGCCTCGCCGGCGGAGAACAGGCCGCCGGCGTGCTGCGAGCCGACGTGGTTGCGCAGGCGCTCGTCGTCGGGGAGGCTCACCACGCCATGATCCTCGGCCACTGCCGTTGTCTGCAGCCCGAGGTGCACGTTGAACGGGATTGCCTGGCTCAATCCGGCGGCGACGGCGGTGTAGTCCACTGCTGACATGCTTTCCTCCGTGCTCTTGGTTGACGGTGCCAAAACTGCCGCGAGGCGTCCGGCTCAGACTGTTTGCGAGCCCATCGGGCTCAACCCTCGCTGCCCGGCGTCTCGCTCTTGATTGTGGCGATCGGCGCGCCCGCAGCGATCGGCGCGCCCTCGGCGATCGGAAGCTCGGCGATCGTGCCGGCCTTGTGAGCCGTGATCTCGTTCTCCATCTTCATCGCCTCGATGATGCACAACAGCTGGCCCTCGGCGACCGCGTCACCCTGTTTGACCAGCACCTTCCACATGTTCCCCTGAAGCGGCGACTCCAGCGTGTCTGGACCGCCGCTCGAGGATTTGCCGGCCGCGCGGGAGGAGCGCTTGGGCGCCTGCGCCGCCGGTGCTGAGCCGTTGAGCGCACTGCCTCCCGCGCCGCTAAACGGGGCGCCGACGACGCGCACATCAAAGCGCTGGCCCGACACCTCGACCGTGTAGGTCTGCTCGATCTTCTCAGGCTCGCCTGCCCCCCGCCATGGGGGGTCCTCGCCGTCCGCCTTCGCCGGCGGCTTCTCAAACGCGAGCGTCTTCAGCCATGCCTTGTCCTCGAGCAGATCCCGGCACGTCTCGCCTTTGGCCCACTGCTCGGTCTGTAGCAGCGCCTTGTGGAAGGGAATCAGCGTCTTCAGCCCTTCGATCTCGTATTCCTCGAGCGCCCGCAGCATGCGCCGCGTGGCCTGCTCGCGGTCGGCGTCCCACACGATCAGCTTGGCCACCATCGGGTCGTACATTGGGGAGACCTCGCCGCCTGCGCGGATGCCCGAGTCGACCCGCACCCCCGGGCCTTTCGGCTCTGCATATGCGCCGATCTTGCCGGGCGCTGGGGCGAAGTTCCTGGACGCGTCCTCGGCGTTGATGCGGCACTCGATCGCGTGGCCCCTCAGCGCCACGTCCTCTTGGACATAGGCGAGCGGCTCGCCGGCCGCGGCGCGGATGCCCTCCTTGACGATGTCGATGCCGGTCGTCATCTCGGTCACGCAGTGCTCGACCTGCACGCGCGTGTTCATCTCCAGGAAGAAGTACTCGGCCGACGCGTTGGGTGGGTTCGTGGGGTCCTCGGGTGGGTTTGTGGGGTCCTCGGGTGGGTTTGTGGGACCCTC
>JBARJU010000208.1:0-4999 GCA_049800435.1 Solirubrobacteraceae bacterium
CCTGATCTTCCTAACAGCCTGCTCCGGGGTATGCCTGCGTCGCTTCATGATCGTGTCCATCCTTCCATCCCATCACGGGAAACACGACCACGCACTCAGCCTGGCTCACTTCATGGGGACCCCGTCATTGGCGGTCCGCTACTTCGCCCCGACGAGGCCGCGCGCCTGCTTGCCGTCAAGACGAACTGGATCTACGAAGCCGTGCGCACGGGGCGGCTACCGTGCCTGCGCCTCGGCCGCCACATCCGCTTCACGCGGGCGATGCTTGAGGCGTGGCTTGACGACGTAGCGGGTAGTTGAGTCTCGCAGTTGCTGCCGGAGGTCGACTTTGTTGGCAGGCTTGTCTACGCGCCAACAGTGATTCGCAGCGGCACGGCTTCGCCACTGTGAACCTCATCCGTCCGCTGTTCGAGATCGCCTAGTGCTAGGAGGTAGCTATGTAGCGCATCGGCGAGTAGCTCTTCTGCCTCGGCGTGGGACGGACCGGCTGTGATGACTCCAGGCAACTCGTCGATCGTCGCCTGCACCCAGCCTTTCTCCACCGTCTCATAGCGCGCCGTCAACGTCAAAGCTTGAGTCACAACGTGAAGGGTAGAGCAACGAAGGCTATTGGCAGCCGGGTTATTGCCATCTGTTCGTACGCCGGAGGGGCACGACTGACCCGGTGATGCGGCTAATAACGCTTAGCTCGGATTTCTGACGGTCATAGGAGGATGTTCGAGGTGTTAACGAGGGGCATATGATAGAGCGGGGTCTGCGGGAGAGTCGAAGTCTGGATTAGCGCCAACAACAAGAGTTGGCGTGTGTCATCATCGTTGGTGATGTCGGTCACTCAGATACCTACGATCAGTCCCCGCGAACAGCTTGAGCACGATCTGTTGCGGCGCTCGCAGCGTAAGGTTCACGCGGCACCCATTCGCCATAGCTTTGTGCAGGGCGGCACCCAACGGGCCCCGCTTCCCGGGCCGCTCGCTCGCTTCACGAGCACCGGCGCTCATCGTCCACTCGACTGCTATCTGCTTATGGTAGCTCTAGCCACCGGAGAACCGTACAACGTGGTCCGTGATGCGGGGGTTTGGATTCGTTTGCTCGGGCTGCCGCAGGGCCGTAATGACTCAGCGATCATGACTAAGGCCTGGCGATGGCTAGCGGATAATGATCTGATTGAACGAAGCCGTCGTGGCCGACAGAGCGCGCCTATGCTTCTACGAGAGGACGGCAGTGGGGATGCCTACACTCGGCCCGTTGGTCACGGAGACCCGTACTTCCGCCTGCCGTTCGACTTCTGGCTCGGGGAGGACGATGACGAACCTCCCTATCGTGTGCTCTCGCTTGCGGCGAAGGCGATGCTTTTGATTGCGCTTTCGAGGTCGAAGCGAACTTTTCCATTGAAGATCGCACGCGTGCCAGCGTGGTACGGAATCTCAGAGGACACTGCTTCCAAGGGGCTCAAAGAGCTCTGCGACCACGACTTTCTAACGGTCGATAGGCGGCATGTAAGGGATCTCAACTCCGGGATCGGCTGGCGCACTGATCCGTTCTATACGCGGCTATGGCCGAAGAGAACGAGCCCAAAGTGATTCGCCGTCGCGATCTCGAAGCTCACCTACGTGGTCATGGTGCTTCGCCGCTGCGGCATGGCGGCAAGCATGACGTGTGGATCTCGCCTGGCGCCGTACGGCCAGTCACGCTCCCCAGGCACGCCCGTATACCGCGTGGGACCGCGCTCGCGATCTGCAAGCAGCTTGCGGTGCCGCCGCTGCCGTAGGCACGGGTGAGCCCGTCATCCGATCGCCGCATTGACCCTCGGTATTTCAAGACCCTGTCCCCAACTCGTCCCCGACTCGGCAAACCTGACCCCCGCGACCCCCACCGAGCCCTACCGAATCCCACCAATCCAAGCCAAAAGTCCCTGCAAATGAGCAACTTCTAATCCGAGGGTCGCGGGTTCGAATCCTGCCGGGGGCGCTGCCGGGAGCGCTCGCACACGACGCTGCTCACACGGTCTCTGCGCGCCGGGCGTCACGTCTCAAGTGGGAGTGCGTGGCTGTCGAGAAGGTCGGGGGCGATCAACGCGCCCTCCCTCGATGACCCCGATCTCCAGGAGCCGCATTCCATGACCATGACCTCCGTAAGTCGCTCGAGCACGAGCGAGACCGTCCAGGCGAACGCCCCGAAGACCGGCGCGCGAGGTCTGTCCGGGACGGCTCGCCGTAGTGCCAGGGTTGGCGTCGGCGTCGCGTGTGCAGCTCTCGCGGCGAGCGCGTTCGCGGCCGGCTCCGCGTCGGCGTCGTCCAAGCTCACGGAAACGTTCGCCTCGACCGGCGCCGAGCAGTCGTTCATAGTGCCCGCGGGCGTCACGAGCGTTCGGGTGCGGGCGGTGGGCGGGGCCGGCGAAACGGCCTTCTCGGGCGGCCCCTTCCAAGCGGGCGCTCCCGGAGGCGCCGGCGCCGTGGTGGCGGGCGCGCTCCCGGTGACACCCGGCGAGGTTCTGTATTTGGAGGTGGCCGCGAATGGTTTCAATGGCGGGGGATTCTCAGGCTTCGGTGGTGGCAGCGGTGGCGGAGCCTCTGACGTGCGCACCGTGTCGAGCGCCTCTGAAGGCACGCTTGAATCTCGCCTGCTGGTCGCCGCTGGAGGAGGCGGAGGCGGCGGCACCTTCCAGGAAGGCAGCGGTGGTCGAGGCGGCGACGCGGGTGCTCCCGGCGCCGATGGTCTCAGCACGGAATCCGGTCCTGGGAACACTGCGCGCAGTGCGGGCGGAGCCGCCGGCACGCTGACCGGCGGTGGCGCCGGTGGTGGCCGTTGCGATGCGCCGGCGCCCTGGTCGGGTAATGCAGGCACACTCGGGTCGGGTGGCTTCGGGGGAGAGGACTTCGGTGCTCCGGAGACCGGCGGTGGCGGTGGCGGCGGCGGCTATTGGGGTGGTGGAGGAGGCGAAGGCTCATGCCCGTTTGGCGGCCCGTTCGGTAATGGCGGCGGCGGTGGCGGCGGAGGTTCGAGCTTTGTGTACGAAGAAGCCACCTCCGCCTCATTCGGCTTGGCGTCGCTCTCGACGGCCCCGTCGGTGTCGATCACCTATGCCACGCCTTCGACCGCCACGCCCGACTCGAGCACGATCACGTTTCCAGGGACCCAGCCGCTCTCGACCGTGAGCGGCCCGCAGACGATCACGCTCACCAACAGCGGCGGCAATCCGCTCGTGATCAGCGCCGAGACGTTTGCGGGCTCGACGCCGGTCCTGTCGAGCGACCATCCCGAAGACTTCATGATCGACTCCTCCAGCTGTCTCGGCGCGATCGCGTTTGAAGGAAGCTGCCAGTTGAAGGTTCGCTTCGCGCCTCAGGGCACCGGCACGCGTACGGCCACGCTGCAGATCGCCGGCAACATGGGCGCCGGGGCGACCGCCATCGCGCTCACGGGCACCGGTGGCACGCTCCCCCAGGGGCCGCAGGGCGAAGTCGGGGCCACCGGCTCGCAGGGTCCCCAAGGCGAAACCGGCGCCACCGGTGCGACCGGCCAGCAGGGATCCCAAGGCGAGACAGGCGCCACGGGCCTGGCAGGTGAAAAAGGCCAGACTGGGGCCACCGGTTCGCAGGGATTGCAGGGCGAAGTAGGCGCCACCGGCTCGCAAGGCCCGGCGGGTGAGCCCGGAAAGCCCGGCGCCACCGGCCCCCAAGGAGCCCAGGGCTCCGCCGGGCCGAAGGGCGAACGGGGTCCGAGGGGGTTGACGGCGAGGTATGTCTGCCACCCGCGCCAGCGCCACGGGAAGTACAAAGTGGCGTGCTTCGTGAGCGTCAGCTCTGCCTCAAAGTCGGCCGTCAAGGCGACGCTGGAGCGCAAGGGCGTGGCGTACGCAAGTGGCGCGGTCAACGGCTCCACGACCGCCGCCGGCCTGCTGCTGAAGGCCAGCCGGAGGGTGCCGGTCGGGCGCTACACGCTCGTGCTCACCTCCAAGCATGCGACAAGCCGGGAGACGGTCACAGTCGGGTGAAGCCCGGACCCGCGGCGACCGTGCTTCGGTCGCCGAGGGCTCCGGTCCTGGAGGGATGGCTCTCGGCCGGTCCTGTCCGAGCCCGATGAGCCTAATGTCCATGCCGCACCCCTGCTCGTGCCATGACGGCCGGCGGCTGGGCGGCAGTCCTCCGCGCTTGGATCAACGCGACTGTAGGATCGGCCGCCGCCGATGTTCGTGCTCACCACGCTGGTCTACCCGGTCGTGCTCGCGCTGCTCTGTGTCGGGGCGGGCCTGTTGGTGTACCGGGCGAGCGCTACCGACTTGCCGGCGATGCTGCTGCCGGTCGTCGGCGCCGCGGCGCTGATCGTTGTCTCCCAGCTGAGCACCTACGCGACTCTCCTCGCGCCCGCGACGCCGTACCTGCTTGCGGCGGTCGCGCTTGGGGGATGGATGCTCGGATGGAGAGTGGCGCGAGCACTCGCTCGCTCCTTGCGTGCTTGCACGTGGCAGTTGCTGGTCGGCCCGCTGGTCTACGTGCTCGCGCTGGCGCCGGTCGTGCTCGCGGGGCGACCGACGCTGTCCTCCTATATGGCATTGGCCGACTCGGCCGTTCACATGCTGGGCGCCGACTTCTTGATTCGCCACGGCCAGGACTACTCGCACCTGGACCTGCGCAACTCATACGGCGCGACGATGCACGCCTACTACGGCTCGAGCTACCCCTCGGGCGCCGACTCGCTGCTTGGCGGGAGCGCTTTCCTGGTGCGCCTGCCGTTGATGTGGGCGTTCCAACCGTTCACCGCCTTCATGCTCGCCACGACCACAGGCCCCGCCTGGGTGCTCGCGCGGCGCGTGGGCCTCGATCGCGCGTGGGCGGCCATGGCGGCGCTCACGATCGCGCTGCCCGCGCTCGTATACGCGTATGAGCTGATCGGCTCAGTCAAGGAGATCGTCGCGCTCCCACTCGTGCTCGGGATGGGTGCGCTCGTCGTGACGCACCGCCGTTGGCTGTGGGGGGGCGCGCGCGCGGCGATCCCATTC
>JBARJU010000209.1:0-15719 GCA_049800435.1 Solirubrobacteraceae bacterium
GTACCCCATTGGGGGGCACGAGAGACCAAGCCGGCCTCTACGTCCGACCGAAACCGCGGCAATGCCGCGGTCAGAAAACCTAGCGCCTAGGCGCCGGCTGATCCAGAGAGAGAGAGAGAGAGAGAGACGCGTCAGCGACGCTGACGCGTCCTATTACGCCAGTCTCGACAGCACACGGACTCTCAACCACGTTGATCCCCAAAGACTTCACGCGAAAACAACTCCCTCTTGGATTACGACCCGGTCCCTCTCCCAGGGGTCCTGCCTAAAACGTTCGCTGTCGACCGCAGGAGCCGACCCAAACCTGACCTTATGTTCGCTCGGCACCACTTGTGTAGCACCGAGGCATGGTGTCGTTATAACGGATGCGGCTCTCGTTGTCAAGACCCTCTTGGGATTTCAAGACTCTGGCGGGAGTACGAGCTCCCCGCGCGCGAACAGGCGCACCGCCTCCGGCAGGAGCGTGTGCTCGAGCGGGCGCAGCGCCGCCAGCACTTCGTTGGGCTCGCGTGCGTCCGGCAGCTCAACCGCGCCCTGCAGGATCACCGGGCCGCTGTCCACGCCCTCGTCGACGAAGTGCACGGTCACCCCGAACACCTTCACGCCGTACGCCAGCGCCTGCTCGATCGCGTGCAGTCCCGGGAACGCCGGCAGCAGCGAGGGGTGGACGTTTATGACCGCGTCCGGGAAGAGAGCGAGGAAGGCGGCGCTCAACAGCTCCATGTAGCCGGCGAGCACCACCAGGCGCGCGCCGCGCTCCTCGAGCCAAGCAGCCATCGCCCGATCGCGCTCCTCGCGGTCGGTGTGGGCCGAGCGCTCGAACACCGCCGTCGGCACGCCGCGCGTCGCCGCGCGCTCCAAGGCAAGCGCCCCGGGCACGGAGGAGGCGACCGCGACGACCTCGGCCTCGTGCCCGTGCACGGTGTCCAGCAGAGCCTGCAGGTTGGTGCCCGTGCCCGACACGAGCACGGCGATCGGCAGCGGCTTAGACATCGAGCTTCCTGACGGCCGAAGGGCAAGCCTGGCCAGGACGTACCCCATTCGGGGCACAGGCAGCTCGCTGTGGCGTGCTATGCACGCGAGCGAGCGAGGACGCCGCCAGGCGCCGCCATTCGGTCGTCAGGCTCTAGGGCGTACTTGCCCTGCGCTCCATCGCTGCCCTTGACCGGGTACTCGCCCGTGAAGCACGCGTCGCAGTGCGTTGCGCGGGTGGCCCCCACGGCCTCGTACACGCCCGCGAGCGACAGGTAGGCGAGCGAGTCGCAGCCGAGCTCGGCGGCGATCTCCTCGACCGTGCGCTCGTGGGCGATCATCTCCTCGCGCGTGGACATGTCGATCCCGTAGTGGCACGGGTGCTTGATCGGAGGCGCGGAGATGCGCATGTGCACCTCGCTGGCGCCGGCGTCGCGGAGCATCTGCACGATCTGGCGCGTGGTGTTGCCGCGCACGATCGAGTCGTCGACGACGACCAATCGCTTGCCGCCGACGATCTCGGGCAGCGGGTTGAACTTCAGGCGCAGCCCGTGCTTGCGCAGCTCCTGTCCGGGCTGGATGAACGTGCGCGCGACGTAGCGGTTCTTGACGAAGCCGTCGTCCTGGGGCAAACCGCTGGCGCGCGCGAACCCGCGCGCCGCCGCGTTGCCGGAGTCGGGGACGGGGATCACAAGATCGGCCTCGACGGGGGCCTCCCGCGAAAGGATCTCGCCCATGCGCCCGCGCGCGACCTGCAACACCTGGCCGTTCATGCGCGAGTCGGGCCGCGCGAAGTAGATGTACTCGAACACGCAGAACGCCTTGCGTGCGTCCGGCAGCACGCGGCGGCTCTGAAGGCCCTGCTCGCCAAGCGTGACGACCTCGCCCGGCTCGACGTCGCGCAAGTGCTTCGCGCCGATGATGTCAAACGCGCACGACTCGCTCGCGACGCAATAGCGCGCCGGCTCCCCCCCCGACTCGCCGCCGGCGGGGGCTCCCGGATCGCCGGGCGTCGCGGAGGGGACCTCACCGGGAAGCACACCGAGCGCGAGCGGGCGCAGACCGTGGGGGTCGCGGAATGCGACCACGCGGTCCTTCGTCATGATCACGATCGAGAAGGCGCCGTGCAGGCGCGGGAGTATGTCGGCGATCGCGTCCTCGACCTGAGCCGCCGGGTGCGTCGCGATCAGGGCCGCCACGATCTCCGAGTCCGAGGTCGAGCTGAACGTGACGCCGCGCTCGGACAGCTCGTCGTGCAGCTCGACGGCGTTGATGAGGTTGCCGTTGTGGGCGAGCGCCAGCTCGCGACTCGACCCATTCGTGCCCTCCGAGCGCTGCACCGGCTGGGAGTTCTCCCATGCGTTGGACCCGGTCGTCGAGTAGCGCACGTGCCCGATCGCGAGCTCTCCCTGGAGCGTGCGCAGGTCGTTCTCGCCGAACACCTGGCTCACGAGCCCCAGCTCGCGACGGGTCATGATGTTGCCGCCTCTGTCCGCCGCCGCGATCCCGGCCGACTCCTGTCCACGATGCTGCAAGGCGTACAGCGCGAAGTACGACAGCCGCGAGACCTCGTGGCCCGGCGCGTATATGCCAAACACACCGCACTCGTCGCGCGGTCCGTCGCGGTCCTCCGGGCGAGGGCTAGCGGCCCTTCCATAAGGCATTGCTTCCCTCACGCTAGCAGTGCCTCATGCGAGAGACACGCGTCCCCGAGACTCCATGTCGTAAAGCACCGGTTCGAGCCGGACGCGCCTCACGCGAGGAGCTCCGCGAGCGCGCCGTGGGCGCGCGCCATCTCGGCGAGCGTAAGCTCGATCGGCTCGGCCCCACGCGCCTGTCCCTGTGAGGCGCGTGGGGGGCCCTCGATTCGCAACACGTCGCCACCCACGCTTCCCACCATTAGCACCGGCGTCAGCTCGCCGAGCGCTCGCAGCGCGCGCTCGGCGCCGCTCACCACGAAGCCGCCCGCACCCTCACCGAAGAGCATGGCCGCGGAGGCGGGCGAGATGCCGCTCCAGATCCCCTCGCGTCCCGTCGCGCCGGCCCCCTCAGCCCCAAGTGAATCCGTGTCGAGCGACACACGCGCCCCGACCTCGCCAGCCAGGCAGCACTCCGCCAAGGCCACGGCCACGCCTCCCTCCGCGATGTCGTGCGCGCTCGAGAGCACGCCTCCGCGCACAGCGTCGCGAATCGTCGCCTGCGCGCCGGCCACCGCCGCGACGTCGATCGGGGGCAGGCCATCGGGCAGCTTCCAGCCCCACAGCTTGGCAAGCTCGCTCGCCTCCAGTGAGGGTTGGAAGGGGCCGACGATCGCGATCGCATCGCCGGCGCGCGCGAACCCGAGCCGGCCCGCCCGACGCACGTCAGGCAGCTCGCCGACCATGCCGATCACGGGCGTCGGATAGATCGGCCCGGAGGAGGCACCCTCGTTATAGAGCGACACGTTGCCCCCCACGATCGGCGCATCGAGCGCACGGCAGGCGTCGCCTAGGCCGCGTACCGCCTCGGTCAGCTGCCACGCGATATGCCCCTTCTCGGGGTTGCCGAAGTTGAGGTTGTTGGTCGTGCCGAGCGCCTTTGCCCCCACGCATGCGAGATTCGACGCGCACTCCAAGACCGCTCCCACAGTGCCCGTGTAGGGGTCGGCCGCCACGCGCCTGCCGTTGCAGTCGATCGAGACGGCGATCCCCGGCACGGGCACGCTCGGGTCGCGCGCCCCGCCTGCTTGCCCCCCATCATGGGAGGTACCCGTGTGGGTGAGCGGGCGGATCGCGAGCACGGCGGCGTCCGCCTGCTCGGGCCGGCGCACCGTGCGCGATTGCACCACCGAGTCGTACTGCTCGAACAGGGGCCTGCGCGAGGCGATATTCGGCGAGGAGAGCAGCGCGCGCAGCAGGTCGTCGCCCGTCCAACCGCGCGCGGCGCTCGCGTCGCGCGCGCCCACCGCGTCCCCTCTCGGGGGGTTTTGGGGGAGGAGCGCCTTCGGCGCTGGATACGTTGTGGTCGACTTGACCGGCTCGAGGTCATATAGCGGACAATCGTCGACGAGCGCCCTTACCGGCATGTCTCCGACCAGCTCGCCCGCGTCGAGGACGCGCATGCGGCCCGTGTCCGTAACGCTGCCGATCGCGGCCCCGCCGACCTCCCACTTCTCGCAAAGCTCGAGCACCGCGGGGACGTCGGATGGCTCGACCACGCACAGCATCCGCTCCTGGGACTCGCTCACCATGATCTCAAACGGCTCCATGTCCGCCTCGCGCAATGGCACTGTGGCAACGTCGATGTCGATCCCGACGTCGCCCTTCGAGGCCATCTCAGAGGCCGACGATGTGAGACCGGCCGCCCCGAGATCCTGCAGCGACACGAGCAATCCGCGCTCGAGCAACTCCAGCGAGCACTCCATCAGCTTCTTCTCCTCGAACGGGTCGCCCACCTGGACGGTAGGTCTCTTGTCGTCATCGTCGCCCAACTCGGCTGACGCCAGCACCGAGGCGCCGCCGATGCCGTCTCTGCCGGTGGAGGCCCCGAACAGCACCACCGTGTTGCCGATTCCCACCGCCGCGCTCGTCACGAGCTGCTCACGCCGCGCTATCCCAAGCGCCATCGCGTTCACGAGGCAATTCTGCTCGTACGGCCCCTCGAAGTACACCTCCCCGCCGATCGTCGGCACGCCGATCGAGTTCCCGTAGTGGCCGATGCCAGCTACCGCCCGGTCCAGGAGATAGCGGGACCGCGAGCTCGACGGATCGCCGAATCGCAGCGAGTCGAGCACCGCGATCGGCCGCGCCCCGATTGCGAAGATGTCGCGCAATATGCCCCCCACACCGGTGGCTGCCCCCTGGAAGGGCTCGACCGCGCTTGGGTGATTGTGGGACTCCACCTTGAATGCACACACCAAGCCATCGCCGATGTCAACCGCGCCCGCGTTCTCGCCCGGGCCCATCGCCACGTACTGGCCTTCCGTCGGCAGGGTCCGCAGCAGCTTCTTCGAGTGCTTGTACGCGCAATGCTCGCTCCACAAGAGCGAATACATCGCAAGCTCAACCTGGTTCGGTGGGCCTGATTGCCTCTCGCGGATCAGCTCGTACTCGGCCTCCGTCAACCCGAGCGCAAGCGCGTCCTCGACGCCCGGCAGCGTGACGCTGTCAGACACGGGCACCCTCCACCGTGAGGCGCATCGAGGAGAAGATGCACAGGCCGTCGGTGGAGCCTGTCAGCTCGTCCACCGCGTGCTCGGGGTGGGGCATCAGGCCGAACACATTGCCCCGCTCGTTGCGAACGCCCGCGATGTCACCCACCGAGCCGTTGAAGTTCTCCCCCGGCGCATACCGCAGCACCACCTGGCCGTTTCCCTCCATGGCCTCGAGCGTGTCTGCATCCGCGTAGTAGCGACCCCAGGAGTGCTTCGCCGGGATGCTCAAGACCGAGCGGGGTGGGTGGGCACTCAATCCCCCACCCAATCCACAGGCACATGTGAACGCCGTGTCGCCCTGCACCACATCGAGGTCAACCTGCCTGAAGGTGAAGCGCAGGTTCGCGTTCGGCAACAGCGCCCCCAACAGCAGCTTCGCCTCGCACAGCACCTGGAAGCCATTGCAGATCCCGAGCACCAGCCCACCGTCGTTGGCAAAGGCGATTACCGACTCCATTACTGGCGAGAAGCGCGCAATGGCGCCTGCCCGCAAATAGTCGCCGTAGGAGAACCCGCCGGGCACCACGATGGCGTCGGCGCCCTTGAGGTCGCGCTCGCCGTGCCACAAGAGCTCCGCGTCCCCCACCCGCCTCGCGGCATACAACGCATCCATCTCGTCGCAACTGCCGGGGAACTGGAGGACGCCGAACTTCATCGCGCGACTCTCCGCGAGAGCGTCCTCGGCGCGGCGGATCGCACGCGCGGCGTCACTCGCCGTCGAGGACGATCTCGTAGTCCTCGACCAGCGGGTTGGCGAGCAGCTTCTCGCACATCGGCTCGAGCTGGCTCGGGTCCTCCACTTCGAGCTCCACGAGCCGTCCCACGTGAACATGGCTCACACCCTCAAATCCGAGCGCCGGCAGCGCGCGCTGCACAGCCTCGCCCTGCGGATCGAGGATGCCTGCCTTCGGACGGATCAGCACGCGCGCGCGCACGCTCATCCCGCCGCCCCCGCGTTACCGCCCCCGGCCGCGTCGCCGCCGGCCGAGCCCGTGCGCTGAAGCCACGTCTCGAATGGCTCGCCCACGATCAGCTCGTACGCCTCCACGTAGCGCGCCCGCGTGCCCATGACAACATCGTCGGGGATCGGGGGCGCCGGCGGCTTCTTGTCCCACCCGCTGCCCGCCGCCCAGTCGCGCACGTACTGCTTGTCGAAGCTCGGCTGGCCCTTGCCGAGCGCATAGCCCTCGACGGGCCAGTAGCGCGAGGAGTCGGGCGTGAGCACCTCGTCGCCCACCACCAACTCGCCGTCCTCGTCGAGCCCCAGCTCGAACTTGGTGTCGGCCAGAATCACGCCTCGCTCGCGTGCGTGCGCGGCGGCATAGGAGTAGAGCGAGACCGAGATGTCTCTCACGCGTTCCATCAGGCCCCTATCGCCGACTAGCTCCGCGGCCCGCTCGAAGTCGATCGCCTCGTCGTGGCCGACCTCGGCCTTGGTACTCGGAGTGAAGATCGGCTCGGGCAACCGCTGCGACTCGCTCAGTCCCGGCGGCAACTCGATCCCCGAGACCTTGCCTGTCGCCTGGTAGTCCTTCCAGCCCGAGCCCGCGATGTAGCCGCGCACGACGCACTCCACCGGCAGCATCTTCAGCTTGCGCACCACCAGGGCCCGCCCTCGCGCCTCCCGCGGGACCCCCTCCGTGGCCGAGATCATGTGGTTGGCGACGATCCCCTTCGTCCTCTCAAACCAGAACGCCGACAGGCCCGTCAGGACCTTGCCCTTGTCGGGGATCGGCGTCGGGTGAACCGCGTCGTACGTGGAGATCCGATCGCTCGCCACCATCAGCAAACGGTCGGGGCAGGCGGGGTGGGCGGGACTCAAGTCGTACAGCTCGCGCACCTTCCCGCTTGCGATCAGAGGCAGGTCGGCGAGGGAGGCGGTCACTTTTCGCGATGCTACCAAGGCGCCCGGCGGGCCACCAGGCTCTGAGAACGTGTTTCAAAAAGATCGGCACGCCCGGAATGCGTCCCTGGACACGGCGCTGGATCGCCACGTGACGTCTCGCACGTGCCACCAGCACGCGCTTCGACGTCCCGCGGCGCCCAGCTTGGTCCATGAACGCACCGGACGCACCGCCTATTTTGAAACACGTTCTACGCCGCGATGATCTGGGCGGCCAGGATCGCCGCGTTGCGCGCGTTGTCGAGACCCACGCACGCAACGGGCACACCGGGTGGCATCTGCACGATCGAGAGAATCGCGTCGAGGCCGCCCGCGGCCGTCAGGCGTCCCGACAGCGGCACGCCGATCACCGGCAGATCGGTATGAGCCGCGACCGCGCCCGGTAGCGCCGCGGATATGCCGGCCCCGGCGATAACAACGCGCAGGCCGCGTGACTTGGCGCTCTTGGCGTACTCGGCGACCACGTCGGCTTCGCGGTGCGCTGACATCACTTTCATCTCATGTGGAATGCCACGCTCGCGCAGCTCGCCGGCGGCCTTCGCCATCGCGTCCATGTCGCTGGAGGAGCCCATCACGATACCCACGAGCGGCCCGTCGACATCGAACTCCTCGAGTTGAGCCTGGACCTCGGCCTCGCCTGCGCCCTCCAGGGTGGCGAGTCCGGTTCGTATCGGGGTGGGGGCGGCGTCGCTCATGCTGTCGATATCACCGAGAGGGATCGCTCATCGTGGGGTGGTGGTCTCGCGGTCGGCGTCCGCGGCGATATCTCGCCGTAGCTGCATCCCGTCGAAGGAAATCTTCTCGGCGGCAGCATACGCCGCTTCGCGGGCCGATCGTACGCTCGGCCCGAGCGCGGTCACGTTGAGCACACGCCCTCCAGCGGTCACAATCGTGTCATCTCGTGGCGTTGAGTCGCCGCCGTTCCGCGATCCATCGGCATTTGCGCCAGGCGAGCCTACGCGCCATGCCGTGCCGGCATGCGTGACCTCGATGCCCGCGGGCACGTCGGCCAGCCCCCGGATCTCGTCTCCGCTTGAGGACGAGGCCGGGTAGCCGGCGCTTGCCAGCACGAGTGTCACCGCCCACTCGTCGGTCCAATTCAACACGGCGCCTTCGAGCCCACCCGTGCGCGTGGCGGCGAGCAACAGCTCGACGAGGTCGCTTCGCAAGCGGGGCAGCACCGCCTGCGTCTCGGGGTCGCCGAAGCGCGCGTTGAACTCGAGCACACGCGGGCCGTCGGGTGTGAGCATCAGACCGGCGTACAGCACTCCGTGAAAGGGAGTCCCACGCGCGCGCATGAGGTCAACGACCGGCTGATGCACGGCGCCGGCCAACTCGCGCACGAGGGCCGCGTCGATCCCGGCGACAGGCGAGTAGGAGCCCATTCCCCCTGTGTTGGGACCCTCGTCGCCGTCGCATATGCGCTTGAAGTCGCGCGCCGGCGCCATCGGTACGGCGCGCACCCCGTCGCACAGCGCCAGCAGCGACAGCTCCTCGCCGACCAATCGCTCCTCCACGACCGCGCTTGGCTGCATGGCGCCGTCGTTGCCCGCCGATCCTGCCGTTGTGTGCGCGCCACCGGCCGCGACCGCGGCGCCTCCGCCGCCGTGTGCCCCGGATGGGGTGAAGCGCCTCTCTACGAAGATCTCGTTGAGCGCGGCGTGGGCCTGTTCGGCGTCGTCGGCGACCGTCACGCCCTTGCCCGCGGCCAGGCCGTCTGCCTTCACCACCACGCCGGGCTTGGCCAGCTCGTGCACGGCTTCGATCCCCTGTTCGAGCGACCCCACCAGTCGCCAGCGCGCGGTCGGCACTCCGGCTTGCTCCATCGCTTCCTTCGCAAACGCCTTCGATCCCTCCAGCCGCGCGGCGGCGGCGCTCGGTCCGAATGCGGTGTGACCGCGTGCTGTGAGCGCGTCCACGAGCCCTGCCACCAGCGGGACCTCAGGACCCACGACGGTCAGCTCGACCCGCTCGCGCTCGACGGCCGCTACGAGCCCGGCGATGTCATCGACCGCGATGTCAAGCACGCTGGCGTCGCGGGCGATTCCGGCGTTGCCCGGCGCGCACGACAACTCCGGTTTTTGGGGGGACCGCGCGAGCGCGCGCACGAGCGCGTGCTCGCGCCCACCGGCTCCTACGACGAGTACCTTCATGCGCTCAGCGTCCCGCCAAACCTGCTGCGAGTCTCCTACAAAGACGCAATCAGCTCGTCCACGGGTATCGCCGCGAGGGTCTCGTAGCGGCCCGTCCCGCGCGAGCCGAGCTCGAGCGACACGCGCGCCATCGTCTTCTCGTCGGGGGCCTCGACGACCGAGATGAAGTCGACGGCGCCGAGCGTGGCCCACTGCGCCTTGACGGTGGCGCCGAGCTGCTCAACCTCCTTGTTGACCTCGCGGATGCGCTCCGGGTTGTTCTTGACGGTCTGCACGCCCTCGGGTGTGAGCGTGGAGAGCATGATGTACGTGGGCATGGCTCCTCCGGTCCTGGCGGCGTTCGCGCTCGATGGCGCGCTCTCCTCGTTGTACAGGATCGGGGGGCGTCAGGCGTGTCGGCGAGGGAGTGGTGTGGTTTGTCCGTTTGAGAGTGCCCCACGCGCGGCGCGGAGTTGGCTTCCTTTCGCGCACGTGCGCGAAAGGAACGTCGCTGTGACACGTACCGTCCCAAGCGACAGCGATAATCCACCGAGTGATCGCGCGTTACACCCGCCCTGAGCTGGGCGCCCTGTGGACCGACGAGGCGCGCATGGAGACATGGCGGCGCGTCGAGGTGGCCGCTTGCGAGGAGCTGCCCATGCTGCTCGGCGACGGCGAGGGACCGACATCCGCTGAGCTCGAGGCGATCCGCGGGGCGACGTTCACCGTCGAGGCCGTCGACGAGCGCGAGCGTGTCACCGACCACGATGTGGCGGCGTTCGTGGACGTGCTCTCTGCGACCGCGGGCGAGGCGGGACGCTGGATCCACTTCGGGCTGACCTCCTCGGACGTGCTCGACACGGCGCTCGCGCTGCAACTGCGCGCGGCCGGCGAGGCGATCGTGCCCGGCGCCCAAGCGCTCGTGCAAGCGCTGGCCAACCGCGCAAGAGAGCACACGGACACGCTCTGCGTCGGACGCACCCACGGCGTGCACGCCGAGCCGACGACGTTCGGCGTGAAGCTCGCCGGGTTCGCCTTTGAGGCGCACCGCAACACGCAGCGCCTGCGAGCGGCCTTCGAGCAGGTCTCGGTCGGCGCGGTCTCGGGCGCGGTCGGCACATACGCCGCGACGAGCCCCGACTTCGAGGGACGGGTCCTCGACAGGCTGGGCTTGGCGCGCGAGGACGTCTCCACTCAGGTCGTCGCGCGGGATCGCCACGCGGAGCTGCTGCAGGCGATCGCGCTGGCGGGCGCCGGCATCGAGCGGCTGGCGATAGAGATCCGCCACCTGCAGCGCACCGAGGTGCGCGAGGCGCAAGAGCCGTTCAGGGCGGGGCAGAAGGGCAGCTCAGCCATGCCCCACAAGCGCAACCCGATCAAGAGCGAGCAGCTCAGCGGTCTCGCGCGGGTGCTGCGCGGCAACGCGCAGGCGGCGCTGGAGAACGTGGCCCTATGGCACGAGCGCGACATCTCCCACTCCTCCGTCGAGCGCGTCGTCCTGCCCGACTCCACGATCCTGATCGACCACATGCAGCGCTCGGCCACCGCGCTCGTGCAGGGGCTGGTCGTGGACGAGCAGCGGATGCGCGCCAACCTCGAGCTCACCCATGGAGCGCTCTTCTCCCAACGGGTCCTGCTTGCGCTCGTCGAGGGAGATCCCACCCTCGAGGGCGCAAGCGAGCACGGCCGGGGTGGGCGGGATCCGATATCGCGCGACGACGCCTACCGGATCGTCCAAGAGCTGGCGCGGCGCGCGTGGGACGAGGGCACGCCGTTGCGCGACCTGCTCGCCACCGACAAGCGCGCCGCCGGACTCGACCTGGATGAGATCTTCGACTACGACCGCTACACGCGCTACGCCCGGGAGATCGTGGGGCGGCTGGACGAGATCGCCTAGGCGAAGACCAGCCGCCCCATGCGGCACGTCGCTCCTACGGAGCGGTGACCGTCCACGAGCCAGCGGCATAGCCCGCGGCTTTGACTTCAAAGAACAGGGCGAAGCCATACTTGTCGGCAGCGTTTGTATTCAGGGCAAAGTCGCGTGTAACGTAGAACGACAGGCCAGAAAACTCCGCCTCATACAAACACACATAACCGCTTTCAGCCTTGCCAAATCCCAGACAATGGGGCGATATGGTGCCCAATGTGTTGTACACGACGTGGTTCGCCGCGATCGCCGTGGCGAGTGGCTGGCTGAAGGAAATACCCTCAGCGACGTAGCCGGTCGCGGAGCTGCCGGAGCCCACCGCGTAGAATCCCGACTCGGACTGTCCGCTCGGCAACGGCGTATGGCTTGTGAGATCCTGGCCGTTTGTGCCGTTGCTCCCGCTCGCGCCGTTGAGGCCATTGTTTCCATTAAGTCCGTTTTTGCCGGCGGGACCTTCGCTGTTCCACGAGAGGGTCTTCTCACTTTTCTTGCATTTCGCTTTACTCGAGACGACGCGAACCGCGCCGGTTTTCTTGTTCAAACATGCATGAATCGTCGCGGCGTTGGCATGAGTCGCTCCGAGTAGCGCGATGAGCAGCATCAGCGTCGCAAGCGCACCACTAAGCACGATCGCACGCCGGCTGATGAGATTAGCCATGAATTCGATTCCTCCAGTGTCGTTCAGTCCCGCCTTCCGGGCGGACGCGATGTTGGGGCCGGTTATCTTTCTACATGCAGCCTTCCAGCCCTTGTCGTCACGGCATGCTCGCAGCTTCCGCGACCGACGCCAATCGTCTTTTCGACGAAGCAAAAAGCTCAGGCCGTGGATGCCTGCATGGAGGGCGCCTGCTCCAGCGCGATCTCGCCATCGACCGCATCGGCTACGACGCTCTCACCGGCATGGAAGCGACCTTCGAGCAGCGCGAGCGCCAGCTTGTCGATCAGCTGCTTCTGGATAACTCGCCGGAGGGGCCGGGCGCCGTATGTCGGGTCATAGCCCATGTTGCCGAGCAGCTCGCGCGCCGCGGGGGTGATCTCCAGCTCAACGCCCCGCTCTGACACACGCTCGATCACACGCGCCAGCTGCAGATCGACGATCTCCGAAATCTGCTCGCGTGAGAGCGGGTCGAAGCGCACGATGTCGTCGAGCCTGTTGATGAACTCTGGCTTGAAATGGTTGACCAGTTCAGCCCGCATGTCGTCTCCGGTAGCCGACACCGGAATGTTGGAGGTCATGATCAGCACGGTGTTCTTGAAGTCCACGGTGCGGCCCTGGCCGTCGGTGAGGCGGCCGTCGTCCATGACCTGTAGGAGGGTGTTGAACACGTCGGGATGAGCCTTCTCGATCTCGTCGAGTAGCACCACGCTGTAAGGCCGCCGCCGCACCGCCTCGGTGAGCTGGCCGCCCTCTTCGTAGCCGACATAACCAGGTGGCGCTCCGACCAGGCGCGAGACGGAGTGCTTCTCCATGTACTCGCTCATGTCGACCCTCACCATCGCGTCCTGCGAGTCGAACATGAACTCCGCCAGGGCTCGCGCGAGCTCGGTCTTGCCGACACCGGTGGGGCCGAGGAACAGGAAGGTGCCGATCGGGCGGCCTGCGTCCTGCAGCCCGGCGCGCGAACGGCGCAGGGCGGTGGCGACCGCCTCGACCGCCTCGTCCTGGCCGACGACGCGTTCGTGCAGGCGCTCCTCCATGTGGATCAGCTTCTCGACCTCGCCCTCCAACAGGCGCGAGACGGGGATCCCGGTCCAGCGCGCGACGATCTCGGCGACGTCGTCGGCGTCGACCTCCTCCTTGAGGAATTGCGGCCCGGCGGCCGCACCCACCCCACTCTCCCCGGACGGCCCACTCCCCCCCTCTCCCGCCTCGCCGTCGCCGCGCTCGCTTGTGCCCAAACGGGTGCGCTCCGCGGCTTCGTGCTCGACGAGCTTGCCTTCGAGCTCAGGGATCTCGCCGTAAAGCAGTTTCGAGGCCGTGTCGAGGTCCGATTCGCGTTGGGCCCGCTCGGCCTTGACACGCGCCTGCTCCAACCGCTCCTTGATCTCGCGCACTCCCTGGATCGCCTGCTTCTCGCGCTCCCACTGCGCGCGCATCTCATCCGAGCGCGCGCGTAGGCCGGCCAGCTCGGCCTCGATCGCCGCGCGGCGCTCCTTGGAAGCCTCGTCCTTCTCCTTGCGCAGAGAGGTCAGCTCGATCTCGAGCTGCATCACGCGGCGGTCCACCTCGTCGATCTCGGTGGGCACCGAGTCGATCTCGATGCGGATCTTGGAGGCGGCCTCATCGACTAGATCGATCGCCTTGTCCGGGAGAAAGCGGTCGGCGATGTAGCGCTGGGAGAGCGTGGCGGCGGCGATCAAAGCGTTGTCCTGGATGGGCACCCCGTGGTGGACCTCGTAGCGCTCCTTCAGCCCGCGCAGGATCGCGATCGTGTCCTGCACGCTCGGCTCGCCGACCATCACCGGCTGGAAGCGGCGCTCCAGGGCCGCATCCTTCTCGATGTACTTGCGGTACTCGTCGAGCGTCGTCGCGCCCACCGCGCGCAGCTCGCCGCGCGCGAGCATCGGCTTGAGCAGGTTCGAGGCGTCGACCGAGCCCTGGGCCGCGCCGGCGCCGACGATCGTGTGGAGCTCGTCCAGGAACAAGATGATTGTCCCCTGCGCGTCCGAGACCTCCTTGAGCACACCCTTCAGCCGCTCCTCGAACTCACCCCGGTAGGCGGCCCCCGCGATCAGCGCCCCCATGTCGAGCGCGATCACGCGCCGCTCGCGCAGCGACTCGGGCACGTCGCCGGACACTACGCGCTGTGCCAACCCCTCGACGATCGCGGTCTTGCCCACGCCGGGCTCCCCGATCAGCACGGGGTTGTTCTTCGTGCGGCGCGAGAGCACCTGGATCACGCGGCGGATCTCCTCGTCGCGCCCGATCACCGGGTCGAGCTTGCCCTGCTCGGCCAGCTCCGTTAGGTCCTTGCCGAACCGCTCGAGCGGCTTCTGCTCCTCCTCGGGCTGCGGGGCCGTCGCGGCGGCGCCCGGCATCTGTCCGTCAGGCGGCGTCATTGATGTTCGCTCCCGGCCGTGAACCAGATGGCCTGAAAGCCATGGAGCGCATGGATGTTATGTCTCTTTTTGGGTGATAGCTCATGGTAGCTATGATACGTAGTCACTATAGTGAATTGCACAAAATTGATATGTCAACTCTCTGGCCCTTCGGCCCGACCGCCTCGACTTGGCGGTACCCGGAAGGGCGAGCGCGCATCCGCCGCGCGCACGAGTTCCGTGCGGGCGCCCCGGTAGGGGACGAGCTCGGCGCGGAACGAGCGCCGTACCGCCTCGAGCTCCCGGGCCAGCTCCACCTGGGCGTGCAGTGCCTGCAGCTCGAGCTCTTCGATGCGCGCGTGCATGCTGTGCACCTCCGACTCGAGGTCGAGCACGCGCTGAACCCCGGCGAGGTTGAGACCGAGGTCGGCGGTCATCTCGTGGATGCGGCGCAACTTCTCGACGTCCTGCTGGGAGTAGAGGCGCGTGCCCTTGGGCGAGCGCTTGGGCTCCACGAGCCCGCGCGCCTCGTACATGCGCAGCGTCTGGGGGTGCATGCTCGCGAGCTCGGCGGCCACGGAGATCATGAACACGCCACGGTCGGTCTCGACCTCGATGTGCGTGACCCGCGGAGGGCCGGCGCGGCGTGGAGCCTGAACATCTCCCGCACCCCCGGCGCGCCGCACGGTCATTGACCCTCACCTGCCTCCCGCGACTGCCCCGCGCCGGCGAAAAGCGTGGCGCGGGGATCGCCGTCCATGACCTTCGACAGGCTCGCGACGGCGGCGCGCTGCTCGTCGGTGAGCTCCTCGGGCACGTCGATCGTGAAACGGTAGTGGATGTCGCCTCGACTCTTGCTGCCGAGCTTGGGCGGCCCCTCGCCGCGCAGGCGCTGGAGCGCTCCGTGCTGGGTGCCGGGCTTGACGCGCAAGGTCTTCGATCCGTCGAGCGTCGGTACGCGCACCTCGGCGCCGAGCAGGGCCTCGGGGATCGTGAGCGGGACCTCTACCTCGAGGTTGTCACCCTTGCGCCTGAAGGCGGGGGACGGTGCGACGTGAGTGACGACATAGAGGTCGCCCGCCGGCCCTCCGCGGGCGCCGGCCTCGCCCTTGCCGGGCACGCGGATGCGCGAGCCCTCCTTCACCCCGGGTGGGATGTTGACGCGGAAGCGCTTGACGTTGCGCACGGCCCCCGAGCCGTGACAGGTGGGGCAGGGATCCTCGATCACCGTGCCGCTGCCGCCGCAGAGCGAGCAGGGTTGGGAGATCGAGAACATCCCCTGGCCCTGCGTCTCGATCCCGCGTCCCTCGCAGCGTGGGCAAACCTTCGGGGTGGTACCCGGCTTGGCGCCTGTGCCGTGGCAGGTCGAGCACACGCCGGTGGTGGGCACCGACAGGGGGACCTGCGCGCCGGAGATCGACTGGTCGAAGGAGATCCGCACCTCCGTCTCGAGGTCCCCGCCGCGCTGGGGCCGCGAGCGGGCGCGCCTGCCTCCAGCACCGCCGCCGGCCGCTCCTCCGGCGCCGCCGCCGAAGAGGTTGGAGAGGATGTCGC
>JBARJU010000210.1:0-28991 GCA_049800435.1 Solirubrobacteraceae bacterium
CCTGATCTTCCTAACAGCCTGCTCCGGGGTATGCCTGCGTCGCTTCATGATCGTGTCCATCCTTCCATCCCATCACGGGAAACACGACCACGCACTCAGCCTGGCTCACTTCATGGGGACCCCGTCAATCCCATGCAACGCGCTCCGTGATTTGACATTCATCCGTACTGTCTCAGGTCGTCCTGTCCTCGCCATGCTCGCATCGCTTTGCGCAGCGCTGGCTGTGCTGGCACTGGCAAGCGCGAGTGCTTTCGCTACGCCTCCGAGCCATACGCAGGCGATCGATGCTCCCAACAGTCTGAACGCCGTCTCATGCGTGCCGCAGACAACCGACTGCGTCGTTAGCGACAGCAAAGGCAATGCGTTGTACTCGACGAATGTGAGCGTGACCGGGCCGGCCACTTGGAGCTCGTGGAGCGGGCCGGGGGTCAGCCCCAGCCAGGCTATAGCCTGCCCGTCGACTTCGCTTTGCGTGCTCGCCGACGGCACAGCCGAAGAACCCGGTGTCGGCGGGAACATGTACTACGCGACTTCGCTGGGCGGCTCGTGGACAGAAGCATTCAGCCCGGCATTTGGAGTAGTAGCCGTCTCATGTGCCTCGACAACGCTCTGTGTCTCCGGCGCGGAAGGCGAAGGCGCCATCCGCTACACGAGCAAACCCGTCTCCAACGAATGGTTTGCGCTGGTCGATATTGGTGGGGCGTTCAGCGCGATGGCGGGCGTCGACTGTCTCTCGTCGTCGTTCTGCGCTGTCGTCGACAGTGGCGGGCGCCTTCACGTCGCCAACACCGCCGAAAAAATCACGGAATCGCCTGGCTGGAAGACTACGGAAATCGACGGCACGACCCCTTTGCACGGTGTCGCGTGTACTTCGACGACATCCTGCTTCGCCGTCGACGGCGAAGGCAACGTTCTCGATCTCACGATCAACGGCAGCGGCGAAGCGACGGTGTTCAAGCACGACATCGACGGCACGAACGATCTGACCGCGATCGCCTGCACGGAAGGCTTCATGTGTGTCGCCGTGGACAGCAAAAGAAGCGTCTTCGTCTCAAGCGACGGTGGCACGACGTGGAGCGGCCAGCTCGCGCTTGGCGGCGACCTTACCAGCCTCTCGTGCGCGTCAAGCTCACTCTGCGTAGCCGCCGACACGTCGGGCAACGTCACGGCGTTCGCCCCGCCGCTTTTCCCGCTCACCGTGTTCATTTCAGGCGTTGGCGAAGTCATCTCGACGGCCGTTGGAGTCAAATGCTCGACCGAAGAATGCTCGTACGCTTTCCAAGGCGAAGTGACTCTGACGGAGGCTAAAGCGGGCGCTGGCTACGAATTTGCAGGTTGGCTCGGATGCAAACGAGTGTCCGCGACCACCTGCACCGTCGACGTGACCGCAGCGAGCGAAGTCACCGCCGTGTTCTTGAAAGCGGGCAAAGAAGGCGCACCGGGCAACGAAGGTCCCGCGGGCAAAGACGGAGCCACCGGCAACGAAGGCAAGACCGGCGCCACCGGGGAAAAAGGCGCCACCGGAGTCGCTGGCCCTCAGGGTCCTGCCGGTGCGCAAGGTCCCGCGGGCCCAGCGGGCAAGATCGAGCTTGTGACGTGCAAGACGGTCAAGGGCAAGCGACACTGCACGACCAAGCTCGTCTCCGGAACTGTCAAGTTCACCGCCACCGGGTCGGCCGCAAAGGCGACGCTCTCACGTCGCGACGTGGTGTTCGCGAGCGGTAGCGCCCTCGCCACACGCGGGCGCATGAGCCTGCGGCTGGTGCCGCTGCGTCTACTGCGACCGGGCAAGTACACCCTCACGTTGATCAGCGGGTCCGGAAAGCACAAGAGGATCAGCAACGAGTCGTTCACGCTCAGCTGAGACTCCTTTAAGCCGTCATTGTTGTGAGGGTGGCGCGGCCTGGGCAAAAGCGTGATGCTGCCACCGTTCGAGGACATGGCCGTCGACCTTGGGCCGACGCCGCCCAAGCGGAGCGACTGGCGATCGACGGCGAGGCCCTGTCCACGAGCCCGGAGTCACTACCATCGTGACCCGCCAGCGCCGCTGGCGCGCCCGCCTGAGCGAGTCCCCCAGGAGCGTCCCGATGTCGTGCGCGGTCAGTCATCCTGTCTTTTCCCGTGTGTATCCGTACATCGCTCGTGCCGGTGAGAAGGGCGGAGCGGGTGAGCACCGTCGCGCGCTGCTGGCGGGCCTTGAGGGTCGTGTGATCGAGGTCGGCGCCGGTCACGGCCTGAACTTCGCCTACTACCCACCTACCGTGAGCGAGGTTCTCGCGGTCGAGCCCGAGGCGCATCTGCGCGAGCTCGCGCGGCGCGCCGCTGAGCGGGTGACCGTGAGCGTCAGCGTGATCGCTGGGAGCGCCGAGGCTCTGCCCGCCGGCGACGGCGAGTTCGACGCCGCCGTGGTGTCGCTTGTGCTCTGCTCGGTTCCCGACCAGGATCTCGCGCTACGCGAGATCCACCGCGTGCTGCACGGCGGCGCGGAGCTGCGCTTCTACGAGCACGTCATCGCACGTGAGCCTCGCGCTGCCCGAGTCCAGCGCGTCCTGGATGCGACGATCTACCCGCACCTCACCGGCGGCTGCCACTGCGCGCGCGACACCGGCGCGGCGATCCGCCAGAGCGGATTCGAGATCGAGCGGGAGGAGCGGATCGCGTTCAAGCCGAGCCCCCTGGCGCCCGTGATCCCGCACATCCTCGGGATGGCCCGCCGATCGTGAGGGCTCTGCCCGGGCGACCGCGACTGCTCCGCGACGGTCAGCTTCCCCGCGTCCGCGTCGGCGCTCACACCATGCGAATGACCGGCGTGGCCGTGCGAGTGCTTGCTGCTCACGATGACTCTCTCAATCGCAGTCACAGCCCTGGGTGTTGCAGGCGTTGCTGTCGAAGCCGACCGGAACACAATCAGCGCAGACCTCACCCGCCCATGCCTCGCGTCCCTCCTGCACGGCCAGGGCAGCGATCCCCAGGCCGATCACCGGGTCAAGCCACCACCATCCGAGAAGCGCGTTGGCGAGCAGCCCAACCAGCACGCCCGCCGCCATGTACGCGCAAAGCATGTTCTGCGCGCCCTCTCCCGCCGTCGCGGAGGACCCGAGCTGCGCTCCCAGGCTCGCCTTCGCGCGGCCCAGCAGAGGCATGAGCACGATGCTCCCGACCGCAAGCGCGACACCCACCCAGCTCGTCGTCGCGTGAGAGCCGTCGGTCAAAGTGAGGATCGCGTCCACGGCGATGTAGGGGGCGAGCAGGAAGAAGCTCACGCCGACGAGCTTCTGCGCGCGATCCTCTGCTGTCTCCGAAGACTCGCGTCCACCTGTGAAGCGCCAGATCACGATGACGCTCGCTGCACCCTCGATCACAGAGTCCAAACCAAATCCTGTCAACGCAACGCTGCCGGCCATGAGGCCCGCCGTCACGCCGACGGCTCCCTCTATGGTCATCCACACCAAGCTCAGCCACGACAACAACTTGGCGCGGCGGACTAGCCGCAAGCGTGTCCCACCGCGGGCTTGGATCAGGGGCAGTATCGGGGCGGCCTGCGAACTCACACTCCCACCCCCGCAAGGATGACCTCAAGCAGCGCGTGGCAGCGATCGGTGAGCGCGTACATCACCATCTTTCCGTCGCGACGTGAGCGCACGAGGCCAGCGGTACGCAGCACTCGAACATGATGTGAGACAAGGTTCTCGGAGCGCTCGACTACCCAGCTCAGATCACAAACGCACAACTCCTCTCCGTCGCGCAGTGCGACTGCCAGCGTCAGACGGGTGGGATCGCTGAGTGCCTTGGCGCTATCGGCTAGGTCTTCGGCGACTTGGCGATCGAGGCGAGCGTTACGCAGCTCCTCCGCGCGGGGCAGATCCAGGCAAAGCAGGTCGCAGCGATCGTCGGACACCACTTCATCCTAACGGCTGTTGAGATGTATGGGCAGCTACGCGAGGCTAGTGGCTGTGGTGTCCGCGCACTGTTGCCCATGACTGCCAGGTGATGCGCAGAATGACAAGCGTGATCCCGAGACCGATGAGCGGGTCAGCGACCGGGGCCCCGAGCGCTACGACGATCGCGGAGGCGATTACGGCGAGGCTGACGTAGGCGTCGGCGCGAGCGTGGTGCCCGTCAGCGATAAGCGCGGGACTGTCGAGCCTCTGCCCGGCGCTCAGGCGTATCCGAGCCGCGACGAAGTTGCCCACGTAACCGATCGCCCCGGCAAGCGCAAGTGCCGTCAGATGGGTCGGAGCGGAGGGGTGGATAAGGCGCCCTACGGCCTCGACGCCCGCCACGCAAGCGCTGATGAAAATGGCCGCCACGACGGCCAGGCCAGCACGTCGCTCCGCGACCTGGGAGCGCAAAGCGAAGGCGATCCCGAGCGGCACGGCGGTCAGCGCATCGCCGAAGTTGTGGATCAGGTCAGCCAACAGAGCGATGCTGCCACTGGCGCTGAACACGACTGTCTGAGCGATGGCGGTGAGTCCGAGAACAGCGAGCGAAAGCGAGACGGCACGGATGCCATCCTGGGAGCGCTTGATGCTGTCGTGTATGAGCCCGTGAGAATGGCCGTGCTCGACGCCGTGGGTGTGACGGTGCCCGTAATGGTCTGAATGACCGTGCTCGTGCGCCTCCTCCACGGGCGCGGATCGACGCACGAGCCTGAGATGACGGTGAGGTCCGGTGTATGGATGGCTGTGCAGTCGCCCGCCGTGGCGGTGAATGTTCGCGTCGGCTTGCGGCACCCGCTCAAGCTAGCGCAGCAACCAGCTAGAACGATGCACAACCGGATGAGAACGAGTGGGAGAGGATCGAACACATACGCTGCCGCGATGCCACCGGCCGACTTGCTAGTAGAGCCATCGTTTGTTGAGATTGCGCGGGAGTGGGGTCGGATCGGTTGCATAGGGTTCGGTGGCCCGCCTGCGCATGTCGCGCTGTTCCGTCTGTTGTGCGTGACGCAGCGGGAATGGCTGACTGAGGAGCAGTTCGAGCGAGCGATTGCCGCGACGAACCTTCTACCGGGACCCGCCTCGACACAGCTGGCGATCTACTGCGCTTGGCGACTGCGCGGCCCGAAGGGTGCGCTCATCGGTGGCCTGGGTTTCATCCTGCCCGGCCTGGTCTTGATCCTCGCGCTCTCCGTTTTGTTCCTATCGGGATCACCGCCTGCATGGATACGGGGCGCCGGCATGGGTGCCGGCGCGGCGGTCGCCCCCGTTGCTGTCAGAGCGGGGCTGGGCGTCGCGCTCCCGATCTGGCGACGCACGGCCGATGAGCGTTCCCGTGCTCTGGCGTATGCGCTCGCCGGAGGGATCGCGGCTGCCACGGCTGGCCCGTGGCTTGTGCTCGTCCTGCTGGCCTGCGGAGCGATCGAGCTGGTATTCAGGGGCTTGGCGCGCGAGGATATAGGCCTCCACGCTTGGCCTCTGCTCGCCGTGGTGAGTGACCCCGGCGGAACGGGCGCGCTCGTGTGGACCGCATTGAAGGTCGGCGCATTGGCGTTCGGCGGCGGGTTCGTGATCGTCCCGTTGATGCAGACAGACGCTGTGAGCACCTACCACTGGATGACTCACGCCCAGTTCCTCAACGCGGTCGCACTCGGACAGGTCACGCCGGGGCCGATCACGCAAACCGTCGCGACTGTCGGCTACGCCGCAGGCGGGTTCCCCTCGGCCCTGTTGGCGGCGTTCGTGGCGTTCGTGCCCTCGTTCTCATTCATCCTGTTCGGCGCGGCGCGCTTTGAGCGCCTGCTTGTAAACCAGCGCGCGATCGCGTTCCTCGCCGGGGCGGCCCCGGCGGCGGCCGGGGCGATCATTGGCTCTGCCATCCCACTCGCCGCCGCCCTCAGCGAGACTTGGCAGTACGTCGTGCTCGCTGTTGCCACGGTCGCTCTGCTCGCGCTGCGGAGCAGCGTCGTACCGACCATGCTCGCTGCCGGCATGGCTGGTGCCGTCGCTGGGCTGCTCGGTGCGCCGCTCCTGCACTAGGACGCCCATGTCGTGGTCGTAGCCCTCGGCTGTGGCCGCAGCAGTCGGCCTTGGTGCTCGGCTCGCAGCATGCACATTCTCGGGGTCGCAAGGCGTTCGTGAACTGTTAGCCGCGGCGCATGAGCCGGCCGATCGCCGACATCATTTCGGCGGTCCGTGCGTCCTGCTCCTTTGGTTGGGCTCCGATCACGCACGTATGGGCGTGTCCGTCGAGCAGCCCGAGCGCAACCTTGTCGAGGGCGGCCTGTATGGCTGCGATCTGGGTGAGGACGTCGATGCAGTAGCGGTCCTCCTCGACCATGCGCTCGATTCCGCGCACCTGCCCCTCGATGCGACGCAACCGTGCCTGAAGCTGGTCCTTGGTCGCTGTGTAGCCGCGCACCGGCGCATTGCTCTTTGCGCTCATACGAGCACTTTAGCAAGACACCCCCGGGGGGTATACTAGGTTCGTGTTCACGTCCTCGAAGGCAATCCTGTGACGGGTGTATTGACGACAATCGGCGATGGATTCAAGGATGCCTTCCTGATGGCGTGGGAGGTGTGGTGGGCGCTCGTCCTTGGATTCGCGATCTCGGCAATCGTCCAGGCGTGGGTGCCGCGCGAGCGCATCCAGAACGCGCTCGGAGGCTCTGGCTTTCGACCCGTGGCGGTAGCGACCGGCCTTGGCGCTGCTTCCTCCTCGTGCAGTTACGCGGCGATCGCGATTGCCAAGAGCCTCTTTCAGAAGGGCGCCTCTGCGGCATCTGCCCTCGCGTTCCAGTTCAGCTCGACGAACCTCGTGATCGAGATGGGGATCGTCATGTGGGTTCTGATCGGCTGGCAGTTCACGCTCGCGGAGTTCATCGGCGGCCTCGTGCTGATCGCGATCATGACGGTCCTCCTGCGCCTGTTTGTGTCAAGGCGTTTGGAGGAGCAAGCGCGCGAGCACGCCCAAGAGGCCGATACGGGACATCAGCACCACAGCGCAGGCGAGCAGATGACGATCCGCCAGCGCTTGACCAGTGCGAGCGCGTGGTCGGATGTCGCGCACAACTTCCGCAATGACTGGTCGATGGTGTGGAAGGAGATCCTGATCGGCTTCCTGCTCGCCGGGTTCATCGGCCAGCTTCCCGACAGCTTCTTCAACTCTCTGTTCATTACGCACGCCCCGGCTGGACTGAAGCTGATCGAGAACGCGATCGTCGGCCCCATCATCGCGATCCTCAGCTTCGTCTGCTCGGTCGGCAATGTGCCGCTCGCCGCGGTTTTGTGGTCAGGCGGCATCAGCTTCGCCGGGGTAATTGCTTTTATCTTCGCCGACCTGATCGTGGTGCCGATCGTCTTGATCTACCGCAAGTATTACGGCAACGCCTACGCAAAGCGGATCGTCGCGCTCATGTTCGTGACGATGGTAGTGGCGGCTCTCATCGTAGATGGCCTGTTCAGCGCCGCTGGGCTCATCCCACAGACCAGGCCGACCCGAGCGGACATCTTCAGCTCGATCAAGATCGACTACAAGCTGTTTACCAACATCGTCGGAGTAACTGTCTTCGCCGCGTTCTTTGCTCTGACGATGCGACGCGGCGTCACCGACCCTGTATGCGGCATGAAGGTAGATAAGGCCAAGGCGATCCGCATGGACTTCGGCGAGGAGACACTCTACTTCTGCTCAGAGCATTGCCTGCACGCCTTCGAGGCGCACCCCGCGACCCATTCGGGTCCACCGTCCGGGGCCAGCGAGATAAAGACGCTCGACGCCCAGGCCCACTGAGCCACGGTACGTCCCGGCAGGCGGTCGCGCGTGGCCCACCACGTTGTATGCCCGCTGATGGCGCTGACGATGCGCGAGCGCGCGTTCCGTCCAGCGCTCATCGCGGCTGTGCTCGCCGAGCCGCGGCCGAGCGTGCTGCTCGATGTGGGCTGCGGCACCGGCACCTTCGCCGCCCAGCTCGTCGAGACCGAGCCGGCCCCCTCCGGGAGGGGTACCCTTGTTCCTACTATGGCGCATCGTAACTTGGCTCGAACTCTTTCGCGACGCATCGTCTGCGCTGCCGTGTTCGGGCTCTTGACGCTCGTGGCGCCCGGCTGCGGATCGAGCGCCGACGCGCCCCCAGGTTTGGTGATCTCCGGTGCCGGGCTGAGAATGAGCAAGCCGCCCTGGCCGCCGGAATACGCGCATCTGGCGCAGCGCCTGCACGAGATCGGTATCCCCCAGGGCGGCAAGGAAAAGTTCCACATTCACGCGATGCTGCACATCTACGTGGAAGGCTTGCTCTCCCCCCTGCCGGCCGACATCGGCATTGACCCGGCAAAGGGTCTTGAGTCGAGCCTGCACACGCATGACAGCACGGGCATCATCCACATGGAGGCTCCGCACCCGTTCAACTTCACACTCGGGGACTTCTTCTCGGTGTGGGGCGTGAAGCTCGGTCCCGCGCAACTCGGCGGGCTGAGCGGTTTCGGCGGCGATCGCCTGCACTTCTATCTCAACGGCAAACCCCTCGATAACCCGGCCGCGCATGTGCTTCACAACGGCGATAGCGTGGTGATCGGCTACGGTCCCCCTAACAGCTTCCCTCACGCCCCGAGCACGTTCCTGCTCGAGGAGGTCGAGAGAGGCGAAGGGGGCTTGGGCTGCTCGAGCGCCCACAACGGGCGCCACACGAAGAGTTGTCTGGTGGTCAAACCACAGGCCAATTCAAGCTCGCCGAAGGCTCGTTGACGGAGGTCATGGAGGACGCCGGCGCCACCCGCTGACTCGAGGGCTCCACTCATTTCTTCCCGGTCTGGCTCCCTTTCATCGGCGTGACTTGATGCCGCGGCATGGCTTCGCTGGCGCGTGGCATCCCGGACATCGTGTGCATTGCTGCCCTCGCCCGCGGCGAGTCTGGCAGCGTAAGACCGGGCACGTGCCGCGGCGCGAGGGCAACACCTAGACCGAGGATGACCAGGGTGATGGCGACAAGGCGGTTAGCGAGCTCCTTGCGCGGCAGCAGCTTCTCGAGGGCGATCAGCGCGGCAATGACGACCATCCACGGCACGCTCATAACGCCGAGTGCGAACAGCGCCGCCATCAATCCCCAGCAGCAGCCGACGCACCACGCGCCGTGAACGACACCCATCCGGAGTGCCCCTGAAGGCCCCTCGTGCCAGTGGGTGAGCACGAAGTCAAGCGGCGCGCGGCAGCGACTCAGGCAGGCATCCTTGGCCGGCGTGAGTTGGTAGATCGCCGCCGCGAACAGAACACCACCGGCGAGGTAGGGACCGCCGCGATGCCACGAGAGCTCAGGGATCGAGAACAAACGCACCCCCACGTACAGTCCATAGGCGGCCAGCCCGAACGCGGTCCACGTAAGGAGATAGCCGGCCACGAACACCCATGAGGAGACGGTGCGATCGACGGCGCCGCGATCACGCCGGCGGCGCTGGACGAATGCGAACGTCAGCACCATCGGTGCGATCGATGGGAACATCATCGCGGCCATCATCACGACCCACGACACGACGTAGAAGCCGAGGGTCCCCGGGTCGGTTCCGGGACCGGAGTCCATCCCGATCATGCGCTCGTGCATCAGCAGCCAGGCCAGGGCACCCAGCGCGAGCAGCGACGCGAGGAGGCCGACCTGAAACCGCGCGGGATGGGGTTGCGCGACGGACGCCATTTGCGCGATCGACGGTAACGCAATATCGTCGGTTGGGCAACTCAAGCTATGAGGAGGCAACGCTATGGCTGACTGGCGTCTTGAGGGTCCGTATATGAAGAACTGCAATTGCGACCCGGGGTGTCCGTGCGACTTCAATGCCAACCCCACGCACGGCAACTGCGAGGGCATGGCTGCGATGATCGTCGAGCAGGGTCATTTCGACGACGTCAACCTCGACGGCGTCAAGTGGGCGATTAAGTACTGGTGGCCGGGCGCGCTGCACGAAGGCCACGGCGCGGGCCAGCCGATCCTTGACGCTTCGATGTCCCCCAAGCAGATGGAGGCGGTGGGAGCAATTCTCTCCGGCCAGAACGGCGGCACCTTCTACGGCATCCTCGCGGAGATAATCGACACCTTCCATGACCCAGTGATCGCTCCCATCGACATCGAGATCGACATCGAGGGACGCCGCGCTCGCTGCGCCGTGGGCGACGCGCTTCAGACCAGCACCGAGCCGATCCAGTCGATGGGCGAGGAAGCAAGCGACTACTCGATCCAGATCAAGATTCCAGGCGGGTTCGAGTACGACGAGGCCGAGATAGCAATGGCCAAGGTGCTCAAGGGCTCAGGCCCAATCGCCTTCGACCATCAGAACGGTCATAGCTCACTCGCTCACGTCGCACGCCATCCAGGCAACTAACTTCCAGTCACCGCCCTCGGTCCGAGGACACCCGGCATGTCGTCGGGTCCGGCCGTTAGACGGTGAGCCCGCGAGCAGCACATCGAGCAGAGAATGGCCGCAGTTGGTGGCGTGCGACAGGAATAGCCTTTTACGTTCACTGGCAGCTAGTGTTGTGTCTCAGTTTTGAGTGGTGTTTTGTTGGAGGGCGATGATGCGAGCCCTCCCTTTCCTGAGCGGGCGTACCCGTAGAGCGACAAGCTGAAGGTCATGCGTTCGCAGAACACCAGACTCTACTTCAGCCACCCAGCCTGTCTGGAGCACGACCCGAGGACGTATATGCCCGAGCACCCGGACACGCCGGAGCGATTGCTGGCGATCGAGCGAAACTTGGCGGCCGTGGACTGGCTGGGTTGGGAGCGATGCGCGGCCCCCCCGGCGCAAGAGTCACAGCTACGACTCGTTCACAGCGCGGGCCATGTCGAGCGGATCAAGAAGCTGACGCTGACCGGCGGCGGGGCGATCGATCCGGATACGTTCGTCGGGGAGCATTCCTACCGCGCCGCGTTGCATGCCGTCGGCGGTGCTTGCGAGATGGCGCGTGCGCTGATCGACGGCTCGGCGACAGTGGGATTCTGCGGCGTCAGACCCTCCGGGCACCACGCCGAGGCCGATCGTGCCATGGGGTTTTGCTTGTTCAATAATGTCGCAATCGTCACGGAGTTCGCGATCCGCGAGCTGGGCGTGCGACGCGTGCTGATCCTCGATTGGGATGTCCATCACGGCAATGGAACCGCAGAGATATTTCGCTCCCGTGCCGACGTGTTGTTTGCGAGCATTCACCAGTCGGACATCTATCCCGGCAGCGGACCGTTGAGCGATGTCGGCTCGGGAGCGGGTGAGGGTTACACGATCAACCTTCCTGTCCCGTCGGGCTCAGAGGAGGAGTTGTGGCTGTCGCTGATCGAGCACATCGTGCTCCCGGCCGCCAAGGAGTTCGAGCCCGAGCTCGTGCTGATATCCGCCGGCTTTGACGCTCATCGCGCGGACCCCCTCGCGGGTTGCCGTCTGGAGGGCGACTCCTTTGCCGAGATGGCCCGTCACGTGCGTCACTTCGCGAGGGACATGGGCATACCGTTGGGCGCGATCTTGGAGGGCGGCTATGAACCACGGGCCTTGGCTGAATCGGTGCGCAAGACGCTCGTGGCCCTCGGCGGCGATAAGCCGGCGCGATCGGCCGCGCCCGAGCCGCTGTTGACCTCTCGTGCCGCGGCGCAGATCGGCCACTACTGGTCGCTGTGAATCGCGGCACGCAGTTTTCCTTCGAAGGAAGCGGGCTATCTCTGATGCGAGCGCCCCCTCGTCGCGTTAGTGTGCGGGCAACGTGAGAAGAGCCTCGCGAGCGTGTCCCCAGTCAGCCACCGAGCCCTCGGTCGACTGGCCGCCGCCGAGCAGCACGCGCACACCACGAGACGGCAAATCGGAGCCACGGATGGGTTGGACTGCGCCGAGATGGAACTCCCTCACGGCTCAAAGCAGCGTGGAGGAGCGCACCTGTCCGCCGTCCAGCCAGTGCAGCAACGAGCTAGCGCGATGGAGCGATTTCGGCGCTATTCCGATGCCGTGGTCGACCACCTGGAGGCCCCGACCGTCGTGACGGCGAACTTCGACTGTAGGCGCCGGAGGGTTTTCGCAGCCTGGAGGGAAGAAGTTCGTCGCGATCCACGCGACTGCGCCGTCCGTCTTGAGCACGAGCGATTCGACCCGGGCGCAAACGCCGTTGTCGATCGGACGCGCCTCTTGAAAGTTGCGGACGTGTCCGGTACGCAGGTTCATGACACCGACGTGATCGTCGACGGCCTCGATGTTCTGCACGAACGCGACATAGGCCCCGGCAAAGCGAACAAGTCGATATTCGTAGTGCTCGGTGCTCGACAGATAGCGGGCGTGCCCGTCGCGGTAGAGACATGCGTAGTCGTTGCCATTCCGGTCGTCTTCGAAGATCCGTGCCCGCGCGCTGTGAGCGATCGTCCTCGTACCCAGGGCCGGCCGGCACGGTATCCGCGCCTGCGCGGAGGCTTGCGATGCGAGCGATGCCCCAAAGAGGACCGTCGCCGACACGGCGAGTCGTGCCCCCCACTGACCTGTCCATGATCGGCGCATCGCTGCACAAAGTATCAATCAACGGACTTTTTGGAAAGCCTCATACTCCAGGCCTGCCAGGGATGGTTTTGATAGAGGTTCGTTCCCGTTCCCTGAGAACGCGCGACACCATCAGGAACAGCACTGGCGGCTGCTCGTTCAAGTACACGGCGTCGCGTTTGCGTCGCGATGAGATCACGCGCGGCGGTCGGTAGGTTTTACTGACGACAGAACAACGTGTCAAGATCGAAACGTCGGCAAGAAACGTTGCAACCCTTCTCATGTGATGCATCTTGCATGGGGACCTGATACTTTGACCAGCGTTCGTGCCGAGTCCTTGTCCCCACGGGGACAGGGAGCGGGGGACCCAGTGCAGCCGATCAGGCTGCGGGGGCGAATCGCCACAGTTTGTGGCGTAGCGCACAGTGCGCGAGCCCGACAGCTAACCCCGTAGGCGCCCTGAGATAACCGAAAGGACGCTTTTCACATGTCGGGATTCCCGCGCGATCTTGCTGCTGCTGATCCCTGGAACGCCTCGCTCGCTCGCTCTCGGGCACGTCGAGCCAGAGCGGCCAAACGCGCCGCCCACTCCCCCACGAGGCTCGCCAATCTCATGGACGTCCGCAACCGTCTTCCCTCGCCGCGCAACCTCGCCGAGACCGAGCCTTGGGATCTTTCTCAGTTGCGCTCACGCACCCGCCGGCGCGCCGCCGATTTGCAGTTTGTCTCCACCGCCACCCGCGCGCGCCGGGTCTCGCTGGGCACCTTGATCGCGATCGCGGCCGGCCCCGCCGCCGGCCTCGCCGATGCCAGCGGCAGTAGCCAAGACAACGCCCCGTCCGCGCCTGAGTCGCCCACCACGAGCGAACACCAGATCCAGTTGCAGAGCGGCAGCGAAGGCCGCCAGGTACGCATCCTGCAACACGCGCTCGGGATCGCGGTCGACGGCGTGTTCGGCCCCGCCACCGAAGCTGCGGTGCAAGCTTTCCAGGCAAGCCACGGGTTGCAGGTCGACGGAGTCGTCGGCCCGCAGACCAACGCCGCGCTCGCCGGCGGTCCTCCGAGCATCGCCTCCGCCGCGATCGCCGCCACCGAGACAGTCGCCGCGATCGCGACCGCCCGTCAAGCGCCGACCGCGAGTCCCGCGAGCGCGGTCGCTCATGGGGTGGATCCGATCGTTCGCCTCCAGGAAGCGCTCGGAGTGCAGGTGGACGGCACGTTCGGGCCCGAAACAGAGCGGGCCGTGCGCCATCTGCAAGCGCGCCACCACCTGCACGTCGACGGTGTCGTCGGCGGGCAAACCTGGGGCTCCCTGGGAATCAAAGAGCACTCCACGCTTCACCCCGCCAAAGCGGCGCGCCACGTTGGCGCCCGCCACGCAAGCGCCCAGGCGCGACATTCGGCCCATGCGACTCACAGCACGGGGTCGAGCAGCCGCACAGACGCTGTGCGCCGATTGCAAGAAGCGTTGCATGTCGAAGCAGACGGCACGTTCGGGACGGAAACCGAGGTTGCGGTCAAGCGCTTGCAGGCCCACCACGGTCTCAACGTGGACGGGGTCGTCGGACCGGAAACGTGGAGCGCGCTCGGGATCGGCGAGAGCGCAACCCTGCATCCGCCTGACGCCGTGTCGCACGGCTCCAGTGGCTCGAGCGGCAGCACCGGCGGAGAAGGCTCGAGTGTCGTTGAGCGCGTGATCGCGGCCGCGGATGAAATCGCGACGCGACCGTACGTCTTCGGAGGCGGCCACGGCTCCTTCCAGTCAACCGGCTATGACTGCTCGGGCTCGGTCTCCTACGCGCTTCACGGCGGAGGCCTGCTCAGCTCGCCCGAGGATTCGAGCGCCCTTGAGTCCTACGGCGCGGCCGGCCCCGGCGCCCACATCACGATCTACGCAAACGCCGAACACGCCTGGATGGTGATTGACGGGCGGCGCTTCGACACGATCGCCGAGCAGGAATCGGGGTCGCGCTGGTCGGACTCGATGGGCTCCACGGCCGGCTACGTCGTACGCCACCCAGCGGGGTTGTAGATCTCCAAAAATGGGTGCCCCACGCGCGCGCGTTGGGGCACGGCTCGGCGGTCGCTCGACATGCGGCGTCTCACGGCGTACGCGCGCTTATCCCGTCGTGGTCGTTCGCACGAACAGGTGGCCCCACGCGCGTGCGAGGCGTAACGCGCAAGCCTTCCCAAGGAGTGGCATCTCACGCGCGCGTGAGGCAGGCCTCGGAGCTCTCGACAGCGGCCGTCCGACACGCGTTTGAGGGACGCCTGCCGAATACCGTCCCAAGCGCGGCGTAGCTTAATCGCCTCTGCTGGAAACCGCAATGGGAGGCACAGATGCTTGCTCGGGCGCGCACGTTCACCATCGAAGGGCTCCACGCACGAGCCGTAAGCGTGGAGGTCGATATCAGGCCGGGCTTGCCGGCGTTTACGATCGTCGGCCTCGCCGACGCCGCGGTGCGCGAGGCACGCGACCGCGTTCATGCGGCGGTGCTCAACTCGGGCTATGAGTTCCCGGCACGCCGCATAACGGCGAACCTGGCGCCGGGCGACATTCCGAAGATCGGACCGGGCTTTGACCTTGCGCTCGCCTGCGGCGTGCTTGCGGCAAGCGAGCAGATCCCTCGCGAGCGCCTCGACACTCATGCCCTCTTCGGAGAGCTCTCGCTCGACGGCGAGGTGCGCCCCAGCCATGGCACGCTCGCGGTCGCCGAGGCGACCATGAAGGCGGGACTGGACATGCTGGTGCTGGGCTCCGCACGCGCACGCGAGGCGACTCTCGTGGACGGTTTGACCGTAGGCGTCGCCCAGCGCCTATCGAGCGCCGCCCGCGTGCTCAGCGGTGGCGCCCCCGACCCACTGCCCGAGCCGAGCAGGCCACCGTCGAGCACGGGCACGACGCGCCAGCGACCGGATCTCAGCGATGTGCGTGGGCGCCCCGAAGCGGTCAGGGCGCTCATAGTCGCTGCCGCGGGCAGCCATAACAGCCTGCTCAGCGGGCCGCCTGGAACGGGCAAGACGATGCTCGCCCAACGCTTGCCGTCGATCCTGCCGCCGCTCGAGCGCTCCGAGGCGATCGAGGTGATGCGTATTCATAGCGTCACCGGCAGGCTCTCAGGCGGTGAGATGCTCTCCGAGCGCCCGTTTCGGGCACCGCACCATTCGATCACGACCGCGGGCTTGATCGGTGGCGCCCGGCGCGGATGGGTCGGGGAGGTCGTGCTCGCCCACAACGGTGTGCTGTTCCTCGACGAGCTCTCGGAGTTCGCGCGTCCCACCCTCGAGGCCTTGCGTCAGCCGCTGGAGGACGGCCGGGTCGCGATCGTGAGGGCGCGCCACTCGGCTGTGTACCCGTCCCGGTTCATGCTGATGGCCGCCACCAACCCGTGCCCATGCGGATATGCGGGCGAGCGCGAGCGTTGCCACTGTAGCGAAGCCGACCTCGCCCGCCACCGCCGTCGCATGAGCGGCCCGCTGCTCGACCGGATCGACCTGCTTGTGCACATGGAGCGCTCAACAGTCGACCATCTCAGGAACCAGTCTTTGACGAGCTCCACGCACGCTCGCGAGCAGGTGACCGAGGCGCGCGAACGTCAGGCGAGGCGGTTGCGGGAGGAGGGGGTGCTCGTTAACGCGCAAATGGACGCGCAGATGCTGCGCCGTCACGTCAAACTCGACGAGGGCGGCGAGCGGATGCTGGCCCACGCTTGCGAGCGTAGCGTCCTGAGCGCGCGTGGCCAGCACCGTGCCCTGCGCGTGGCGCGCACGATCGCCGATCTGGCCTATCGCGAGCGAGTCGAAGCTAAGCATCTCTCGAAGGCCCTGGCGCTGCGACCGGAGGCCGGCCTCTCTGCCCGGCGGGCCGCGTGAGCGGCGTGTGTGAAGCGTGCGAGCGGCGCGCGTGGCTACTGGAGAAGCTGGGTGTTCGACTTGACTTCAGGGCACGCGACCTGTCGCGCTTCTGGAGCGTTCTGGAGCTAGGGGACCTGGAGCTGATCGAGGCGATCGGTGGACGACGGCGAGCCGAGTTGCATGCAGCTTATGCCGCGTGGGAGCCGGAGCCGGAGCGGGTGCAGGCGGACGCGATGAGCGTCTGTCGGCACCACCCTTCTTATCCGAGGGGTCTGCGCGAGGATCCCCTGGCCCCGCACGCGCTCGACGTGCGCGGTGGCGTGGAGCGCCTGAAAGGCATGCTCGACGAGAAGGTTGTGGCGATCGTGGGGGCCCGCCGGGCGAGCGACTACGGCATGGAGATAGCCCGTGAGCTTGCGCGCGGGCTCGCGGCATCTGGACTGATCGTCGCAAGCGAGCTCACGGAAGGTATCCCGACCGCAGTACATGCCGGGGCGCTCGAAGCCGACGGCAAGACATTGACCGTGACCGCGGGCGGAGTGCAGCGCTGCTCGCCCGCGTGGTGCACCCCGCTCTACCGCCGTATCGTCGAAGGCGGCTGCGCGATCTCCGAAATCCGCTGTAGCCAGCGTGGCCGCCGCTGGTGGTGGCAGCCCGCGCGCACCCGCACGCTCGCGCTGCTCGCTCAGATGGTGATTGTGGTCGAGGCCACGGAGAAGCCATGGGAGTTGGCTTGCGCGCATGTCGCCGGCTCGCGCGGGAGACACGTGGCGGCGGTGCCCGGACGCGTGATCTCGTCCACATCGAGAGGGACGAACTCGCTCCTGATGCGCGGCGCGAGGCTGGTGAGAGGCCCACAGGACGCGCTCGATGTCCTCTATGGCGTGGGCGTGGGCGACGCGATCGACCCGGCGGCGGCCGCATCGATCGCACTCGAACCGCGCCTGGCGCGAGTACTGGAGCGCGTAGCCCACGGAGGGGACACGATCGAAAAGCTCGTGGCACTTGGCGCCAAGTCCGACGAGATCGCGGTCGCGCTCGCCGAACTGGAGTTGAGGGGAATGCTCCTCCGCGGCGATGGGGGCCGGTATGTGCCGAGCGCACGCGCGCCCGTTGGTTGAGCTCGCACGTGTGCACCCACAACGAAGATGTATCGATCGCCCGCCCGGCCACGACGCCCTCGAACTATCTGGCGTGAGCCTTAAGGTGCGAGCCAGCGCGACCTACACAACAGAGCACAAGACACAACACCGACAAAGGCTCACCAAATAGCACCTTCCAGCGAAACACACCAGAACGCCTCCAGTCCCGCCATCGATCGCGCCGAGTTGCTCGCGATCGCGTGCGGTGGCGCCCTCGGAGCGCTCATGCGGATAGGCGTGGCCCAAGCGTTGCCGGCAAGCGCCGGCAGGTGGCCGTGGGCGACGTTCGCTGTGAACATCGCAGGAGCATTGATGCTCGGCTACTTCGTGACACGTCTCCAGGAGCGCCTGCCCGTCTCCACCCTGCGCCGGCCGCTGCTTGGGACGGGGCTGTGCGGAGCGCTCACGACCTTCTCGACCGTGCAGATCGAGTTGCTGAGGATGGCCGACCGTCACAGCTACGGCCTCGCCGCCGGGTACCTGCTCGCGAGCGTGCTCGGCGGATACCTTGCCGTGTTCGCCTCGTCCGCACTCGTACGTCGCGTGAGGGCCCTCGCATGAGCGCCTCCATGAGCGCGCCCGCGCGCTCCCACCGGTGGCGGGCAAGATGAGCGCGCCCGCGCCCCAAGACGAGCAGCGAGCGAAATGAGCGCGCCAGCGTGGATAGGCGTGGCAATCCTCGGGAGCCTCGGATCGCTCGCGCGGTTCTTGCTCGACGGAGCCGTCTCCTCGCGCGGTTCCTCGAGCTTCCCGCTGGGGACGCTCGCGGTGAACGCGAGCGGGGCGCTCGTCCTCGGACTGCTGACCGGCATGGCGCTCTCGGGTGAAGCGTTGCTGCTCGTGGGGTCGGCCGCGATCGGCTCGTACACGACGTTCTCGACATGGATGCTCGAGACCCACCGCCTGGGCGAGGACGGACAGCTGTTGGCGGGCGCGCTCAACGTGCTCGTGAGTGTCGTCGTGGGTGTTGCCGCCGCGGCGCTGGGAAGGTCGATCGGCGTGGCGTTGTGAGCGAGGACGCGCTGAAGCTCACAACATACTTCGGCGAGCGCAACCGCATCCGGGGACGACTGCTCGCCGACGAGTTGCTCGACATCCACGCACGCCACGAGATCCGAAGCAGCATCCTGCTGCGGGGGGTCCAAGGCTTTGGCGCCAAGCACCGCCGGCGCACCGACCGCCTACTGACGCTCTCCGAAGACCTCCCACTCGTATCGGTGGTCGTCGACAGTCGCGAGCGAATCGAAGCGCTCCTGCAAGATGTGAGCGCGATCGGCAAGGAGGGCCTGGTCACACTCGAGCGCGCCCGCCTGTGCAACGCCGGCGTCGGGGCTGGCGAGGCGCCCAGGGCCCCGGAAGAAGGGCACGAGTGGGCAGCGACGCCAGGCGACGCCACGAAGCTGACCGTCTACATCGGACGCCACGAGCGTGTGAACGGCTCACCGGCGTTCGCGGCCGTGTGCCAGGCGCTTCACGAGGGCGGGGTGGCCGGAGCAACCGTGTTGCTCGGGGTGGACGGAACCAGGCATGGCGAGCGACGGCGGGCACGCTTTTTCGCGCGCAACGCAAGCGTGCCACTGATGGTCATCAGCGTCGGAGACTCCCAGCGAATCGCCGACGCCCTGCCGCGCCTCAAGGAATCCTTGCGTGAGCCCTTCTTTACGCTGGAGCGCGTGCGGGTGTGCAAGCGCGACGGCATGCTTCTGCAAGCACCGCACGAGTCGCAGTCGGGCGGACACGGCGTCGATCCCCGTCACAAGCTCACGATCGTCACCTCTGAGGCGGCCCGCCACGAGAACAGACCTGTATACCTCGAGCTCGTGCGGCGCCTGCGCGCCGCAAACGCAGCCGGCGCCACATCGCTGCGCGGGATCTGGGGCTTCCACGGCAACCACGCCCCCCACGGCGACAGGCTCCTCTCGATCCGCCGCCACGTACCGGTCGTGACCATCGCGATCGACACCCCCGAGCGCATAGCCGCCCTGTTTCCACTCGTCGACGAGCTGACCTCCGAGCACGGCCTTGTCACAAGCGAGCTCGTGCCCGCCAACTCAGCGCTGCACACGCCCCTGGTCTATAGTTTGCCACCGCGCGGCTGTAGCTCAGCTGGCTAGAGCGTCTGCTTGCCATGCAGAAGGTCGAGGGTTCGAATCCCTTCAGCCGCTTCGTCCGTCACGCGCCTAGCAGCGGACTTGTGCTTGCCTATACTCATGCGGGACGCATTCGGTACGTCCGGTCCTGTCACGTATCCCGCAGCGAGTTCAGCAACCGCCAGCTTCGCAGTATCGGCCCAAGCAGCACCGCCAGCGACCCACCTGAGCGGAGCAACATCTGGCTGGTCGCACCCATCTCGGTTGTGCGAACACTGTCCTTTGAGAGGTACAGCGCGACCATCGATGCGACGATCACAGCGTGACGCTCCCCGTTATGAAGCAGGCGGGCCTCGCTGGTAGCACGGCGCACGAGTTCGTCGATACGCTGGACAGCCAGATCAAAGGGCCCGTAGCGCGCGAGGTAGCTGTTTGTGTTGTTACTCCGATCCTCGTTGAGATCGTCATAGCTGTCGAGCAGAGTAGCGGCCAGTGCAATCCAGGGAAAATACGCTAAAAACACATCATGCGCATGGCTCGATGAGGGCGCGGGTTCGGCTGCCACTGCCATGAGCGCGAGAACCGTCAGCCATGCGCTCGCAGCGCCCGCGGTCTCATACCAGTCAAGCCCGCTGTCGGCATTTCCTTCTCTCGTGGCCCACACTTCCAGGGCCACCTGTCGTGAGACCTCATCGAGCTCGTGATTGAGACCCTGAACCTGGGCGAGCATAGCGGCTCGTATCAGTAGCGGTCGGACCCTTGTATAGGACGGCAGCGTCGCGCAGCCATATCTACAAGCCTCTACGAGACGTACCAGATAGCCGCCGTCGTTGCGCCATGGATGATGCCGGTAATAGTCTGAAATAGGCCGCCTGGTATCCACGGCATCGACCAACGCAAGGTGAAGTTGCCGCCCATTGAGGATGCCCACATGAGCGCCACGCTCAACGGTGCTGTCAAGAAAGTCACCCATGATCTCGTAGGCGACCAAGAGATGCAAAAGTGTTGGACATCTCCGCGCAGGAACGATCCAAAGGAGCGCTGCGCCATCTGTGTTTGGACGCTTATGCTCGAGCGCCGCAAGCGCATCGCCTCGGATCGTTGCATCTGGAATCGCCTCCGCGTGGACACGCCACTTCTCTACCTCCCGTGACACCCCCCGCAGACCCCACACCAACTCACGCATGACTGCAGCCCCAAGCGCCCACGCTTGCCTAAAAGATGCCACGGTCATGTCGCGGGACGATCCCCCAAACATCGATCTCTGGAGGGATAGGCTTAGTATCGACTAATCTTGGAGTGCTGGCTTAATTTGTACTGCCAAGTAGCCAGGTAGAGCCACCACGATGAGTGCGATGGCAGAAACGATCGCCATACTGACGGCAGCCACAGGAATACCAATCATATAAACAATCGGTAGACCCGAAACGCTCACCAACGCGTGGCTCAGGATCAGTTGGCCGTACAGACCAAATACAGCGCCGATAGAACATCCCGTGCCAAGCAACAAGGCACTCTCCCACAGCAGTGCACCCCAAAGCTCGCCTTGGTCGAAACCGTCGACCTTCATTCCAGCCAGTCGCGGACGCCGTTGCCAGATCATCGCTCCCATCGCTGCGGCCATCGCCAGACCGGCAGCCACGAGCACGAGTACGGCAATCGCCGTGAGTCGTGCTAGCCCCTGACGCTGGCCGTCAATCTCGTTCTGTTCGTGTTGGGCGGTACTCTCACCCACGAGAGCTGTATTCGACAGCACACGCCGCACTTCACTCAGGCCTGTATTTGTTGAGACACCCCCCTTGAGCATGATCTGGTATGCACTGAGCTCGTTACTCTCCCACGCACGAGCGTAATCATCTGCATTCATTACAATCGCGCCAGGAGACCACCCGAAGTTCGTTGTTATAGCCGCCACTCGGAAACGTGTGGGCCGAGGCGCCAGCAGAATAAAAGAATTGCCGACACGAAGGTGGCGTTCGCTTGCCAATTCCTGTGACATCGTCACCCAGCCGCCTTGTCGCAGCCGCAACAGCGCAAGCGCTCGGTCTCCCGCGATAACTTGGCTCGTCGAAACAAGTCGCGTGTCTGCCCTTGGAGGAGCGAGAACTACTACGCGTCGGTCTCCAAGGTCCAGGAACCCACCTCGGTATACACCTACCGTTGCCACGCTAGGCAATCGCTCAAGTGTGCTGCGGTACTCATCTTCAAACGGGGTCGTGGCTAGCGTGGTCGCTCTACCCGACGGGGATACCCACAGGTCGGTCCCACGACTCACGTCGGCTGCCGAACGACCAAGCCCATCGCGCAGATTTTGATGTGCGCCCTCGATTGCGACGCTCCCAAACACTGCGATCGCGCCCGTGGCGGCGATCGCAAGAGACCGAGCACGCGTAGTACTCGACAGAAGCTCGATAATGGCGATTCGGGACGATACCCCCATCATCGGACGCTGGAGGCGGTCCATGACCATCATGATTCCAGTGAAAGCGACAGGCAGGATCAGCAGAAGCGCGAGCGTGAGACTCATAAACGCCAATACCGCTACGCCGACGGTGGGGATTCCTCGCAACAGGATTACGCTCGTCAGTGCTGCGCAAGCCAGCCCGCCTGCCAACGCCAACGTCGACCTCGTTCGCCTTGGTGTCCTTCTCCTGTGAGAACCAAGGGGCCGGTAGCCAAAGATCTCGCCACGCAACGGAACCATCACACCTACGACCGCAGCCAACAGTCCCCCGGTCGCGGCGATGGCGACACTTTGCCAACTGACTACATGCAACGACCCAACCGGGAATGCAAGGGAAAGATAGCCTGGTTGGGCTTGGAGCAGGCTTCGCGAGAGCAGGTCACCGAGAGCAAGCCCGGCGAGCGTGCCCGCGATGCCGAGAGCCAACACGTCGAACAGCATCACCTCAACGATCTCAAGCGGCGTGTACCCATCCAAACGTAGGTCGTTGATGAGGCTGCGGCGCTGAGGAACGGTAAGAAGCATTGCGTTGAACGCAAACAAGAACCCAACGAGCGCGCTGATTGCCGAGAACAACTCCGTCGACTGTACTGTCGGGCTCTCTGCCTGGCGGAACACGGCGGCGTCGAAGTTCGCTGGTCGAACGTTCAGGCGCCCCGCGGCGATCCGTTCCAGCCCCGCGCGCACTTCGCGGTCGTGGCCTGGTTGCGGATCGACGAGAATACGTGTCACCTTGCCCGTCATCCGTGTCAATCGTTGAGCTTCAACGAGGGGAAGCACGGCAACGGGGTTGGCGACCCCTGAGCCTATTTCGCTCGCCTGCAAGACGATCGCCAGAGGGATACTCACATTCCGCGCGCCAACCTGTACCGTCACCGGCTGTAGCGGTTTGACCCCGATCTGCTCGGCTGTGGGCGCGGGTAGGGCGAGCCCGCGTTGCTGGGACAATTGCATCGCGGTCACGTGGGCCAGCAACCGACCCTTCAACCGAATGAAGGCCGTGTTCACAGCCAGCAGGTCAACCGTCTCTGAGCCGCGAGGCCCAACCACGTTCACGCTACGCTCGAGCAGTGGCACCGCCACCCGCACCCCCTGGAGGCTTCGGACATCGCCGAGCAGATGTTGGTCGAACCCCTGTGGGTCACGTGCAACGATCTGTAGTCGCGCGGTTCCAACCAACTCATTCGTCAGGCTTGTGACCGAGCCAGTAAGGCTCGTATTAGCCACCTGTGAAGCAAACAGAAGCGCCACGCCAACGGCGATGCCGGCGACCGCGAGCAGCTCTTGCACCAGCCGAGCGCGCAGGCGCACGCGATAGAGATAGAAGATCGTCGAGAGTCTCACGACTTGCTCAGCGCGCGCCACATCGTGTGCGCGTTGGCCTCAAGGAGTTGTTAGGCATCGAATGGCGCAGGGACACGCTCTGGCTCGTACTCGACGAGCCGTCCGTCGCGCAGCGTGTGCACGTGGTCGGCGAACTCGGCCGCTCTGGGATCGTGTGTGACGAGCAGGACCGCGACCTCGCGTTCGTGACATACCTCGCAGAGCAATGTAAGTACTTCTCGACCGCGCTCGCTGTCGAGGCTGCCCGTCGGCTCGTCGGCCAAGACGAGGCTCGGCTGCGTGGAGAGGGCGCGCGCGATCATGACTCGCTGGCGCTCTCCCATCGAGAGTTGCTCGGCTCGCTGTAAGGCGCGTCCGTTGAGCCCGAGACGCTCGAGTAGCGGCGCCACGCTGCGTTGGGCCTCGCGTCGTCCGGAGGTCGCGAGCAGCTTCAGGGCGGCATTGTCGTCGGCTCGCACTCCTGGAATCAAGTCGAGCGATTGGCGGATGAACCCGATCTCGGAGCGACGGTAGTGCGCTCGCTCGCGCTCGGAGAGGGTGGAGACCTCGCGTCCGTTGACCCTGACGCTGCCGCTGTCGGCGATCAACAGTCCCGCGATCAGCATGAGCAGCGTCGTCTTGCCGGAGCCGCTCGGACCGTATAGGGCGGCGAGCTCGCCGGCGCCCACTGACAGGCGCACGCCGTCGACCGCGCGCACGACCTCTCCGTCGCCGACACGATAGTGCTTGACCACATCGTTGAGTTGCAGCATCAGTCGATGGCCCCGACCACGAATCCAAGTATCGTTCGCTCACCTGAAGGTGAGCGTCGACAATCCTCCTGTCCCACCACGACGCGTCTGTTGGATGTAGGTGTCGAGCCCACCCCCGCCTTTCCAGCTGGCCGACCGGTCCTGTTTGTGGACAATACCCGAGATGACCTTTGGCATCGACATACAGTCCCGATAGTCGGGGGCGGCCTCTCGGGGTGTCCAGCCTGAGGACATCAAGCCGCCCGACAAACGACCACCGTGCGGGCTGTTCTCGTTTCGCTGCCTGCCAACACGAGTCAGAGACATTCACGATAGGCCCTCCTATAGGCTCCAGCCGCATGGAGCACAACCGCATGGAGCAACGCCCGTGAGCCTCATACGTCTCGACCGTGACGGTCCGTTGACCGTCATGAGCATCGACAGCCCGCCGCTGAACCTTTTCGACCAGGAGCTGATGGGCGAGCTCTCAGGCGCTATCGACGGACTTGTCTCAGAGCCCCCGCGCGGCCTGCTCATCAGAGCTGAGGGGCGCTTGGTTAGCGGTGGTGTGGACGTGCACGTCTTCGACGGCCTGTCACCCGAGCAGGCGGGCGAGATGTGGAGGACGCTGCTCGACCTTGTGCACCGTGTCGAGGAGCTGCCGCTGCCGACGGTGTTCGCGGCACATTCGCTGTGCCTGACCGCGGCGTTCGAGCTGTCGCTCGGCTGCGACCTGCTGCTGGCCGCCGAGTCGGCACGCTTCGGGCTCGTGGAGACGGTGGTGGGCCTGACGCCGGCGATGGGCGGCACGCAGCGCTTGGCCGAGCGCGCCGGCCCCGCACGCGCCCGCGAGCTCGTGATGACGGGTGAGCTATACGACGCGGCGACGCTCGAGCGCTGGAACGTCGTCAACCGCGTGCTCCCCGACGAAGGCTTCGACGCGGCCGCTCGGGCGTTTGCTCTCAAGCTCGCTGAGGGGCCGACGTGCGCCCACGCCGCTACCAAGGCGATAGTCCGCGCGGCGCTCGACCGCGGCGGCGCTCGCGGGGCCGACGAGCGCGTGCCCCAACTCGCTGGCGATCTATTCGCGACCAAGGACCTGAAGAGTGCGGTGCGCTCGTTCCTGGAGCATGGCCCCGGAGGAGCGACCTACGAGGGCCACTGACCGACCGCACGCGCAGGATCGCTCAGATGAGATCGCACGGGCAAGATCGTTTAGGCACGTGGCGATACACCGCCCCCAGCCAACCTTCGATTCGGCGGCGAGGTATCCGGCGTACCGAATGTCTCAGAGAAATCCCTAAGCGGTCCCTTCAAATAGTTGTGGACGGCTGCGCGCCAGTCCTCACGTCTCGACCGGGCGATATTCCCGCGTCGTGGGGTTCTGCTCGAGCAGCCCAACCGCCCGCAGCGTCTTCACATAGCGATGGGTCGTCGACGGCGACATGCTGAGCTCCTTGGCGAGATCGATAATCGGCCGCCACGGACGTTCCGGTCCATAGCACGAGAGAATTGCGAGCCCGCGCAACAGTGATTGCGAGAGTTGATGATCCCCAAGCGCATTGGCCAACGCGTTCTGGGTCGCCTCGTGTAGAGAATGACGGGCCTGCGGATCTTCCCCGGGCGCCCGGTGCGCATTGTCGAGCGCCGCGACCAGCAGGCTCGATAGCGTTCCGTTGCTTGTTTGACCTGCGGAACGAATCACCTGCTCGATCTGTGCTGGCGATAGTGAAATCGCAATATCCTGATCCTGTGTCATGACTCTGATCTTCCCATCTGACTTCTTGCATATCGGGCGAACCCTAGGCTAGTCCCGCTGACATGTTCATTCGGCTCTTTAGACCAATATGAGAGTCCACATGACTCATCCCCTGGACGGAGCGCCCCTTACGATCTGTTTCTCGATACTACCCACCACGTTTGCAAAACATTCAGTTGTTACCAGTCGAATATTTCTGTTGGGCAGACGAGGGTCTCCAGATTACCATGCGCGAGAATTATGGGGTTCTATTCACATATTTAGGGCGATCCGCACCAGACTCTTGTTGCCCTCGGTAGTTTTGCGCAGCACTCTGCTCGCGAAGCTCTGATACACACCAGTCAAATGCGCGTATGGCCCAATCGACAGCGCACCGTCCGACGCGTCGTCCCGGTGACGGTGGCGGCGATGCTCGCCGCGGTGCTCGTGATTGCGCTCACGCGACTGGATCTGCGCCATGTGGCGCATGTCCTGGTCTCGGCCAGCCCCGGCTGGGTTCTCTCGGCGTTGTTGCTCATGATGCTCTCGCTGCTGGCGCGCTCGGCCTCCTGGCAGGCGACCCTGCGGGCGGCGCTTCCGAGTAGCCATATCGCCTGGGCGCTGGTGGCGCGCGCAACGATGATCGGGGTCATGGCCTCGGCGGTGTTCCCTGGAAGGATCGGAGAGCCGACCAGGATACTTGTGCTCGGCCGACGCATCGAGGGTCCGCCCAGCCGCACGTTCCCGGTCGTCACGGGCACCGTGTTCTCGCAAACGCTGATCAACCTCGCGGCGCTGGGAATCCTCGCGGCGGCGACTTTCACGAGCGTGCCGCTATTGCACGGGAGAGCCTCGGCACTCGAGGCTGTGCTGGCCGTGCCCGCGATCGCGGCTCTATTCGTGTTTGGCGGACCCGCGCTCCTGCGCGTGGGCCAGCGCTCGCGCAACCTGCGCGTCCGCCAGAGCGCGATCGCCCTCAACGAGCTCTTGAGCCTGGCCAGGCGCGGCCTGGTGGTATTTGCAAGACCGCGCTACGGAGTGCCGGCCGTCGGCTTTCAGCTATTGGCGTGGGCTCTTCAGTGGGGCTCTTGCTACATGATTCTGCTCGCGCTCGGACTCCAGCACCAGACTACGCCCGCAACGGCGGCCGCGGTCCTGCTGGCCGTCAACGTGACCGCGATAGTGCCCGCCACGCCCTCGAACGTAGGGGTCTTCCAGGCCGCCTGCCTCGTTGTGCTCGCCGCGTATGGGATCGGGGCAGGGCCGGCTCTGGCCTATGGCATCCTGCTACAGGCGATCGAGTTGCTCACCGCCCTTGCGCTCGGCATTCCGGCGCTGCTGAGGGAGGGCATGAGTTGGCAGGACATCCGTCGCACTCGCACCGGCGCCGAACCCGTCGACCGATAGCGGAGAGGGCTCAACTACCCGCGCGATCAATGGTGGGGCTGGGGTTTTCACGGAGACCCGGTGACGAGCACCTCCGGATGCGCTCGAGCAATCACATGTTCGCGCAAGACTCGCTCTGAAATGGTGAGAGGAGCGCGAGACGTGAAGCGGAAGAGGATCAACCCGTGGATGTCTCGACGTTCTGCCAGACGGAAGCCGGGGGCCGGCGAGTCGGCGGCTGAGCGGCGCAACGGGGCGTAGCCGGTCTCATCCACCTCGGTAACCGCGACTCTCGATCCTCGTGGCATATTGCGAAGCAGCGGCAGGTAGTACTCGAGCGGCGCCGCTCCCAACTCGACGGTTGTGACCACGTGCCCTGGTGGGGCCGCTCGCAGCGCGCCGGCGACCCCCGCCCAGTCGCCACGCTGTAGGCGCGGGCTCAGATCCACGTCGATCGTGAGCGCCAGGAACCCAAGCACGAGCAGCGTCGCGAAGCCGATGCCGAGACGCCCGGTGCGCCGCGCGGCGATAACGATCGCAAGCAGAGCGCTCAGCGGCACCGTCGCGGCGACCAGGTTGCGCGGGGCAAGATAGTCGGCGCCGAGCACAGCAAGCGCGACCGGGATCAGCGTCCCACCGACAGCTATCGTCAGCGCGATCAGAGCGCCCCGCTCCTCGCGCGGCACCAGCGTGCACCACAGGCCGTAGCCGATGCCCGCGAGAATCACGACCAGCACAAGCAACTCGACGCTGTGGCCAAGCGATGCGCCGGTGTAGCCCGTCAGGTAGTACTGCGGAATCGCTTCCAGGCGGCTGATCAGTGCCCACCTGCCGATCCACTGCGTGCCGTGGCCGCCCTGCGCGAGGATCAGCGGGACCAGGGCCGCCCCGACGAGCACGGGCGGCACGAGTGCGATGAGCGCGCCCACGGGGTTGTTTGGATTTGCTGTTCGTTCTTGGGTAGCCAGATCGCCGGGCTCGCCATCACATTTCGTTTTGGCCGTTCCCCCCGCGCGCGCGGGGGACTCCCCCCTGTCGTTCTCCCTCCCACGCGAGATAGCGCTGCACGCGAGCCACAGCATCATCGGGATCAGCAGGAACACCGCAAAGTAGTGCGTAAGCAGCGCAAGCGAGGCGGTGAGCCCAAACGCCGCGAGACGTCTCGTGCTCGGACGCTGTAGCGCACGCACGAAGCACAGCAGGGCAAGCGAGGCCAGCAGCACAAACAGGCCGTAGGCGCGCGCCTCCTGCGAGTACCACACGAGCAAGGGACTGCACGCCACGAGTGCCGCCGCCACGTTTGCCGCGCGGCGGGTGGGTGGACCCTGAAGCTCGCGGCCGATCGCCCACGCGACCGGCACCGTCGCGATGCCCGCGAGCGCCGAGAGCAGCCGCAGGGCCACGACCCCGGTGCCGAGCGCGCGTGAGACGCCCCACTCGAGCACGTACCACAGCGGAGGGGAGTTCTCGGTGTGCACGACATTGTGAAGCGTCGTCCCGAGCGACGCCCGCAGCACATGTACTGGCGTGAACGCCTCGTCGTACCAGAAGCTTTGCGAGCCGAGCGTGGTCAGGCGCAACGCCGCCGCGAGCACGGTGAGAGCCACGAGCGGCCACCATGCGGGTAGCGAGCTCGCGCGTCGCATTGGGACGGCGGCGGCGCTCCCCGGCGTCCGCCCCGCGGCGGCCGAAAGCGCAGAGCCATTCATCTGCGACCCTCATACGGCAGCGGAACGGCGGAGCCGCCGATCATCGGCAGCTCTCGGCCGGCAGCCCGACGGGGGGCGCGCTCATCGGCGAGTCCTGGCAGCGGTCGAAC
>JBARJU010000211.1:0-2042 GCA_049800435.1 Solirubrobacteraceae bacterium
GATGTATCGAGGGCGCCTGCCGGTCGCGGTGCACGAGACGCACGCCTCGTGGGTGTTCGTGGCGGGCGACCGCGCGTATAAGGTCAAGAAGCCCCTCGCGCTGGGCTTCCTGGACTACAGCACGCTCGAGCGCCGCCGCGACGCGTGCCGCGAGGAGGTGCGCGTCAACCGCGATCTCGCCCCCGGCCTGTACCTCGGCGTGCGCGCGATCGTCAAGACCGAGCAAGGATTTCGCCTGGCTCGCGATGGCGCTCCCGGAGCGGTGGAGTACGCCGTGGAGATGCAGAGCTTCCGTGAAGAGGACACCTTCGCGGGCCTGATCGCATCGAGCTCTCTCACCCGCGCGCACATCGCCGGGGTGGCCCGTGTGCTGGCGAACTTTCACCGCTCCGCGGAGGTGGTGGCCGACTGGAGTCCGGATTCAGTGCTAGCCGCATGGCGCAAGAACGTCTGTGAGCTGCAGGCGATGCGCCACCCGCCCGAGTGGCATCTGGATGTAGCCGCCGGCTTCGGGGAGGCCTTCGTGAAAGCGCACGCGCCCGAGCTCAGCCGGCGCGCGCAGCTGGGGCTCGTACGGGACGGCCACGGCGACCTGCGCTGCGAGCACGTGCTGGCCAGACCATTCATCCGCATCGTGGACCGCATCGAGTTCGACCCCCAGCTGCGCCGCACCGACATCGCTGGCGACCTCGCGTTCCTCGCGATGGACCTCGAGGCACACGGGCAACGCTGGGCGGCCCGCGAGCTCCTCGACGCCTACCGTCAGACAGGCATCAACCCCGGCGGGGAGGCGCTGCGCTCCTTCTACGCCGCCCACTGCGCGCTCGTGCGCGCCAAGGTCGCACTGATCGCCGCCGCCGAGCACGACAGGGAGAGCGGCGCCGAGCAGCTGAGACTGGCACAGCGGTTGTGGACGCTAAGCGAGCAGCTGTGCTGGCGCGCGCGAGCGCCGCTCGCGATCGTAATCTGCGGGCCCGCCGCGAGCGGCAAGTCCGTGCTGGCCGCAGAGCTCTCGCGACGCTCGGATATGCCGGTCGCCTCCTCCGACACCGTGCGCAAGCAGCTGGCGCACCTCGCCCCCAACGAAACGGCGCGCGCCGAGCACTACACCGCGCGCTTCACACGCGCCACCTACCAGCAGCTCGCCCGCGACGCGCTGCACGCGCTGCATCGCGGCGACACCGTGATCGTGGACGCGACCTGTCGCTCGCGCGAGGACCGCGCTCCACTGCTCAGCCAGCTGCGCCGCAATGCCACAACGCTCCTGGTCGTCCGCTGCGAGGTCCCGCTCGAGCTGGCCGTGCAGCGCGCGACGCGGCGTCTGCACGACCCACAACGCTCCTCCGACGCGACACCGCGGATCGCCGCAGATCAGTTTCGCGCGTTCGAGGAGCTCGACGAGCTGCCCCCCGGGGGCCTGCTGAGGCTCGACGCGACCCAAACCCTGGATACTCAGGTGGCAGAGCTCGCGCGAGCGGTGGACCGCTGCGGTCCGGAGTAGGAGGACGGGTCTTACACGCCCGGTGCTCCCAAACGATCACCGCGTGAGCAGGACCCCAGGCCGAGCTGAGTCCGTGGGCGCCTCGGCAAGGAGCGCCAGCACCTCCGCGTCGGATACCGGCGTGAAGTCGCGATACCACGCGCCGACCCCGTGCAGATACTGCGGGACCGTCAGGCAGATCACCCTGTCGGCCTCCCCCGCGAGCATTGAGACCGCCTCGCTGGAACCGACCGGGACCGCAACCACGATGCGACTGGCGCCGGCCCTGCGCAAAGCGCGGACCGCCGCCAGGTCGGTCAGACCGGTCGCCAGCCCGTCATCGACAACGATCACAGTCCGACCCTTCACCGGGATCGGGGGCCGCCCATCGCGGTAGTGCTCAACTCTGCGGCGCAGCTCCAGCGACTCCCGCTCGAGCGTCGCATCGAGCACGGCCCCAGTCACGCCGAGCATGCCGGCGGACCGCGGGTCGAGGACTCCCGTGCCGTCCTCCGCGACGGCCCCGACGCCCAGCTCCGGGTTGCCGGGGGCGCCGAGCTTG
>JBARJU010000212.1:0-3056 GCA_049800435.1 Solirubrobacteraceae bacterium
CCAGATTCCGGGCGGCAGTCAGGCGCTCGCGCGAACCGAGACGGTGGAGCTAGAGATCAACGGCGCGATCGCTCACGTACGGCGTCCGACGCTGCTTGGTGCGTTGCTGATCAAGGCACGCTCGATCATCGTGCATGCCGACCCGGACGCCCAGCGCGCCGACCTCGTCCTGCTCCTTTCGTTGATAGAGGACCCCACCGCGCTCGCCGCCCAACTGAAAGGGAGAGAGCGGAGCTGGCTGCGCGCCTGCGAGGCTCAGCTTGGCTTGGAGGACGCTGTCCTGATGGCGCCGTTTCCGCGAGCGAGGGTGCAGCGCGCACGGCTTGCCTATCGCCTACTCGCCGGATGATCGACGCCCTCGAAAGTGCAAACAAAGTGCGAAGTGCGTCACGAACGCTGAAGGAGGGGTCGTGTAGAAGAAGATTCCTTATATAGGCGGTGCTGTGCGAGAGATGGAGGCTTGTTGGCCCTGCAGCGTCGGCCTTCGGGGGCGGGCGCTAAACCGCCTGGAGGCTGCGTTAGCTGAAGACTGTCGTGGTGAGCGATCCGGGAAAAGGCGCGACTAGATCGGGCCAGGTGGGGATCAGGAAGACGTTCCAGAAAGCGTTCGGCCGAGGTGACTCGGGTGGGCGTGCGCTGTTGAGGCGTCGTAATTTTGATAGATGGCATCAAAACCGGGGAGCACTTTGCATCCTCCGGGATGAGCCTGGCGACCACCCGTTTACTGGCCAGGCGGTGCCCGGCGTAGAGGCGGCGTGAGCCTGGTCTGCGGCTCTTGCACGGAACGTGAGAAGGCGAGCGTCGATGCTGCGTCCGGGACCCAAGCAGTTGGTCTGGGAGGCGTGGCGGCAGGTCAGGGCCAATAAGGGCGGCCCCGGGAGTGGACGGGCAGGCCATCGAGGAGTTCGAGTCCGATCTTGAGAGCAACCTCTACAAGACCTGGAATCGGATGTCCTCGGGGTCCTACTTTCCGCCTCCGGTGCGGGCGGTTGTGATCCCGAAGCCGCACAGCCCAGGAGTCCGCACGCTAGGCGTGCCGACTCCTATGGCTAGCGGCCGGGAAAGGCGGCCTTGGAAGCGGTCGGGACATGCCGGCAACGGTGCTGGGAGTACGACTGGACAATAGATCTGGACGTCCAGAAGTTCTTCGATGAGGTGCTGTGGGACCTCGTGGTCAAGGCGGTGGAGGGTCTCGATCCTGCGCGCGCGAATGGTCACGGTATCTGCTCGATGACGACGTCTCGCCGGAGAGGGTCAGGGCGGTGCTGTGTGTCAACGAGCGCGTCTTTCGCAAGTGCATGCGCGACATCCATTTCCGTGCCGCACACCTCGCCCTGGTTCGCAATTCCTAACTGTTCCAGTCGGCCCACCAGGCGTGGCGTGCGAGTATCCGCGGCTTACTCCCGCCGTAGGGGATCGCCACCACGTTGGTGTCGCCGCTCGGTTCCGGCCCCCCGGTGGTGGCGAGTATCCAGTGGCCGTTGTGTGACAGGCCCCAGCCTACGAAGCCCAGCGAGGGTGTTCCCACCCGCTGTACCCTACCGGTGGTCGGGTTCACTATCTCCGCGTAGCTCGTGTCCTGGCCGCCGAGCTCGGCGAGCAGCCTGCGCCCACCGTAAGACCACGCCACCGGGGTCAACCCCGAGAGCAGGAAGGGCGGATTGGTGAACGTCAGCCTGTGAAGGTCGGTGCCCGCCGGCTTGATCAGATACAGGTCCTGCTTGGGGGCGTCGTTCGGGCGACGCGGATTTCGCGACCGCGAGAACACGATCCACCCGCGCCCCCATACCGCGTCCGAGCTGCGGTGGTCGTGCGTCAACTGCCTGACGCGGCCGGTGTCAAGCGCGACGATGAAGAGATCGGTGCTCATTTTCACGGTGGGCGCGCGTGTATAGATCACGCGCGATCCATCCGGTGAGAACTGAGCACTGAAGAAGTCATAGCCGGTCGCGAGCGTCGTCAGCACCACGCCCGATTCCACGTCTACGCGAACGAGCCGCTTGCCGCCCAGGTCGCTGCCGATCACTGCCACCAGGGTCTTCGAGTCCGGCGAGAACGCAAGCGTCGGCTGGTCCTGCCAGCCCGAGGCGATCAACACTCGCGGCCTGCCGCCGGCCGTGGACACCACGGCGAGCCTGGTCTTCCCATCCGAGAACGAGTCGTACGCGACGAGCTTCCCGTTTGGCGAGATCCGGGGAGCGCTGCCCCGCGCCAACCTGCGCGGGGCGCTGCCGTCGTTGTGAGCCGACCACACCCATTCCGGCGCCGGCAGCCTCGGCGGTTCGGTGGGGAAGCCCCCGGTCATGTACACGAGCGTCGCGTGCGCCCTCGGCGCCATCGCACAGCTCGCGAACAGTCCGAGTAGGCCGGCCATCACGAACAACCGTCGAGTTGAGCTATGCGGGGTTAATCTCGCCATGTCCCTCCCTCTATTCTGCCGCGCCACATTGCCCCCTCATGAGTACCAATCGCGGTTAGGTAGCGGGAAAGCTACGTAATCCACACTCATCCCCGACCCGGCGAAGTGACGATCGATTCGCGGCGGCGATGAATGGCTGGAAGCGCTCTGGATCGCGCAAGGGTGGGCCACGTCCGAAGCACACGATGGCGGGGTCCAGCGCCGTCAGCGCCCTGGGGAGACCCACGGCGAGGGTGCCGCGGCAACCGCCGCCACGCCAGGCGTGGTCACTGCAGATGGCATAGCCAATGGTCACTCGGTGGCCGCCACGCCAACGTGATCCCGCCGGCTCCGCGGCGAGGGCCGTGACCTCCGGGCTCATCGACTGTCGCCGATCTGTGCTTGAGGACCCGCGCCACTCGGGCGGGTGGCGCATCGCCTGTAGCTCACAGACGTTCTTGCGCCATGCGGCTAGCACTGAATCCGGACTCCAGTCCGCACCTCCTCGCGACAAGCGTCGCGGCGGCGCTTGAGCGTGCTGTAGTCCAGGAAGCCCAGCGCGAGGGGCTTCTTGACCTTATACGCGCGGTCGCCCGCCACGAACACCCACGAGGCGTGCGTCTCGTGCACCGCGACCGGCAGGCGCCCTCGATACATC
>JBARJU010000213.1:0-8107 GCA_049800435.1 Solirubrobacteraceae bacterium
CCCTGCGCCTGCGCCACCCGGGCGCCATCCGTCCCTGGCAGCATGTGCTCAACCCGCTCGGCGGCTATCTCTTGCTCGCCCAATCGCTCTGCGAATCGCCTGACCACGCCGGCGCGTGGAACTTCGGCCCCGACGATCGCGACGCGCGCACCGTCGAGTGGGTCGCCTCGCAGGTCTCAAAGCTCTGGCCCGGCGGGGTTCCCCGGGAGCGCGATCGCGAGGAGCATCCGCACGAGGCCCACTACCTGAAGCTCGACTCCTCACGCGCGCGTGAGCGGCTCGGATGGGAGCCGGCGATGTCGTTGGAGGATGGACTGGCTGCCACTGTCGCCTGGTATGCCGCTTGGCGAGGCCGCGGCGACATGCGCACTGTGACGCTCGAGCAGATCGCGGGCGCCTCTCGAAGCGCCTCCCACGCGTAGCCCGAGCACACTCTCCGTTGCCGCCGCGGCCGTGCCGTTTGTGGAATAGTGCCGCCTCGACCGCACTACCACGGAGGACTATGTGACTACCCGCAAACCGGCGCCACGCACCAGCCTGATTACTCGCACCACGTGCCGAATCTGCGGCTGCGCCCAGCTTGCGCCCGTGCTGTCGCTCGGCGATCAGCGCATCGCGGGGGCTTTTGCGGACCCGGGGGGCGCTCAGCCGGTCGAGCGAGCGATCCCGCTCGAGCTGGTGCGCTGCGACATGACGCGCGAGCAGGAGGCGTGCGGCTTGATCCAGACCAAGCACACCGTCCCCGGCTCGATCCTCTACAGCTCCTACTGGTATCGCAGCGGGGTCAACCGCACGATGACCGACAACCTCCACGGCATAGCTCGCGGCGTCGAAGCGATCGTGCCGCTCGAGTCCGGCGACCTTGTCGTGGACATCGGCTGCAACGACGGCACGCTGCTGGATGGCTACCAGGCGGAGGGCTTGCGCCACCTGGGCTTCGATCCCTCAGACGTCGCGCGATACGCGATCGCCAAGGGGTACGACGTCGTCAACGACTTCTATTCGGCCCAGGCCTTGCATCAGCGCCGTCCCGACCAGAAGGCCAAGGCGATCACAAGCATCGCGATGTTCTACGACCTCGAGTACCCGCGCGCGTTCGTCGCCGACGTCGCCGAGGCGCTCGCCGAGCGAGGCATCTGGGTCATGGAGCTTCACTATCTGCCGATGATGCTCGAGGCCAACGCCTTCGACGCGATCGTGCACGAGCACCTCGAGTACTACTCGCTCGCCGTGATCGAGCGCCTGGTCGGCGAGGAGGGCCTCGAGGTCGTCTCCGCCGAGCTCAACGACATGAACGGCGGGTCGATACGCCTCTTCATCGGGCACGCCGGCCGGCACGAGCGCACGCCTGAGCAACTCGAGGCGCTGACCGCGCTGCGCGTTAAGGAGTTCGAGCTGGCGCTCGACTCAGCCGAGCCCTACGAGGCGTTCCGCTTGGGCTCCGAGCGAGTCCGCGACGAGTTGCTCGCGATGTGCGAGAAGCTTCACTCCGAAGGCAAGAAGATCCACGTCTACGGCGCTTCGACGAAGGGCAACACGATTCTTCAGTACGCCGGCATAGGCAGCGACCTGGTCGAGGCGGCGGCGGATCGTAACCCCGACAAGTGGGGCTCAGAGACGATCGCCACGAAAATCCCAATCATCAGCGAGGAGGACTCGCGGGCGATGAAGCCTGACTTCTACCTGGCGCTTCCGTGGCATTTCCTGGAGGAGTTTCTCGGGCGCGAGCAAGAGTTCCTCGCTCGCGGAGGCAAGTTCATCGTGCCGTTGCCGGAGGTTCGCGTTGTCGGAGCGTGACTCCCGATGGCGGTGGCCGCCCATCCGTTCCAGATGGTTCCAGTTTTGCCGGCCCGATAGAACAGCTGGATTTCTCCGTGAGCACGCCCAAACGCTGACGGGTTGCCCGCCGCTTCGGTGCCGCGGAAGAACACTTACAGTTCGCCGTTGGATCGTTTGAGGGCGAGAGGATCGCCAGCCGACCAACAGCCCAGTGCCTCAACGTGCCACTGCGTGTTCGCGTAGAACTGATAAACCTCGTTGTTAACGTCGCGGGAGGTAAGCATTAGTTCGCCGTCCGCACGGACGAACGCCGACGGGTATCCGGCCGCCGCTGGATAGTCCAATCCGTGCCGTCCCAATACTGCACGATATGTGATACTAGCCTTATGTTGGATTACGGTTACTTGCTTCTTGGCCGCTTGGCGCGTGCTTCACGAATCCGAGGGCGCATATCTCTCGCGGGGCTGCTCGTGCGGCATCCAGCCTCGCTCACGTACCGAGACACTCTCGGTTTTACGCGTCGCACGTCTCTCGACGAGCGTCTCGACGCCTGCTGGTTTCTCGGAGTGGACTGGTGTTTGCTGCCCCAGTCCGTAGTCGAGCGGATTCCTGCAGGTACCACGGCGATTGATGCAGGTGCGAATATCGGCATAGTGACGAGTCAGCTATGTCGCGCGGTTGGCGCGCGCGGCACGGTTTATGCTATTGAGCCTCTGCCAGCAAACGCCGCTCGCTTGCGTGAGTTGAAGCGCGATAACGAGCTAGATCAGCTCACGATCTGGGAGTGTGCCCTGTCCAATGAAGACGGGTCGGCCATCCTTCGAACTCAGGGTGCCACAGGCACGTCGGCATACGCGTCGTTGACGGCTTCATGGAACACCGCGGGAACCGTTTCGGTGGCGACGCGAGTTCTTGACGACCTCGTGCCTCATGACAAGCGCGTCGGCTTCGTCAAGCTTGATGTCGAGGGTGCCGAGTCCCTCGTCCTTGACGGTGCTAGTCGCATTATGACGACCGATCGCCCGGTCGTGTTCTGCGAGTTCAACGACATCGTTCTTCGTGACGCTGGCTCTTCCGCGAACGAGTTGTTGAGCAAGTTTGCGGACCTCGGGTATGCTCCAGCAGCCGAGTACCGGCAAGGCGATGGCATCAGCGACTTCCTTCTAGTGCCTGAATAACGGGCGTCTCTTGAAGTGAGCTCGGAGCAGGCGGCATTGGCCGTCCGGGTGGAACGGTGTAGGCCACCTCATCACAGATCATCAGGGGTATCGCTCGAGGCGACGCCCGCACACCAGCTTGACAACCAACCTCGAGATCGGTCGGCTGATACGCCCGATCCGCGGGCACACCGTCGCGACGTAGGCAAAGTTGCCCGGTCGCCAGCGCAGAGAAATCAGCGACGATGTTGACGCGACTACGAGCCCGCGCCACACTGGCAGCTATGGCCCACTCTGTCGCGCGAAGGCACGGGGCTCGCGCCCGAAGGCAGGCTCATCGTGCCGCTGCCCGAGGTGCGCGTTGTCGGAGCGTCCTGATCGAGATGTTGATCGATCTCACGGGACGGTAGGTGGCCTGGGCGGCCCGGAAGAGTGCGCGCGGGGTGTGCTTGTAGATCAGGCGATAGACCAGGTTACGCGGCGTCCGATCCACGTACGCCTTGGCGGCCAGGCGGTCCACGGTCGGCACGTCGTCGGGCCGCTCGCGCTCGCTGGTGAACTTCAGGCGGAGCAACAGCCATGGTGGGAACTCGTTCCTGACCGCCCGGCGGATGTGCTGGACCTCGAGGCTCTCCGCCGGAAAGTGCGCGTCGGCCAGGCGGTGGTACCCGTCGATAGCGATCGCGTAGCGATGGACGAGTCCCTTGTCCATAAACGAATCGTTCTCCGTGCGCTTGGAGAGGTATGACTCCGGCAGGTAGTGGAGCCGCAGCCCGCCAGGGATCATCTGGAAGAAGCGCGCGACATGGGCCCAGAGGCTTCCCACGAACTCCTCGTCGAGGCCGATCGCATCCCAGCGGGACTTCTTGAAGGTCAGCGAGCTGGCGAAGCTGAAGAATGCGGTGGTCGTCAGTGCCTGCTCAAAGTAAGACTGGCGGTCATGAGCCAGGGCCAGGTCGAACTGCGACTCGACTTTGATCTTCGAAACTCGATGCTCAGCCAGCGGTCGCATGTCCAGCGTGCACAGCGTCATGCCGCACAAGTACACGTCACAACCCGTGTTGAGGTTCTCGAGCATGCGGCGGACGGCGCCCGGCTTCATCACGTCGTCGGCGCAGAAGAGCCAGCAGTACTCACCCTCGGCCAGATCGACCACGCGGGCGATGTCCCGATCAATGCCACCGCGCTCGTCGCGTCGCTTGTAGCGCAACGCCGCACACTCTCGTTGGAAGGATTCGACGACGACGGTGGTGTCGTCCGTCGAGCCGCCGTCGAGCACGACAACCTCGACGCCCTCCTCCAGTTGGGGCAGGATGCTCTGAAGCGTCTCGCCGATGAAGGCGCCAAAGTTATACGTCGGAATGCAGATGGAGAGACGCATCGGGGCTCCTACGGTCCGGCGGTGGGATGGACGGCGTCGAACAGCTCTCGCAGACGCCGCTTGGTAGAGGCGGGAACGTGGGCGCCGACGCGCTTGGCGATCTGGTTGCTGACGTGCTTACGCCGTCGCACCCACCGCTGCCGCGTCTTCGCGCGCTCGAATCGCCTGATTTCGTCGGGGCGAACGATCTCCACGTCGGACTCGTGCGCGTACCACTCGTTGACGCCCGTTCTCCTGAAGTGCACGTAGCCGTGGTCAGCCATGTGCCTCGCCACTCGCGGATCTCCATTCACCGAGTTGTCCTCGATGATCACGATTCGCGGCCGGTACCTCCCGAGGTCAAAGCCTTCGAGGACCGACAGCTCGTGTCCCTCGACATCGATCGTCACGAACTCGAGCTCGGTGTACCCAGCCTCTTCAAGCAGGCTGTCGAGCGTCGCGGTCCGGACGGTTATCTCCTTGACGGTGCCGCCGAGCAGACCGATCCACTCCACGCGGTCGGGCGTGAGGTCAAGGGCGGACACCGCCTCGACGTTCTCGGCGACGAAGAACGTCGCCTCACCCTCGCGGGAGCTCGCCGCGCAGTTGACCACCTGGCATGAGCGGTGCCTGCGGATCTGCTCCGCCAGTGCAGGAATCGGCTCAACCAGCAGGCATTGCCAGCCTCTCTTTTCGAACAAGTAGCTCGCGCTCCCCGTGCGGCCGTCGTTGGCACCGACCTCGACGCAGTGGCCATGGGCGCGGCCGTCGAAGATCTCGGCGAGGATGCGATCCTCGCTGAACTGAGCGTGTGATTCCGGCTCGCTCATCATCGCGTCAATGCTCATGCCGGGTGCCGCCGTCTGAGGAGCGCCTCGCGGATCTCCGCCGGAATGATCCCGAGCGCCAAAAGGGCCGCGACGTAGATCGCGAATCCGAGCACCGCAGCTGCGACCGAGGGCAGGGCGAGCACGCTCGCTACGGCACCCGCGAGCAGCGTCGCTGCGGCGGCCCGCACGACGAAGCCGAGGTCTAGGCGTAGCTCGGATCGTTTGTGCGCGAGCGTCTGTTCGTAGCTGAGGCCGAGCGTCAACTCGGCGGCTACCAGCGCGATCGCCGCTCCTTTAGCACCGTAAGCACTGATCAGCGGAACTCCGCCTGCCAGCACGACGATAAGCGCGATGGCGTTGCAAACCAGCATCGCACGAAGACGGTCGAGCGAGAGCAGAGCGTACCCACGCGCGGAAATCACGAAGGTGCCGAGCAGGGCCACGGCCAGGATGCGCAGGACTTCAACCGAGTGCCCGTAGCCCGGCCCAGCGATGACGTGTATGGCAAACGAGGCGCCGAGGAACAGCGCGAGCGCTACGCCGCAGCCGGCGAGCATCATGGTCTCGGCGAGCCTGCGGCTGGCGTAGTTGAAGCGCTCCGCGTCATCGCGCGCCGCGCGGGCGAGGAGCGGGAGAGCCGTAGATACGATCAGCGGCGGCAGCAAGGTGAGCGCGGTCAACACGCGGAACGACACGCCGAAGTATCCGGTCTCCACCGGGCTGGATAGCAAAGACACCATGACCTGAGCGATCTGGAAGTAGACGACCGAGAGCACGACCGCGACGGAGTAGGGCAGGATCCGACCCACCATCCGGCGCCACTCCTGGGTGTCGAGCGACGGCACAAGGCGTGAGTCGTGACCGCCGACCACCATCGTCGCGAACAGCACCGGTATGACGATCGGCAGCTGCAGCGCAAAGAACGGGAGCAGACCTGCGCCGGTCAACGCAAGCAGCACGGCCTCGATCGCCACGCCAACCTGGATCGCGAGCTGCAGTCCGGCCACCCACCCGAACCGCAGGCCGACCTGGAGCGGGATCGCGCATCCGTCCTGAACCACCAAGAAGACCATGCCGAAGCCCGCGATGACCGTTCCGAGCACCATCACGACGGGATAGCCAACCAACAGGCCGAAGAGGACAGCGATCGAAAGGCCACCAAGCGCGAGCACCAGGCGGATACCGAGGAGGTTACGCAGGAAACGTCGCCCGCTCGATCTCGCCCCAGTGGAATATTCGCGTACTGCGAATCCGGTGAGCCCGAGATCGCTGACGGTTGCGACGATCGCCAGAAGCGCCGTGACCGTCAAGAAGTGCCCGGTGTCGATCACTCCGAGGTGGCGGATGACGACTGCGCTCGAGGCAACCGTTGCCAGCGCGCCGAGCGCATAGCCGCCGAGCCGCAGCACGCCTCCGCGGATTACACTCGGTCCGGCCTCGGTGGTATCGAGAATGTCCACGTGCGCGTCCTTCGAGGAGCCGGCCAGCGCCGGATCGCCGTTGGCTGGGAGCGTCGATACCATCCGCGGACAGGATATTGGACCGTCGGCGTCGCCCCGCCGCGCAAAGATCGTTGCCCGGGGCCATGACGGGACCGCCGACTCTCCCAAATGCACATCGCGCTCGTCAACCATCACGTCGGCGGAAAGGCGGGTGGTGGCGGTGGCGTGCGGCTGATGCTCGAGCTGGGGATCGGACTGGTCAGGCGCGGCCACCGCGTAACGGTCGCGTGCTACGACTTCCTGGCGGGCAGTGAGTTCTCCTACGCGGCGGATCAGCTGGAGATCCGCTCAGTCAGGCGCGGCGCCTTCGAGCTGCCGGCCGGCAACCGCGCCCTGGCTCGACGCTTTTGGCTTGACATGCCGAAGGTCGCCAAGCTGGTCCCGCACGACGCGGATGTCGTCAACGCCCACGACTGGCTCGCGCTTCGCCCGGGGCGCATCGCCGCCGGGCGCTTGTCGATTCCGCTCGTGTGGACGCGCAACAACGAATCGCTGTGGGAGCGTGCGATCGTGCCGCAAATGTCGATCACAGGCGAGCGCTCGCTGCCCCACCGGGTGATGCAGGCCGCCCTGACCTGGCCCGACCTGCTCGACGCCCGCCGCGCCGATGCGATCGCGGTGCTCAGCGCCCAGCAGGTCGAGATGGTCCGTCGCAGCTACCGCAAGGACGCCCTGCTGGTACCCGTCGGACCGCCGGAGCACTTCTTCGATCCTCCGGAGCGGGCGGCGGCCCGCGCCAGGCTCGGCATCGCCGAGGACGTCTTTCTCGTCGTCGGCATGGGCACCCTCGTCGAGCATCGCCACTTCGAGGATCTGATCGAGGCGACGTCACTCCTGGCCGACGATTCTCACCTGCACACGTTGATCGCCGGTTCAGACCACGAAGACCCCGCCTACGCTGACCGCTTGGCCGCCCAGATCGCTTCGCGAGACCTGACGGCCCGCGTGACGCTGCCGCGCGCCTCGCTCTCCGACGCCGAGCTGAAGGACACCTACGCCGCCGCCGATGTGTTCGTGATCCTCAGCCAGCGCTACGCCTGGGGCCTCGCGCCCTTGGAGGCGCTCGCCTCGGGAACGCCCGTGATCCTCACACCGGGCGCCGGCGTCTACGACATCCTCGCGGGGCGCCCAGGCGTGCGGGTGGTCAAGCCGCGAGACCCGCAAGCGATCGCGCAGGCGATCCAGGACTGGCGTGCGGGCGAGGGGCGCGAGGGCCTGGAGGCGACGCGCACTTGGCTACGCGAGGAATACGCGCTCGAGCGCTACGTGGAGCGGATGGAGCGGGTCTACGCCGACGTGGTACGCCCGTAGATGCTTGTGCGCAGCGCCAGCGAGTCGCGGATCCCGATCTCAGGGTCGAGCGCCTCGGCCGGTGTGCCACGGCGTGCGAGGCCGCTCGCCGAGCGCCAGCCGGCGAGGCGTCCGGAGATGGCCGCGAGGTCGCGTGAGATGAACGCGTCGCCGAGCACGACCGCGGCC
>JBARJU010000214.1:0-23126 GCA_049800435.1 Solirubrobacteraceae bacterium
GGATGCCGGCGTCAGGTGGACGCGGGGCCGCCGGTCCCACCCTCGCGCAACGTCTTCAGGGTGTGCCCGCGGAGGATCGGCGCGAGGTGGTGCTGGGCGTCGTTCTCGAGGAGCTTGCCGCCGTGCTCGGGCATGTCTCCTCACGAGCGATTGACCCGCGGCGGCCATTCAAGGAGCTGGGCTTTGACTCCCTGATGGCGGTGGAGCTGCGCAACCGCCTGATCCTCGCCACCGCACTGCGGCTGCCCTCAACCGTTGTGTTCGACTATCCGAATGCGGGGGCGCTCGCGGGGCACCTTCTCGGCGAGGCATCCCCCGAGCAGGGAGTGGACGCCGACGCCGACCCGGCCGAGCTCGAGCTGCGGCGGCTGCTCGCCTCGCTGCCGCTTGCGCGCATACGTGAAGCCGGGTTGCTCGATCCCCTTCTGCGGCTCGCGGGCGCAAACGGGCATCCAGTAGATGCCGGCGTCGGCGGCGAACGGGCGTCGGAGCGCTCGATCGACGCGCTGGACGTGGAGGAGCTCGTGCGCATGACGCTGGAGCAGACCGGTGCGCCGGAGTCGCGGTCCGACGCAAAGGCCGAGGGCAAGCCGGCGTCGGCGCCGGAGGGGGCCGGTTCGCGATGAGCACCGCCCCCGAGCAAGTTGTAGAGGCGCTGCGCGCCTCGCTGAAGGAGACGGAGCGCCTGCGAGCTCAGAACGGCCGCCTGCTGGCGGCTGCGCATGAGCCGATCGCGATAGTCGGCATGGGCTGCCGCTATCCCGGCGCGGTGCGCTCGCCCGAGCAGCTGTGGGAGCTGGTTGCGCGCGGAGGCGATGCGATCTCCGAGCTGCCGGCCGACCGCGGTTGGGATCTGGAGGGGTTGTACGACCCAGATCCCGACAACCCCGGCACCAGTTACGTACGCCACGGCGGCTTCCTCGACGACGCCGGCGAGTTCGACGCGGACTTCTTTGGCATCAGCCCCCGCGAGGCGGTGGCGATGGATCCCCAACAGCGCCTGCTTCTGGAGGTCGCGTGGGAGGCGATCGAGGATGCGGGCATCGATCCGACGTCGCTGCGCGGCAGCCACACAGCCGTCTTCGCCGGCGCCATGTACCAGGACTATGCTGCCGGGCCCGGGCCGGTCGACTCGAACGGCCCGACAGCGCTCGCCGGCGCCGAGGGTCACGCCGTCACCGGCGCCTCGGGCGCCGTCGTCTCCGGGCGCGTCTCGTACGTGCTCGGGCTCGAGGGGCCGGCCGTCACCGTCGACACGGCGTGCTCCTCCTCACTGGTAACGGTCCACCTCGCCTGCCAGGCGCTTCGCGGAGGCGAATGTGAGCTGGCGCTGGCGGGCGGCGTGACGGTGCAGGCGACGCCGAGCGTGCTCGTCGAGTTCAGCCGCCAGCGCGGGTTGGCGCGCGACGGTCGCTGCAAGGCGTTCGCGGACGGAGCCGATGGCACGAGCGCCTCCGAGGGTGTGGGGCTCGTGTTGCTCGAGCGGCTCTCCGACGCTCGGCGTCTCGGTCGCGACGTACTGGCCGTGATCAGGGGTAGCGCCATCAACCAGGATGGCGCGAGCAACGGGTTGACGGCGCCCAACGGTCCCTCGCAGCGACGGGTGATTCGCAAGGCGCTGGCCGGCGCGGGCCTTTCGCCCGACCAGATCGACGCGGTCGAGGCCCACGGCACCGGAACGACGCTTGGCGATCCGATTGAGGCGCAGGCTCTGCTGGCCGTCTACGGACGCGGGCGGCCGCCGGGGCGTGGTCCGCTGCGACTGGGGGCGATCAAGTCGAACATCGGCCACACTCAGGCCGCGGCGGGGGTCGCCGGTGTGATCAAGATGACGATGGCGCTACAGCGCGAGCTGCTGCCCAGGACGCTTCACGCCGGCACGCCGAGCACGCAGGTCGACTGGTCCTCCGGCGCCGTCTCGCTGCTGCAGGAGACTGTGCCGTGGCAGCGTGGCGACGAGCCCCGTCGGGCCGGAGTGTCCTCGTTCGGGATCAGCGGCACCAATGCACACCTCGTGCTCGAGGAAGCGCCCGCCTCCGCGCCTGCGCTCGCGTCTTCAAACGGGAGCGCTGTCGCGCCTCTCGCTGGCGCCACCGAAGCTGTCGCATCGGTTGAGCAGCCCATCGCTACCGCGCGCAAGCGCGTGCTCGGCGACGAGGTCGTGGTCTGGCCGCTCTCGGGCAGGGGTGAGGCAGCGTTGCGTGGGCAGGCGCGCAAGCTTCGCGATCGCCTTGCCGAGAAATCCGAATTCGCGGTGCGCGACATTGCCCTCTCGCTTGCCGTCTCGCGTTCGGCGTTTGAGTCGCGCGCGGTCGTGGTCGGCCGGGAGCCAGCCGAGCTGCTGGCTGGACTCGACGCGCTCAGCGAAGGCGAGCCCGCGGCAGAGGTGAGGAGGGGGGTGGCGGCACCCGTCCCGGGTGGGCTGGCGTTCGTGTTCCCAGGGCAGGGCGCTCAATGGACCGGAATGGCAGCGGAGCTGCTCGACGAGTCGCCGCTGTTCGCGGAGTGGATCGCCGCCTGCGCAGCCGCGCTCGACCCGTTCGTCGACTGGAGCTTGGAGGAGGTGCTCAGGGAGACGTCAGGGGCCCCTGCGCTGGAGCGCGTTGAGGTGGTGCAGCCGGCGCTGTTCGCTGTGATGGTTTCGCTCGCCGAGTGCTGGCGCGCATGCGGGGTGCACCCCGACCTGGTGGTGGGCCATTCCCAGGGCGAGATCGCCGCCGCCTGCGTGGCCGGTGGCCTGTCGCTCGAGGATGGGGCGCGAGTTGTGGCCCTGCGAGCCCGTGCGCTCACGCGTCTGGCCGGACACGGCGGGATGGTGTCGGTAGCGGGGGCAGCGGGGGACGTGGAGCGCCTGTTCGAGCGCCTGGAGGGGAGCCTGTCGATTGCTGCCGTGAACGGGCCAGGGTCGGTTGTCGTCTCCGGAGATCCACAGGCGCTCGACGCGCTGCTCGTCGAGTGCGAGATCGCGGACCTGAGAGCGCGCCGCATCCCGGTCGACTACGCCGCCCACTCCACGCAGGTCGACGAGATCGAGGGGGAGCTGCTTGACGCATGCGCCGCGATCGCGCCACGCTCCGGCAAGGTGCCGTTCTACTCCTCGGTGACCGGCGGGCCGCTCGACACCGCTGGGCTGGATGCCGAGTACTGGTACCGCAATCTCCGCAAGACGGTGCTGTTCGAGACGGCGGTGCGCAGCGCGCTTCAAGGCGGCTGCCGCACATTCGTCGAGGTCAGCCCGCATCCGGTGCTGGCCGTCGGGGTGCAGGAGAGCGCTGATGGTCATCTCGCCGAGGAGTCGCTTGCTCTCGGGCCCGCGGCGGCCGGAATCGCTCGAGATTCCGTGACGCTGATCGGCTCGCTGCGCCGCGGGGAGGGCGGGTCGCGACGCTTCTTGACTTCGCTGGGCGAGGCGTGGACGCAGGGGGTCGACGTGGACTGGGAGGCGATCGTCGGAGGCGAGAGAGTGCACGCGGTTCGGCTGCCCACCTATGCGTTCCAGCGTCGGCGCTACTGGTCGGCGCCGGCACGTGCCGGCGCCGGCAGCCTCGCCGCCATCGGTCAGAGCGCGGCCGGAACTCCGCTGCTGGGCGCCGCACTCGCGCTCGCCGAAGGTGACGGCTGGCTGTTCACAGGACGCCTCGCGCTTGACACTCACCCATGGCTCGCCGACCACGCGGTGGCTGACGCCATACTGCTGCCGGGTACCGCCTTCCTGGAGATGGCGCTGCATGTGGGCGGTCGCGTCGGGTGCGCGCTCCTGCAAGACCTGACGCTGCAGGCGCCGCTCCTACTCCCGGCCGAGGGCGGCGTGCAGTTGCAGCTGTCGGTGGGCGAGCCGGACCAGTCGGGTTGCAGGTCGTTGAGCATCCACTCGCGCGAGCGGCAGGTGGGCGAGGAGGAGGAGGAGGGCAGCGAGGCGCCTTGGACGCTCCACGCGCAGGGAACGCTCGCGCCCGAGTCTCAAGGGCCCGCGTGGGAGGAGCTGGAGGATCGCCTCGCAACGCTCGCCGGCGACTGGCCGCCGGCCGACGGCGAGCCGCTCGATTTGGACGGCCTCTACGACTCGCTGGCCGAGCGCGGCCTCGAATACGGGCCGGCGTTCCGGGGGCTGCGATCGGCTTGGCGGCGGAGCAGCGAGCTCTTCGCCGAGGTCGCTCTCCCTGAGGAGCTCGCGGCGCAGGCCTCGCAATACGGGGTGCATCCCGCGTTGTTCGATGCCGCACTGCATGGGCTGGGCTTGGGTCTGCTCAACGAGGACGCGTCGATCCGGCTGCCCTTCTGTTGGACCGGCGTCCGCGCATATGCTCCGGGCGCAGGCTCGTTGCGGGTCTCGATCGTGCCAGAGGGAGAGGAGGCGGTGTCGGTGGTGCTGGCCGACGAGCTCGGCCGACCGGTGGCCGCGGTGCGCTCGCTGCTCGCGCGACCGGTCTCCCCCGATCGGCTGTCGATGGCGCGCAGGGGGGGACGCCTCGATGCGCTTCTGGCGCTTAGATGGGAGGCACTGGGGCTGGCACCGCACGCGCCGTCGCCAAGCGTGGCGGTGCTTGCGCGCGATGGGAGCGATTTGGCGGCGGCACTCGAGACGGGGGGCATGCGAGACCCCGGCGGCGCGTCCACGGTGACCGCCCACGATCTGGACACCCTTGCCGCGGCGCTCGGCGAAAACGACCGTTTGACTGCCACCGTGCTTGTCGACTGCGCTAGCGGCGCCGAGGATGCGCTCGCGGCACACGAGGCTCTGCACCGCACGCTCGAGCTGGTGCAGGCGTGGCTCGGGGACGAGCGGCTCGCGGATGCCCAGCTCGTGTTCGTGACCCGTTTGGCCATGGCGGCCGGTCCCGGCGAAGACGCCCCGGACCCGGTCGCCGCCGCGACCTGGGGTCTTGTGCGCTCTGCGCAGTCTGAGCATCCGGGGCGGTTCGTGCTGCTCGACGTCGACGGGCGGGAGGCCTCGTGGTCGGCTGTTGGCGCCGCGCTCGAGCTCGACGAGCCTCAGCTGGCTCTGCGCGAGGGGATCGCATATGCGCCGCGGCTTGCGCGTGCCGGCGCCGGCGGCGCGCTCATCCCTCCATCGGCAGCCGAGCACTGGCGCTTGCAGGCTGGGCAGGCGGGAACGCTCGAGGAGCTGCGTCTGGTCGCCTGCCCGGAGTTGGGCGAGCCGTTGCGCCCGGGAGAGGTCCGGATCGCCGTGCGGGCCGCGGGCTTGAGTTTCCGGGACGTGGTGAGCACGCTGGGACTCGTGCAGCTGCGCGGCGAGTGGGATGCGATCGGCAGCGAGGGAGCCGGCGTGGTACTCGAGGTCGCCGAGGACGTGCGCGACCTCGGCCCCGGCGATCGAGTGATGGGAATGCTCACCGGCGGATTCGGCCCAGTTGCCGTTACCGATCGGCGCATGCTCGCGCGGATTCCAGCTGGCTGGACGTTCGTGCAGGCGGCCGCCGTGCCCGGCGCGTTCCTGACCGCCTACTACGCGCTCGTCGATCTCGCCGACGTGCAGGCCGGCGAGTCGGTGCTCGTGCACGCCGCCGCGGGCGGGGTCGGCATGGCGGCGGCCCAGATCGCCAAGCATCTGGGTGCGCGGGTGCTCGGTACCGCGAGCCCGTGGAAGTGGGGCGCGCTCGGCCCACTCGGGATTGAGGAGGGCGACATCGCCTCCTCCCGCGACCTCGACTTCGAGCAGCGTCTGCGAGACGCGACAGGCGGCCGCGGCGTGGATGTCGTGCTGAACTCGCTCGCACGCGAGTTCGTGGACGCGTCGCTGCGACTGCTGGGTTCGGGGGGTCGTTTCCTGGAGATGGGCAAGACCGACATCCGCGCTCACGATACGGTCGCCGCGGCTCACGAAGGTGTCCACTACCGCGCGTTCGATCTGGTCGAGGCCGGACCGCAACGGATCGAAGGAATGCTCTCCCAGCTGCTCGCGCTGTTCGAGCAGGGCGCGCTGCGACCGTTGCCGGTGAGAGCTTGGGACGTGCGTCGCGCTCCGCGGGCGTTTCGCTTCATGAGCCAGGCGCGGCACGTCGGCAAGATCGTGCTGACCCTGCCCGCACCGAGGCTCAACGAGCCGGGCACGACACTCATCACCGGGGGCACAGGCATGCTCGGCGGCCTGCTTGCGAGACATCTCGTGCTCGAGCACGGTGTGCGCAACCTCGTGCTCGCCAGTAGGCGAGGCCACGAGGCGCCCGGAGCGGTCGAGCTGCAGGGAGAGCTGGAGGAGCTTGGCGCGCAGGTGAGCGTCGTGGCATGCGACGCCGCCGATCGAGCACAGCTGCGGGCGCTGATCGAAGCGATCCCGAGCGAGCACCCGTTGCGGGCTGTGGTTCACGCCGCGGGCACGCTCGACGATGGCCTGATCGAGTCCCTGACCGCCGATCGGCTCGATCGCGTGCTCGAACCCAAGCTCGACGCGGCCTGGAACCTGCACGAGCTCACCGCGCCACTCGATCTCGATGCGTTCGTGCTGTTCTCCTCGGCGGCCGGCACGTTCGGCAATCCCGGCCAAGCCGCCTATGCGGCCGCGAATGCCTTCCTCGATGGGCTCGCGATGCGTCGCCGCGCGCACGGCTTGCCCGCAACTTCGATGGCGTGGGGATGGTGGGAGCAGACCAGCGAGATGACGGGCCATCTGGGCGAGTCGGATATCGCACGGATGGCGCGTGCGGGTGTGCGGGCGATGCCCTCCGCGGAAGCGCTCGAGCTGTTCGACGCCGCGCTCGCGGGAGTGGATGCGCTCGCGATTCCGGTACGCCTGGACCTGGGGGCATGGCGCGCGCAGGCCAGGGCCGGTTCGCTGCCGGCTCTGCTGCGTGGGCTCGTTCGGACGAGCCCACGCGTCGCGACGGGCGCCGGCGGATCGCTTGCCAGGCGTCTCGCCGAGGTGCCTGAGCAGGAGCGCGGGCCGTTCGTGCTGGATCTGGTTCGCGGCGAGGCGGCGGCCGTGCTCGGCCACTCCTCCGCGGCGGCGGTCGATGTGCAGCGTGCCTTCAAGGAGCTGGGCTTCGACTCGCTGCTCGGCGTCGAGTTGCGCAATCGCCTGAGCGCGACGAGCGGCCTGCGCCTGCCGGCGACGCTCGTGTTCGACTATCCCACGCCCGCCCTGCTAGCCGCCCATCTGCTGGAGCAGGCCGCCGGCGCGAAGATCGGCTCCCGCGCGGCCATCTCCAAGGGCCGCCGCAGCGAGGAGCCGATCGCGATCGTGGGCATGAGCTGTCGCTACCCCGGAGGTGTGCGCTCGCCACGGGAGTTGTGGGAGTTGCTCGATGCCGGCCGCGACGCGATCTCGGACTTCCCAGCCGATCGGGAATGGATGCTCGACCCCCACCACGAGCCCGCTTCGGGCGATCCGGCCGCGGCGGACCCGGACGTGCCTTCCTCCGGCTATGTGCTCGAAGGCGGATTTGTGTACGACGCGGCCGAGTTCGACGCCGAGTTCTTCGGGATCAGCCCGCGGGAGGCGCTCGCGATGGACCCCCAGCAGCGTCTATTGCTGGAAGCCGCCTGGGAGGCGTTCGAGGATGCCGGCATCGACCCCACCTCCTTGCGTGGGAGCCAGACCGGAGTGTTCGTAGGCACGACCTCGCAGGACTACGGCACACGCTCGCAGCTCGACCTGGAGAGTTTCGGGGGCTACCTGGTCACCGGCAACTCGGCCAGCGTGCTGTCGGGTCGAGTGGCATACACCCTCGGGCTGGAGGGACCGGCGGTGACGGTCGACACCGCGTGCTCATCGTCGCTGGTGGCGCTGCATATGGCCTGCCGGGAACTGAATGGCGGTGAGTGTGCGCTGGCGCTGGCCGGGGGGGTCGCGGTGCTCTCGACACCGGTCAGCTTCCTCGAGTTCGCCCGCCAGCGAGGGCTCGCCGGAGACGGGCGCTGCAAGTCCTTCGCGGACGCGGCCGACGGGACCAACTGGGGTGAGGGTGTGGGCCTGGTCGTCCTCGAGCGCCTCTCCGAGGCCCGACGGCATGGCCACCCGGTCCTGGCGACTGTCCGCGGCAGCGCTCTGAACCAGGATGGGGCGAGCAACGGGTTGACCGCCCCCAACGGCCCATCGCAGCAGCGCGTCATCCGTCAAGCGCTCGCGAACGCCGGTGTGTCCGCGAGCGAGGTGGACGCGGTGGAGGCGCACGGCACAGGGACCACTCTCGGCGATCCGATCGAGGCGCAGGCGCTGCTCGCCACCTACGGGCAGGGACGACCCGACGATCGCCCGCTGTGGCTCGGCTCGATCAAGTCGAACATCAGCCACACCCAGGCGGCCGCGGGGATCGCGGGGGTAATCAAGATGGCGCTCGCCCTCCAACACGACATGCTCCCCAGGACACTCCATGTCGACAAGCCCACCGGTCAGGTCGACTGGGCTTCTGGCGCCGTATCGCTGCTGACCGAGAAGGTGCCGTGGAAGCGCAACGGCTCGCCGCGACGCGCCGGGATCTCCTCGTTCGGTGTGAGCGGCACCAACGCGCACGTGATCCTCGAGGAAGCGCCGTTCACCGAAGTCGCAAGCTCCCCTGACACAGCGAGATCCGCTGACGCAGCAGGCTCCTCTGACGCAGCAGGCTCCGCTGACCCAGCAGGCTCCGCTGACGCAGCAGGCTCCGCTGACGACAAGCTCAACCATGCCGCGGCCGGTGGAATATTGGGCGTTGGCGCCACGGCCTGGATCGTGTCGGCGAAGGGAGAGCAGGCGCTCGGCGGGCAGGCGCGGCGCCTGCACGAGCAACTCAGCGCGGAGACGGATCTCCAGGCGCGAGACGTGGCCGTCTCGCTGGTGCGTTCGCGCGCGGCCCTTCAAACCCGAGCGGCGATAGTTGGCGAGACCACCGAGGAGCTTCTCGCCGGCGTAGACGCGTTGGCGGCGAAACGATCCGCACCGGGGTTGATCGCAGGCGCTATCTCCGAGGAGGGGGCCGGTGGGGTTGCGTTCGTGTTCCCCGGGCAGGGCTCGCAGTGGGTCGGTATGGCGACCGAGCTCATGGCCCGTTCTGAGCTGTTCGCACGACGGATCGGCGAGTGTGCCGAGGCGCTCGCGCCGTTTGTGGATTGGTCGCTCGAGGATGTGCTTCGAGGCGAGCCGGACGCTCCGGGGCTCGACCGGGTCGAAGTGGTGCAGCCCGCGCTGTTCGCCGTGATGGTGTCGCTGGCCGAGTTGTGGCGTGCGTGTGGGGTGCGCCCGCATGCGGTCGTGGGGCACTCCCAGGGAGAGATCGCCGCCGCTCATGTCGCGGGGGCGCTGTCGCTTGCGGACGCCGCACGGGTGGTGGCGGCGCGCAGCCGTGCGCTCGAGGCGATCGCGGGTCGCGGCGGGATGGTGTCGATCGCCGCCACTCCCGCGCAGCTGCAACCGCTGTTGGAGCCGCTTGACGACCGGGCCTCGGTGGCGGCCGTCAACGGACCCGGATCGGTAGTCGTCTCGGGCGAGGTGGCGGCGCTCGAGGAGCTGCTCGGCGTCTGCGAGGCGAGCGGGGTGCGGGCGCGGCGGATCCCGGTTGACTACGCCGCTCACTCCCAGCAGGTGGGGGAGATCGAGGAGGCGATCCTCGATGCTTGCAGCTCGATCGAGCCGCGCTCGAGCGAGGTGCCGTTCTACTCGTCGGTGAGCGGTGGGCTGCTCGACACGGCTGAGATGGATGCACGCTACTGGTATCGCAATCTGCGCGAGACGGTTCAGTTCGAGCAGGCGGTGCAAGCGCTGCTCGAGGGGGGATGCGCGACTTTCGTGGAGGTCAGCCCGCACCCGGTCCTTGGTGTGGGGATCGAGGAAACGATCGCGGCATGCGAGCGACCCGGCGCGGCGATCGGCTCGCTGCGTCGCGGCGACGGCGGGCCTCGACGGATGCTCGCCTCACTCGGCCAGGCGTGGGTGCGCGGCGCCGCCGTGGATTGGATCGCCGTGCTCGGCGATGGCGGGTGTGTGGTGAAGTTGCCGACCTACGCGTTCCAGCGGCGACGGTATTGGTTGGCGGCCGGCGCGCACGCGGCCGCTCCGGTCACCGTCGGGGAACCGCCGGCCGATCCGCCGTCGTATGGGGAGGCCTCGCTGGAGCAACGCCTGTCCGGTCTCGCGCGCGGCGAGCGCGAGCGCGTCGTGCGCGGGCTTGTGCGTGAGGAGGTGGCCGCCGTTCTGGGCCACCCCTCTCCCGCGGAGGTCAACATGAGACGGACCTTCAAGGACTCGGGATTCGACTCGATGCTGGCGGTGGAGCTGCGCAATCGCCTGATCGCGGTAACGGGCTTGCGATTGCCGGCGACACTGGCGTTCGACAACCCAACCCCGACCGCGCTCGCGGACCACCTGCTCGTGGAGCTCGGCGGAGTGCGGGTCCGAACGTCCGCCGCCGTGCCCTCCTCGACGCAAATGGGCGAGGCGGTGGCGATTGTGGGCATGAGTTGTCGCTATCCAGGTGGGGTGCGCTCGCCAGAGGGCCTTTGGGAGCTCGTTCGCGGCGGGGGCGATGCGATCTCCCGCTTCCCCACCGATCGAGGATGGGAGCTCGACGGCACGTCCGATTCGTCCGCCGCCGGCGAGTACGTTCGCGAAGGAGGGTTCCTCTACGACGCCGCGGAGTTCGACGCCGACTTCTTCGAGATATCTCCGCGTGAGGCGGTGGCGATGGATCCGCAGCAGCGGATCCTGCTGGAAGCGTCATGGGAGGCCTTGGAGCATGCCGGCATCGAGCCGCTGTCGTTGCGCGGCAGCCAGACGGGCGTGTTCGCGGGGAGCGCCTCCCAGGATTACGTCACGAGGCTCTTCTCGGCCCCCGAGGGCGCGGAGGGGTATCTCCTGGCAGGCAACTCGGCCAGCGTCCTCTCCGGTCGAGTGTCCTACGCGCTCGGGTTGGAGGGGCCGGCGGTGTCGATCGACACGGCCTGCTCCTCCTCGCTCGTGGCGATGCACTTGGCATGTCAGGCATTGCGAGCGGGGGAGTGCACGCTCGCGCTGGCAAGCGGGGTGGCCGTACTCTCAACGCCCACCGCGTTCGTGGAGTTCGCTCGCCAGGGCGGGCTGGCCGCAGACGGACGCTGCAAGTCCTTCGCGGACGCCGCCGACGGCACGAACTGGAGCGAGGGCGTCGGGGTGGTGGCGCTCGAGCGGCTGTCCGAAGCTCAGCGGCTCGGTCACCCGGTGCTGGCGGTGGTGCGTGGCAGCGCCGTCAACCAGGATGGCGCCAGCAACGGGTTGATGGCGCCGAGCGGACCATCCCAGCAGAGGGTGATTCGTCAGGCGCTTGCGAGTGCACGCTGCTCACCCGCGGATGTTGACGTGGTCGAGGCCCACGGAACGGGTACGGCGCTGGGCGATCCGATTGAGGCCCAGGCGCTGCTGGCGACTTATGGAAGCGAGCGACCGGCCGGACGGCCGCTGTGGCTCGGATCGCTGAAGTCCAACATCGGTCACGCTCAGGCTGCGGGTGGGATCGGGGGCGTGATCAAGATGGTGATGGCGATGCGCGCGGGTGCCTTGCCGAAGACCCTCCACCTCGATCGGCCCTCTACCCAGATCGACTGGTCGGCCGGCGAGATATCGCTGCTCACCGAGACGATCGACTGGCCGCGCGCGGATCGGCCGCGCCGGGCGGGCGTGTCCTCGTTCGGGGCGAGCGGCACCAACGCGCATGTGATCCTGGAGGAGGCTCCGTCGGTGGTTGACGCAGTGGCGGCAGACGCGGGCGAGGAACGCGACACGGCTCTGGTGTTCGACACCGGCGACGAGCGCGACGCCGCCGCTCGCGCCGAGTGCGTCAGAAGCTTGCCGTGGGTCATATCGGGTCGCAGCGCAGAGGCACTGCGTACTCAAGCGCAACGGCTGTACGCTCGCGTGTCCGCCGACCAAGAGCTCGAGGCGAGCGACGTCGCCTTCTCGCTGGCACGTCACCGGTCGGCGTTCGAGTATCGGGCGGTCGTGCTGGGGGATGAGCGCGAGCAATTGATCGCCGGCGTGGCCTCGCTGTCGGAGGGGGAGACGCCCGTCAACGCGATCGAGGGCGTCGCGATGAGCGACGATCGGCAGCTCGCGTTCATGTTCGCCGGACAGGGAGCCCAGCGCGTAGGCATGGGTCGCGAGCTCTACGACGCGTTCCCCGTCTTCCGGGAGGCGATCGACGAGCTATGGGCATGCCTGGACGGCCTGCTCGACTGCTCGCTGCGGGCGGTGACCTTTGGCGAGGACGAGCCGGTCGGAGATGTGCGCGGTGGACCCTCACAGAACGGGCAGGCTGACGGGGCGGGCGCCGGGCCGCTTGACGAGACGCGACTCACCCAGGCGGCGCTGTTTGCACTGGAGGTGGCTCTCTTCAGGCTGGTGAGCAGCTGGGGAGTCACGCCGGACTACCTGGTGGGGCACTCGGTCGGAGAGCTGGCCGCGGCTCATGTGGCTGGAGTTTTCTCACTACAGGACGCGTGCACGCTCGTGGCCGCCCGCGGCGAGCTGATGGGAGAACTGCCGGCCGGTGGCGCGATGGTGTCGGTGCAGGCAACCGAGCAAGAGGTCCTGGGGGAGCTCGAGGGCCTGGAGGGCCAGGTTTCGCTCGCGGCCGTGAACGGTCCCCGCTCGATCGTGATCTCGGGCGAGCAGGACGCCGTGCTTGCGCTCGCGGAGAGGTGGGCGAAAGAGGGGCGCAAGACCAAGCGGCTGCGCGTCAGCCATGCATTCCACTCCGCTCGCATGGACGGGATGCTGGAGCGTTTCGCCGAGGTGGCACGAGGCATCTCCTTCGCCGAGCCAACGATTCCGATCGTCTCCAACCTCACCGGAGAGCCCGCGTCGGCGGAGCTGTGCAAGGCCGAGTACTGGGTCCGGCACGTGCGCGAGACGGTTCGCTTCTCAGCCGGAATCGGCTGGTTGGGCGCCCAGGGGGTGAGCAGTTATTTGGAGCTCGGGCCCGACGGGGTGCTGTGCGCGATGGCGAGAGAATGCCGGAGCGAGATGCTCGCCGAGGACCCTGCCAAACACGGGGTGGGGACCGTCGCGGTGCCGGCTTCGAGGGCCGGACGTCCTGAAGTCCAAGCGCTGCTCGCCGCGCTCGCCGAGCTGTGGACCAGTGGCTCGCCGGTCGATTGGGGCGCAATGCTCGACAGACCCGGCGCCAAGCAGGTCGCGCTGCCCACTTATGGATTCCAGCGCCGTCGCTACTGGCTCGACCCGGCGCCCCACAGCGTCGTGGCGAGCACTCGAGGCGGCCCCGAGACGACACTCGAGAGCTGGCGCTACCGGATCGAGTGGAAGCCGATGACAGACGAGCTCTCGCCGGCGCTGTCCGGACGCTGGATCGTGCTGATCCCGCGGGCATGCGTGAAGGACGAGTGGGTCGTCGCGTTTACGGCGGGGCTGCAGGAGAGGGGCGCAGAGCTGCTCCCGGTGCACGTCGACGGACGGTCTGTCACGCGCGCGGAGCTCGCCGGGGAGATCTCGACCGTGCTCGCCGTTGCGCCGCACCCCGAGCAACCCGAGCACGACCGCTCGCGCCACTCCGAGGTGGATGGCGTTCTGTCGCTGCTCGCGATCGACGAGTCGCGCCACGCGGTGCATGAGAGCGTCACGGCCGGGCTTGCCGCCTCGCTCGTATCGGTCCAGGCACTCGATGATGTCGGGATCCAGGCGCCGCTCTGGCTGCTCACCCGTGGCGCGGTGGCCGTCGGTCCCTCCGATCGCGTCGAGGGGCCGCTGCAAGCACAGGTCTGGGGTCTCGGGCTCGTCGTCGGTCTCGAGTATCCCGGGCGTTGGGGAGGCCTCGTCGATCTTCCCGAGATGCTCGACGAGCGCGCAATCGCTCGCCTTGCGGGCCTGATCGCGGGCGGCAGCGAGGACGATCAGCTCGCGGTCCGGTCCGCGGGGATCTTCTCGAGGCGGCTTGTTCGAGCGGGCCAGGCTCGCGGCCGGTCCTCGGACGAGGCGGCGTGGAGGGCGCCCGCGGGCACGATCCTGCTGACCGGTGGCACGGGTGGTCTGGGAGCCCATGTGGCGCGCTGGCTCGCGCACAACGGGGCCGAGCATCTACTGCTCGTCAGTCGGCGCGGCGAAGAGGCCCCGGGGGCCACCGAGCTGCAGGAAGAGCTAGCCGCTCTGGGCGTACGGGCGACGCTGGCGGCATGCGACGTCTCAGATCGCAACCAGCTGGCGAGCGCGGTCGAGTCGATCCCCGAGGAGCTGCCCCTCTCGGTCGTGATCCATGCGGCGGGAGCCGGGGGATATGACGCGCTCGACAACCTCACGAGCGAGGATCTGGCGGCGACGGTGGCGCCGAAGGCGCACGCGGCGGAGCACCTCGATGCGCTCACCACCGGCATGGACCTCTCCGCTTTCGTGCTGTTCTCCTCGATCGCGGCGACCTTTGGGTCCGGTCAGCAGGCACACTATGCGGCCGCAAACGCTTTCCTTGACGGGCTGGCGGCCAACCGTCGTGCGCGCGGACTGCCGGCGAGCGTGCTCGCTTGGGGGGCGTGGGCGGGCGAGGGTATGGCCGAGGCGGTCGGCGACGCCGAGCTCGGCCGGCACGGCCTGGCGAAGATGTCACCGCTGCTCGCGATCGAGGCGCTGCGGGAGGCGATCGAGGGAAGCGAGCCCTTCCTCGCGGTCGCCGATGTGCGCTGGGAGACCTACGCGCCCGTGTTCACGGCCGCGCGCCCACGGCCGTTGATCGAAGACCTTCCCGAGGTCCGCCAGGTGCTTGCCGGGGCGAGTGCTCTCGAGCGGCTGGCCCACAGGCAGGAGCTCACGCGACGCTTGGCCGACACGCCCGACGAGGAGCGTCGCCCGCTGTTGCTCGACATCGTGCGCACCGAGGTGGCACGGGTGCTTGGACATGCCTCCGTGGCGACGCTCGACGTCAGGCGTCCGTTCAAGGAGCTCGGGTTCGACTCGCTCGCGGCTGTCGAGTTGCGCAACCGGCTCGACCTGACGACGGGCTTGCGCCTGCCGGCCACGCTGGTATTCGACCACCCGACCCCGATCGCGCTCGCGGAGCAGTTGCTGACGGAGCTACTGGGTGACGGCGTGTCCGTCGAGGGCGGCGTCGGGGGCGAGCTCGGCAGGCTGGAGCGCGCGCTCGGGTCGCTGGAGGACGGGCCCGAGCGGGCTGGCGCCACCGCGCGCTTGCAGGCATTGCTCGCGAAGCTGACCGAGTCCTCCGCGTCGCAGGACGGGGTCGCCGTCGCTCAGAAGATCCAGGAGGCCTCGGACGAGGAGATCTTCGGGTTCATCGACCAAGAGCTCGGATCGTCGTGAATCGACCGGGTGCTCGGAGTGCCGCCGGGCATAAGCGCGAGAGCTCGACGGCGGGATCCGAGAAGGGAACCGCCGTGGCGGGTGACGACAAGCTTCGCGAGTACCTGAAGCGGGTCACCGTCGACCTGCACGACACCCGTGTGCGCCTGCGGGAGGTCGAAGCGCAGGGCCGCGAGCCGGTCGCGATCGTTGGCATCGCATGTCGCTATCCCGGCGGCGTCGTCTCAGCGGATCGGCTGTGGGAGCTCGTCCACTCCGGCGGTGACGCGATCTCGGCGTTCCCGATCGATAGGAGGTGGGACACATGGGGCGCCGGCGAGAACGACAGCGCTCACTCCCGCCCGACCTTTGCCCGCGAAGGCGGGTTCGTGTACGACGTGGCTGACTTCGACTCCGCCTTCTTCGGCATCAGCCCCCGCGAGGCGCTGGCGATGGACCCTCAGCAGCGACTACTGCTCGAAACGTCGTGGGAGGCCATAGAAGACGCCGGCATCGATCCCCTCTCCTTGAGAGGCAGTCGCACGGGGGTCTTCACCGGAGTGACCGACCAGGACTATGGCCGGCTCATGTTCGGGCCGCTGCCGCCAGACATGGAGGGCTATGTGGGGACGGGCAACGCCGCAAGTGTCGCGTCCGGTCGTGTCGCCTACACCCTCGGCTTGGAGGGGCCCGCCTTGACGGTTGACACCGCTTGCTCCTCCTCGTTGGTGGCGATGCATCTCGCGTGTGGAGCGCTGCGCGGCAAAGAGTGCTCGCTTGCCCTGAGCAGCGGCGTGTCGGTGCTCGCCACGCCTACCGTGTTTGCCGCGATGGCCGCCCAGGGAGGGCTCGCCTCCGACGGGCGCTGCAAGGCGTTCGCGGATTCCGCCGACGGCATCGGATGGGGCGAGGGAGCGGGTGTGCTCGTGCTGGAGTTGCTCGGCGAGGCCCAGCGCCTCGGTCATCGCGTGCTGGGTGTCGTCCGCGGCAGCGCCGTCAACCAGGATGGAGCGAGCAACGGGTTGACGGCGCCGAACGGCCCATCGCAGCGGCGCGTGATCCGCCAAGCGCTCGAGAACGCCGGGCTGTCCGCGGCACAGATAGACACCGTGGAGGCACACGGCACGGGAACGCCGCTCGGCGATCCGATCGAGGCGCAAGCGCTGCTCGGCACCTATGGCCGGGAGCGGGGCGATAGCGAGCCTCTGTGGCTGGGATCGATCAAGTCGAACATCGGGCACACGCAGGCGGCCGCGGGGATCGCCGGCGTGATCAAGCTGGTCATGGCGATGTCCCGCGGCGTGCTGCCGAGGACGCTGCACGCGGAGCAGCCCTCGACGAAGATCGACTGGTCGGCCGGCGCGGTCTCGCTTTTGACCGAGGCAAGAGCCTGGCCGGACCGCGGCGAACCGCGCCGGGCAGCCGTGTCCTCATTCGGGATCAGCGGCACCAACGCGCACGTGATCCTCGAGCAGCCGCCCGTGTTCGATCCCGCGCGGGCGGAGGGCGGCGGCGTTGTGTCGATCGAGACGGCGGCGGATGGTGTTCGAGCGGCAGGGGTGTTGGGCGAGGCGCTCACGCCGTGGGTGCTTTCCGCTCGCGATTCGCAGGCGCTGCGCGAGCAGGCGGGGCTACTGCGGAGCTTCGTGGCGACCGAAGCCGCCCTTGACGTTGGCGATATCGGGCATGCGTTGCTCGCGCGGCCGGCCTTCGACCGGCGCGCGGCGCTGTTCGGCGAGACTCGAGAGGATCTGCTCGGATCGCTAGAGGCATTGGCCGCGGCTGAGCCTGGAGCAGGGCTCGTGGAGGGAGTGGCCGGCGCGGGCGGTGCGGGAATCGTGTTCGTGTTCCCCGGTCAAGGGGGCCAGTGGGCGGGGATGGCAGCCGGATTGCTCGAGCGCTCGGCGGTGTTTGCCGAACGTGTGCGTGAGTGTGGCGAGGCGCTCGCGCCGTTCGTGGACTGGAAGCTCGAGCAGGTTCTGCGCGGCGCGCCCGGCGCGCCCGAGCTCGAGCGGCTGGATGTGCTTCAGCCGGCGCTGTTCGCGGTGATGGTGTCGCTTGCCGAGCTGTGGCGGGCATGTGGGGTGCGGCCCTCTGTCGTGATCGGTCACTCGCAGGGGGAGATTGCCGCTGCATGCGTGGCGGGCTGCCTGTCGCTGCAGGACGGCGCGCGAGTGGCGGCTCTGCGTGGGCGTCTGTCGATGGAGCTGTTGGGCAGGGGCAGCATGATGTCGGTGGGGGCCCCTCCCGAGCAGGTGAACGATCTGCTCGCCGCTTGCGAAGGGCGCATTTCGTTGGCCGCCGTCAACGGGCCGGGCTCGGTCGTCGTGAGCGGCGATCTCACGGCGCTCGAGCAGCTGGCCGATTTGTGCGCGGCGCGTGAGATACGCACGCGCCGCGTCGCGGAAACAGTCGCATCTCACTCACAGCAGGTGGAGTCGCTGCGCGAGGAGATGATCGAGGAGCTTGGGAGCATCGCGCCGACACCGGGCGGAATTCGATTTCACTCCACGCTCACCGGCGGGCCGCTGGAGCACTCCGAGCTCGGCGCCGAGTACTGGTATCGCAACATGCGCGAGCCGGTGCAGTTCGAGCGGGCGATTCGCGACCTGCTCCGGGGTGGCTATCGCACGTTCGTCGAGGTCAGCCCACACCCGCTGTTGACGGTTGGGATGCAGGAGACGATCGAGGATGCCGAGCACGGCGCGGTCGACTCCGGCGAGTTCTCGGATGCGCACGTCATCGCGACGCTGCGTCGCGACCAGGGCGGGCCGGAGCGCTTCCTCACGTCCATCGGCGACGCATGGGCACACGGCGTGGACGTCGATTGGGGCGCCATCCTCGGCGGCGCGCACACGCCTCGCATCGATCTGCCCAAGTACCCATTCCAACGCACGCGCTACTGGTTCGAGCCCGAGCAACCACAACTCGAGCGAAGCCGGAAGGAGTCGCCGTTGGATCGTCTGCGCTACCGGATCGGATGGAAGCCCGTGGGCGATCGTCCCGCGACGCTCACGGGGCGATGGTTGATTATCGTTCCGGCGGGACTGGCGGAGGATCGCTGGGTGGCGGACCTTGTTGCTCTCGTGCAGGCCCGGGGCGCCGAGATCGTGCAGATCGAGCTGGGCGGTGACGACGAGCTCGACCGCGGCACAGCGGCAGCCCGTATAAGGCAGGCGTTTGCCGCGGACGATTCGCTCTCGGTGTCAGGCGTCCTGTCGCTGCTGGCTCTCGATGAAGCGTATCTGCCGGGCCACACGGCGGTCAGCGGCGGTCTGGCGGGGACCGTGGCGCTGGTCCAGGCGCTGGAGGATGCCTCTGTGCAGGGGCCGTTGTGGCTGGTCACACGCGAAGCTGTGTCCGTCGGAGCCGGGGGGGATCGGCTGGCGTTCCCCGTGCAGGCGATGGTGTCGGGACTCGGTCGCACGCTCGCGCTTGAGCAACCGCGGCGGTGGGGAGGTACGGTCGATCTCCCGGGGGCTCTTGACGAGCGCACAGGGGAGCGGCTTTGCGGCGTGCTCGCGGCGGTCGGCGCGGAGGATCAGCTTGCCGTGCGTCCAGCGGGCGTCTTTGCCCGGCGGTTGCTGCGCCATCCCGCCGGGAGCGACGATGGCGAGCGCGCTTGGACCGTGAGCGGCACCGTGCTGGTCACGGGCGGCACGGGCGGATTGGGTGGACACGTGGCGCGCTGGCTGGCAGGCGCCGGCGCCGAGCACCTGCTACTCGTCAGCCGGCGTGGCCCGCAGGCGCCCGGGGCCGCCGAGCTAAAGAGCGAGCTCGAGCAGCTCGGGGTCGAGGTGAGTGTCGTCGCCTGCGACGTCTCCGACCGCGACCAGCTCGAAGAGCTGCTCGTCTCGATCCCGACCGAGCGTCCACTGGACGCCGTCGTGCACGCCGCCGGGCTCGGCTCGATGACGGCGCTCGACTCGTTGAGCGCCGAGGGGCTCCAGGAGATCCTCGCGCCAAAGTCCGGCGGCGCGCTTCATCTGCACGAGCTGACGGCGCACATGAATCTCTCCGCGTTCGTGCTGTTCTCCTCGATGGGGGCCACGATGGGCTCCGGAGGGCAGGGCGACTACGTGGCCGCCAACGCGTATCTGGATGCGCTTGCCGAGCACCGTCGCTCGCTCGGTCTGCCGGCGACGTCGGTGGCGTGGGGCGCATGGGCGGGCGAGGGCATGGTGGCTCAGGCAGGCGAGGTCTTCCAGCGCCGCGGAGTGCTCGACATGCAGCCCGAGTTGACAATCGACGCGCTACAACAGGCGCTCGATCTCGGCGATACGTGTCTGACGGTGGCCGACATCGACTGGGAGCGCTACGCCCCGCTGTACAGCTCGGCGCGCGAGCGGCCTCTGATTGCCGAGCTCCCCGACGTGCAGCGACTGCTCCGCGAGGCGGACGCGCTCGACTCCGAGCTCGCCGCGGGGGCTCTGGCGAGCCGGTTGGCCGGGCGCTCGGGGCGTGAGCGCGAGCGTGTGGCGCTCGAGCTGGTGCGTCTTCAGGCGGCCGCTGTGCTCGGACATGTGACCCCTGAGGCTGTGGAGCGCAAACGCGCCTTCAGGGAGCTCGGCTTCGACTCGTTGATGGCGGTGGAGCTGCGCAACAAGCTGCAAGCGGCGACCGGGCTGCGTCTGCCCACCACGCTCGTGTTCGAGCACCCAACGCCCGTGGCGCTCGCGCGATATCTGATCGAGCAGGCGCTCGGCGCCGAGCCGGAGGCCGGGATCGTGGCGCGGGCGCGGACGGGCGCTTCGTTGGACGAGCCGATCGCGATTGTCGGCATGAGTTGCTCTTATCCGGGCGGTGTGCGCTCGCCGGAGGACCTCTGGGACTTGGTGGCTGCCGGGGTCGACGCGATCGGAGCGTTCCCGACCGACCGTGGTTGGGACGTCGCCGGCCTGTACGACCCCGACCCCGAGAGCCGTGGCACGAGCTATGCCTGTGAAGGAGGCTTCGTCCACGACGCCGGCCAGTTCGACGCCGCGTTCTTCGGGATCGGCCCGCGTGAGGCGCTCGCGATGGACCCCCAGCAGCGGCTGCTGCTCGAAGCGTGCTGGGAGGCGCTGGAGCACGCGAGCATCGATCCGCTGTCGCTTCGTGGGAGCCAGACAGGTGTGTATGTCGGTGTCAGTCCCCAGTTCTACGGCATCGACGCGCTTGCCTCCAGCGGGAGCGACGGCTACGGGATGACCGGGGGAGCGCTCAGCGTCGTCTCCGGCCGCGTGTCCTACACCTTTGGACTGGAGGGCCCGGCCGTCACCATCGACACGGCCTGCTCCTCGTCGCTCGTCGCGCTCCATCTGGCCTGCGGGGCGTTGCGGACCGGCGAGTGCGAGATGGCGCTGGCGGGCGGGGTGACGGTGATGGCCGCCCCCGCCGTGTTCGTCGAGTTCAGCCGCCAGCGCGGGATGGCGCCGGATGGGCGCTGCAAGTCCTTTGCCGACACGGCTGACGGCGCGGGTTGGGGCGAGGGTGTGGGGGTGCTCGCGCTGGAGCGCCTGTCCGACGCGCGCCGCCGTGGTCACAAGGTGATGGCGGTTGTCCGCGGAAGCGCGATCAATCAAGATGGGGCGAGTAACGGACTGGCCGCGCCGAACGGCCTCTCCCAACAGCGGGTGATACGCCAGGCGCTGACGAGCTCTGGGCTCTCGGCGGATCAGGTGGATGCGCTGGAGGCGCACGGCACAGGCACGAGGCTCGGCGACCCGATCGAGGCTCAGGCGGTGCTGGCAACCTATGGGCGGCAGCGGGCAGCGGAGCGTGGTCCGCTCTGGATGGGCTCGATCAAGTCGAACCTCGGCCACCCCCAAAATGCTGCCGGCGTAGCGGGCGTGATCAAGATGGTCATGGCTTTGCAGCACGGGGTGCTGCCGAAGACGCTGCACGTCGAGGAGCCTTCCAAGCAGGTCGACTGGTCGATGGGGGACGTGTCGCTCTTGACCGAGTCGAGGTTGTGGCCCGCCAACGGCCAACCGCGGCGCGCGGCGGTCTCCTCGTTCGGGGTCAGCGGCACCAACGCCCATGTGATCGTCGAGGAGGCGCCACAGCCAGAGGTCGAGATCGGCCCGAGCGATGAGCCCGTCGGAGATGTCCCATGGATGCTGGCGGGCAGCGGCTTGCCGGCGCTGCGTGGCCAGGCACGCCGCTTGCTCGAGAGGTTCCAAGGCGATCCCGACGTCAACCCCGCCGACGTCGGATACACGCTGGCCGTGGGTCGTGCGGCGCTCGACAGTCGAGCGGTCGTGATTGGTGATCGTGAGGAGCTCTTCCGCGGGCTCGACGCGCTGAGTCGTGGTGAGCCGGCCTCCGAGCTGATCGTCGGGTCGGTGGGCGACGGCGAGCCGCCGGTTGTCTTCCTCTTCACCGGCCAGGGCGCGCAACGTCTCGGCATGGGCCGGGAGTTGTACGGCACGATGCCGGCCTTCAAGGATGCGCTCGACGAGGTGCTCGCGCACATGGACGCTCTGCTGGGGCGCTCGCTGCTGGAGGTCATGTTCGGAGCGGACGAGCCGCACGTCGATTCCCCGGGCACAGACCTACTGGACGAGACGATGTTCACGCAGGCCGGGCTGTTCGCGCTGGAGGTCTCGCTGTTTCGGATGCTTGAGGATCTGGGCGTTCACCCCGATCGTCTGCTCGGACACTCGATCGGCGAATTGGCGGCGGCGCACGTGGCCGGGGTCTTCTCGCTCGCCGACGCGTGCGCGCTCGTGGTGGCTCGCGGGCGGTTGATGGGAGCGCTGCCGGCCGGTGGCGCGATGCTTGCGGTGCAGGCGTCCGAGCCCGAGGCGCTCGAGGAGTTGAGGGGCTTGGAGGACCGGGTTGCGCTGGCGGCGATCAACGGTCCGGCGGCGGTGGTCCTATCCGGTGAGGAGGACGTGCTGCTGGAGCTGGCGCGCGTGTGGGAGAGCCGAGGTCGCAAGACCCGGCGGTTGCGGGTGAGCCATGCGTTTCACTCGCCGCGAATGGACGGGATGCTCGAGGACTTCGCTCGGGTGGCGCAGGGGTTGTCGTTCTCCGAGCCGGCGATCCCGATCGTGTCGAACGTAACCGGCAGGCTCGCGACCGCCGAGGAGCTCTGCGATCCGCTCTACTGGGTGCGCCAGGTGCGCGAGCCAGTCCGCTTCTGTGAGAGCGTCCAGTGGCTCGCCGCACAGGGGGTCAAGACCTTCCTCGAGCTGGGCCCCGATGGCGTGCTCAGCGCCATGTGCCAGGACTGCCTGGTGAGCGTGGGCGACGAGGGCGGGGCGGTCGAGGACGAGCTCCGCCCGATGACGACGCCCGTGCTGCGGGGTGGGCGCCCTGAGTCGCGCGCTCTGTTGACGGCGCTCGCACAGGCTTGGGTGCGGGGCGTTGTCGTCGACTGGGGCAAGCTCCTCGGCGACCGCGGCGCTCGCCTTGTGAGTCTTCCTACCTACGCCTTCCAGCGCACTCACCACTGGCTCAAGGCCTCCCCTGGTCGCGGAGACCTCGCGTCGGCTGGTCTGGGCGATGCCGATCACCCGTTGCTCGGCGCCGCGACGGCGCTTGCGGAAGGCGAAGGGTGGCTATTCACCGGTTGCCTTACGCTCGACAGCAGCCCGTGGCTTGCCGACCACGTGGTGATGGGAGTGGTGCTCGTACCGGGAACCACGTTCGTCGAGATCGCGCTTCGCGCCGGAGCGATGGTCGGCTGTGAGGTGCTTCGCGAGCTCGTGATGGAGGTTCCGTTGGTGCTCGACGAGGGCGCGGGCGCGCAGCTGCAAATCCTGGTGGGTGAGCCGTCGGAGGCGGGTGAGCGGTCGGTGAGCATTCACTCTCGCCCGCCGAGCGATCCGGGCGAGGAGCCCTTCGACGGGCCCGGGTGGACACGTCACGCAAGCGGCGCGCTCGCTTGCGCGGAGACGGACAGCGCCGCCGCCGACGCGGCTGTGGACGAGCG
>JBARJU010000215.1:0-7828 GCA_049800435.1 Solirubrobacteraceae bacterium
CCCCGGCGTCGATCTCCTCGATCCGCGCCCAGCGGCGGATGGGCGGGCGCCCGAATCGTCTGTGAGGCAGATCTGTGACCATCGGATCTCTGGCCATCTGTTCACCGGTTTACAACAAGATCGGCGCCGGCGATAGGTCACTCTTGTCGGTATCGGCGCCCGCCGCCGGCACGTGTCTGCCATGCAACCAAGACGGTCAAGTTGTGGCTCGGCCCCACCTGTCCGCGCAAGTCCTCGACCTCACTGAATACATGATCGGAGCGTGATGTCCCAGCTCGGTATACGTCGATGCCTGAAGTTCCTGTTTCCGTTCTCAGTCTTGCTGGCGTTCGCCATCACGGCTCCCGCGTACGCCGTGACCGGCTACGGCGAACTCGCGGGGTTCGGGGCGCCGGGAACCGGCCATGGGCAGTTCACCGAGCACGGGACGGACGCGATCGCGTTTGGCGTCGACCCTACCGACGACAGCGTGTACGTCGGCGACGAGCCCGAAGAACACGTCTTTCGAGTCCAGAAGTTCACGCACAGTGGCCAGTACCTGGCCTCGACGTCGTTTACGGTCAAAGGCGCCGGCCCGGAACCGGAAAGCGGCATCGAGGGCATCGCGGTCGATCCGGTCGAAAAACGCTTCTACGTCCTCGCGGCGCCGTCGCGCGGCGATGAAGAACAGGTCGAAGTCGACCCCGAAGTGCTTGCGGCCGGGGCGCTCTACGCCTTCTCAACCGAACCAACCGGCGGCAACCTCGAACCGGCGGCCGGCACGAGCGAAGGGGGTGTGCTCACAAGGTTCAAACCGCAGTCAAAGACGCTGGGCGAAGCCCTGCTCGAACCGAGCGGGATCGCCGTCGACCCGACCAACCAAGACATCGTCATCATGGGCAAGGAAGATCGGGGCGAAAGCGAAGAACCGTCGTTGCGCGTGGCGCTCGAGCGCGTCAGCCCGACCGGTACGCATGGCGCGCGCTACGTCGACAAGGCCAAAGAAGCGTTCTTTGAATCCTCCGAAGAAGCCACGTCTCCGGCCGTCTCGGCGACAGGCAAAGTGTATGTGATCGGCGGTAACCTCGAAAAAGGCGCCGGTCAGTCTGAACAGATCGACGAAATCCCAGCGGACTTCACCTCAAGCCAAGCGCCCACGCCATTCGTCCAGTTCGACGCGGGCCTGAACGAACTCGTGACGTTCCCGGGCGTGCCCGCGCCCAACGAGGGGGCGGCCCTGTCGATCGCTCCAACCGGGACGCTCTACGTATACGCGAAGATTCGCCACGAAGGCGGGGCAAAAGGCTTCGCCCCCGGCGCCCTCGAGTTCAGCGCGAGCGGCGCTGAGCTTGGCTGGACGGGCGGCCAGAGCGCGGGCGCCGAACACTGCACGATCAGCTTCCTCGGGCATCCGATGGTGGCGGCCGGCGGAGAAGAACACGTGTTCATGTTCGATTCCAATCCCGAAGCCCCGCACGTCGTCGAGTTCGGTCCGGGAGGCACTGGTTGCCCGACGGCTGCCTCGAGCGCGCTCAGCGCGACATTCAAAGGCACGCCCGTGTCGGGGCCGCTGGCTCCGGAATCGGAAGTCAAGCTGTCCTCCACGCTCACCGAGGCGAACGCCGTCAGCGTCAAGTGGAACTTCGGGGACGGGACCGAAGCGGAAACGACCAATCAGCATCAGGGTCCGGAAACGACGCACAAGTTCGCGAGCGAATGCGAATGCAAGGTCACGGAGACCATCCGTACCGACAACCTTGCCTCCCCTGAATTCAGCGAGGAAGTGACGCTGAACGTCAAGAGCCCGTTCCCGGTGGCGAGGTTCAGCGCGCCGGAAGCCGCCAATGTCGGAGAAGTCGTCGCCTTCGACGCGAAAAACTCCACCGACCCCAATGGCTCGATAATCGCGAAATACCGCTGGCACTTCGGCGACGGTTCCCCGGAAGTGGTCACCGAAACGCCACATGCCACACACACCTACACCGCGGCCGGCGTCTACACGGTCGAACTGAGCATCGTCGACGCGCTCGGGGAAGAAAGCCCGGTTGTCCGCAAGGCCACGATCAAAATTGTCTCGTCCGAACCGCCGCCTGAAAAACATGAAGGTCCGAAAGAAACCCCCACGACCACGATCGTCAAACCGCCGCCGCCGCCGCCTCCGCCGGCGCCCGACGCCGAGCTGGCCGGCACATCCCTGCCCGTGACCGCTTCGGGTGGCGTAGCGGTCAAGGTGACTTGCCCGGCAGGCGTACCCAGCTGTGACGGTACGGTGACCTTGCGCACGCTGTCGGCGGTCAGCGCGAGCACGGGGCGCGCTTCGAGAAAGAAGCACAGGGCCGCCATCCTCACGCTCGCGACGGGAACGTTCACCGTCGCCGGTGGGCAGGTCAAGTCGATAACGCTACATCTATCAGCCAGGGCCCGCGCACTGCTGGCGCGGTCGCATGTGCTGCGCGTGCGGGCCACGATCGTCGCTCACGACTCCGCGGGCGCGAGCCATACGGCCCAGACGACAGTCACGTTGCGCGCCTCCAAAGCGAAGCGTGGCGGCCATCGCTGAGGGCTCACGACTCATGATGGTGGGTTGAGTTGGTCGTGAGTCCCGAGTCCTGCGCGGCGATGTGAACAAGTAGAGAAATCTCCTGTGCGAGAATCCCATATCACAGGTTGATAACCTAGTCAACCTCGGCAGGTGGGAGAGTGCTTTGCGAGGAGCAAATCGCTCCCGATCCAATCAGCATGGAACCTGCTACTCAGGAGGTAGTCAGATAATGACGTTTCTCTCTGCACGCCGTGCCATATCGGCGTGCGCGATCTCGGCCGCCGCGGTTGCCGCGTGTGTGGCACCGGGCGCCGCGAGTGCATCGCTTGGCACGCAGTGCTCAGGCGCGAATATCGGGGGGCAGGGCTCCTCGCTGCAGAAGCTCGCACAGGAATTGTGGAACCCCGCGTTCAACACATCCGCCGAAAAGCATGCGTGCAACGGCACTCAGGGCACGAAAGCGACTCCGACCGTCACGTATAACCCTTCGGGCAGCGGCGCGGGCCTGAAGTCGTGGGGTGTGGGCAAACTCGAACACAAATATGAAGCCACCAACGCGTTCGTCGGCACCGACGAAGCGCCGAACACCACCCAGCTGGCGGAAATCGAAGAAAACGAGACGACGATCACCCCGCAGGCCGTTGCCACCGTCCCGGTGATTCAGGCGGCCGTCGCGGTCATCGTGCACCTGCCGGAAAAATGTGTGGCCACCAGCACCTCCAACAAAGGTCGCCTTGTGCTGAACAACAGCACGCTCGAGGCGATCTGGCGCGGCACGATCACCAAGTGGAGTGAAATCGTCGACAACGGCGACAAACTCTCCGGGACCGGCTGCAACGCCGAAACCCCGATCGCGCACGTGGTGCGTTTGGACGGCTCGGGTACCACGCATATCTTCAAGAAGTACCTTGGCCTCATCAACAAAGCGACGTCGTTCGCGGCCACGAACCTAAAAGGCGAAGCTGTCGGTAGCCGGACATGGGATGAAATCGCCGAAGGCCCCGAAAACACCACGTGGCCGACGGCCGACGCGGTGCTGAGGCCGACAGAAAAAGGCAACGGCCCGGTCGTGGCGAAGGTCGTCGCGACGCCTAGCTCGATCGCGTACGCGAATCTGGCCGACGCTCGTGCCAACACCTCGTTCATCCCGCCGGAAGGTGGAGCGAACAAGGCGACGTTCTGGACCCCGATCCAGAACAAAGAAGGCACGGTCACCTATGCCGATCCGTCCAGCAACAAGGAGATCGCCACGCTCAAGGAATCCAACTGCTCCAAAGAGGAATACACCAACGGAGTAGTCGCGTTCCCGCCTGAAAGCGTGCGCGAAAGCTGGAGTGAAGTCACGACCAAGACGACTGAGCCGAAGTACACGATCTGCGGGCTCAGCTTCGACCTGTCGCTGATCCCGTACGGGTCATTTGGCGGGACGAGCCTGACGGAGGCCACGACGGCCAACAACTACCTGCAGTTCGTCGTCAGCTCGACCAAAGAAAAAGAAGGCAACAAATTCAACGGCGGGCAGACTCTGATCAAGCTCCACGATTACGAGCCGCTGACCGGCACCGTGCTCAAGGAGGCACAGAAAGGCGCCGCTCTGATCGCCTTCTAGATCGGTCCGTAGCCGCTGTCGGCGTTTGTCGCGCGGTAATGGGCAGTAGGCAGACAGAACCGGCCGGGCCGCTCCTCGAAAGGGGGGTGGCCCGGCCGTCGTTTCGGTCGCCGGGAGGCGCGATCACCGAGGTTCGAGGGCCGGAGGTCAGCGTGCGCCGCGACGCCCTCTTTCGCCGCATGCTGCTCGCGGCGGACCTGCTGGCCGTGATAGGCGCGCTCTTGGTTGCGAGCGAGTTGTCCTCTGGATCGGCGCAACTCACATGGGCGGGCCTGGCCAGCGTCCCGATACTAGTCGTGGGAGCCAAGCTCGTCGGCCTGTACGACCGTGATGAGACGTTGCTTCACAAGACCACGCTGGAGGAGGCGCCAAGGCTGTTCCAACTCGCGACGCTGTGTGCGCTTGTGACGTGGCTCGTCGGCGGTTGGCTTGCAAGTCGCGGGCTTGACCGGCGCACCATTCTGGTGTTGTGGCTGGCTCTTCCGGCACTGCTGATCCTCGCGCGCGTCGCTTCGCGCGCACTGGCGCTGAGAATGAGCCCGGCCGAGCGATGTCTGTTCATCGGGGATGAGGTCTCAGCGCGGGCGATTCACGCCAAGCTGGGCCCATACGGCGGGGTCAAGGCGACGATGGTCGCCCAAGTCGACCTCGAGCGGGCCGCGCCTTGGTCGACCGATTCGTTCTCCGTGTCGAGGCTCGCGGAGATCCGGGACCTCGCGCAGTCGCTCGACGTGCATCGCGCGATCATCGCGCCCGACAGCGCCGATGCGGGCGAGATGCTCAACCTCCTGCGCACGCTGAAGGCGGTCGGCGTGCGCGTGAGCGTACTGCCGCGACTGCTGGAGGTGGTGGGCTCATCGATCGAGTTCGATGACCTGCACGGCGTGACCGTGATGGGGGTGCGACGCTTCGATCTCACTCGGTCCTCGGCGAAGCTCAAGCGGACATTCGACCTGGTCTGCGCTTCGCTCGGGCTGCTCGCGATCTCACCTCTGATGATCGCGATCGCCATCGCGATCAAGCTGGACAGCCGTGGCTCGGTCTTCTTCCGCCAGATACGAGTGGGTCGAGACGGGCGGCGCTTTCACATGATCAAGTTCCGCACGATGGTCCCCGAGGCGGAGTCGTTGAAGGAGGCGCTGCGCGATCGCAATGAGGTGCAAGACGGTCTGTTCAAGATCGCCGAGGATCCGCGCGTGACCCGGGTGGGAAGGTTTCTGCGCAAGAGCTCCCTCGACGAGCTCCCGCAGCTGCTCAACATCGTCCGGGGCGAGATGAGTCTCGTCGGGCCGCGCCCGCTCGTGATCGACGAGGACCGGCGCGTCGAGGGCTGGCACCGCCGCCGCCTCGAGCTGATGCCCGGCATGACCGGCCACTGGCAGATCCTCGGGCCCGCGCGCGTCCCCCTGCGGGAGATGGTCGCGATCGATTACCTGTACGTCGCCAACTGGTCGCTGTGGACCGACGTCAAGATCCTGCTGCGCACGGTTCCACACGTGCTCGGACGGCGCGGGCTGTAAGCCTCGTTTTTGGCGGGGCGTCCAGCTGGAGGGCGTCTCGCCGGGAGGGTCTCGGCGCGAAGGCCGCTCCGCCGGACGCCCCTTTCAGACCGCTATCGGCGGCGCCACCGCGAGGTCGTCGAACGCGCCGAGTTCCCCGTCGGTCAGGGCCGGCGGGTTGAGAGTGACGGTCATTGGCGGCTCGGCTCGCATGGACGATTCGGCTCGTATCGGCGACTCGGCTCGCGCCGAGCACAGTTCACCGACGTAATTCGACAAGCGGTGCTGAAAGGCGGAGACCGAGAAGCGCTCGGCGTTTTCGCGCGCGTGCCTCGGGTCGAAGTCGAGCTCCTCGATGCTTTCGATCGCGCGTGTGAACGCCTCGACGTCGTCGACGCGTGCCAGCCGCCCGGTGCGCCCGTCGATCACGGTCTCAAGTGTCCCGCCGGCCGCCGCCGCGATCACCGGGCGGCCCGCCGCCTGCGCCTCCACAGCGGTGATGCCGAACTCCTCGGTGCTCGGGACGATCACCGCGCGCGCCTCGGCGTACAGCTCCACGAGATCCTCATCGTCGAGGCGCCCGAGGAACTCGGCCTCGGGGTATGCCTCGCTGAGCCGCGCGTGCTCGGGGCCGCTGCCCACAACCCGGATCGGTGCGCGCGCGACGCGGGCCGCCTCGAGCGCGACCTCCACACGCTTGTGACTCACGAGCTCGGACACCACCAGCAGCCCGTCGCCCGGTTTCTCGGGACCGAAGCGATGGGTCTCCACGGGCGGGTGAATTACCGGCGCGTCGCGTCCGTAGTAGCGCCTGATGCGTTCGCGGCTGAGTTGCGAGATGGCGATGTAGGCGTCGACCCTCTGGCTGACAGCCAGGTCCCAGCGGCGCATGCGTCGCAGCTGGCGGCGGAGCACCGAGCGCAACACGGGCCGGGTCTCTCCGATCGCGCGGTCTTCCTCATACCACGCATAGCGAAACGGCGTGTAGCAGTAACACACGTGAATGGCCCCCTGGGGAGCGCACACGCCGTGCGCGAACGCGCTGCTGCTGCTGATCACGATGTCCGACTCCGGCAGCTTCATATGCTCGACGGCAAATGGATACAGTGGCAACAGACGCCTGAACGTCGACTGACCCACTCCCAGGTGCTGCAACAGCGAAGTGGTTATGGAGCGCCCGGCGAACCGCCTGCTCGTGCCCAGCTCGTCATAGAGCAGGGTGCAGATCGGAGACTCGGAATAGAGGTCTGCCATCGCGGCAAACGTGCGCTCGGCCCCGCGCATCACCAACAGATAGTCGTGAGCGAGGGTAATGCGCTCGGTAGCGGGGAAGCTTGGAGTGTGATTCATCGCTGGCCCCCTGTGATCGGCGGACAAGGAATTGCGTGACCTGCAAGACGGGTCGGCGGACAAGGAAGTACCTGACCCGTAAAGACGGGTCTCGGTGGCCCTGCCGGTTAGGGCCGTGAACGGCGCGGCATTCGCAAGACGGGTTGATCGATTAGGCGAGGTCAGCCTAAGTCTTGCCCGGGCGCCGATTGTGATCTTTTGGTAGTCATTGCGAGCAATGGGTCAGATCGGTGACAGGTAGTCCCGCGGAAGGCTGTCGGAGTCCATATAGTGTGAGAAGCGGTCTCGCGAAAGGCGTCCGGGGGTCATGAGGTGTCAGGTTTGGATAACCTCGTCACCCGGTGTCGGCGGTCGTTCACCGCGATTCGTTCACCTCATTAACACCCCTCCGCTCCATTCGCTTTACAAACTGTGAACATCACATGCGCATATTGGTAACAATGCCCTGGGGGCAGCGTTTGGGTGGGGCCGAGGCGATGCTTCAGACGGTGCTCGACGGAGCCCGCGACTCCGGTCACGAGCTGGAGCTGGTGTTCTTCGAGCAGGGGCCTTGGCCGGCCGAGCTGGCCCACGCCGGTTTCCGCGTCGAGGTAATCCAGGCCGGGCGTCTTCGCGAACCTCGACGCTGGGCCGCGAGCGTCGTGCGCCTGGCCAGGCTCCTGCGCGCCCGTCGGCCCGACCTGATCCTCAACTGGGCGGCCAAGACCCAGCTGTACGGCTCTCCGGCCGCGATCCTCGCGGGCATGACCGATCGCGTCGTCTGGTGGCAGCAGAACATCCCGACGGGCAACTGGATCGATCGCTGCGCCACGGTCCTGCCCGCGCGGGCGATCGGGTGCTATTCGGGCG
>JBARJU010000216.1:0-5980 GCA_049800435.1 Solirubrobacteraceae bacterium
CAACTCGATCCGATACGGGCTATGCCTCGGCATCAGCGTCCCTTCACGAGAGGACAGGATGCCAGACACGCTACGGCCGATGTCGGACGCTAATACGTAGCCTTACTTACGAAAATGAGCACTTAGCCGCCCCCGGCCGCAATGTGCGCTTCCGGTATCTTTCACAGCTTCGGTGGCGGGAGCCGAGGCCCCCGCCACCTAGCCGATGATCACTTCCGGCCACTCTGGATGAGTTCCTGGATGATCAGTAGAGCTAGGACCAGCGCTAGTGCAACCAACGAGGCCTCGCTCATGCGCCCACCACCTTTCGTGTAGAGGCGGATACGGCATCCTCCTTGGTACTAGATGTGGCGGTTCTTTGAAATAGCGTTCACAGAAACGACACACATGCACGAGCTGTCGTTCACTAAAAAGTCACAACTTTGTGAACTTGGAGTGATCCCGGAGGCACATAATCCGACCCAAAAGAACCTAGTTTCCAGGGCTTTTTGATGCAAGGCTAAGATCGGCCTTGACGGATCGGCGGTAGCCCACCTACTCTCGGCCCTGCAACCAACGAGGCGTCGCTCACGCGACATTTTCGTAGAGGGGCTCGGATTACTATCCGGGCCCCTCGTTTAATCCGGCCCTGTTTGTCTTTTTGAGCCGCCTCCCCGCGTCCGTGCCGCCTGGGCTCGAAACCCGCAAATTCCGTAGTCCGCTTGACATAGGAGCAACGGTCGTTGGAGCGAAGCGATGCGCTCGTGCTGGCAGGTGCCGCTCGCGGCGCCGGTGAGCGCCGGCTGGCTGGCCGTGCAGACAGGGGAGCGACTTGCGGCGGCATCGGTCGGCATGTGGGGGACCGCGCGAAGTGGCGCCGTGGGTGCCTGCCCGGAGCGTGAGTGGGCAACTCGTTGGCCGGTTCGGGCCGCTGAGGGTCATTAACACTGATGGCTCATCGCAGACGAACACAACCACCCGCCGACTCGCCGCCGGCCCAAACCGCTCTTGACGCGGCATCCGTGGAGGCCGTCGCACGGCGGGTGGTCGAGCTGATTCGCAGCGAAGGCGACTCCCCCGTCGGCCGCCGGCTTGTCGATGCGGCGACACTCGCCGTCGAGTTGGGCGTCGAGCGCTCGTGGGTCTACGCCCACCGTGCCGAACTCGGCGCCATCCAGCTCGGGACCGGCTCAAAGCCACGCCTGCGGTTCGACATGGCGGCAGCCCGGGAGGTGCTCGCCCGCTCTGGAAGCCACGAGTCGCACGAGTCGCAAACGCCCGCGCCTGTAAGCCGTTTGGCCAGTCGCCGGCGTCAGCGAATGGCAAGCAGGGTCGGATTGCTGCCCATCAAGGGCTCGGCGACGCTCGCTGACGCTCGCCGGGAGCGCTCGCGATGATCCCTCAGCGCTTCGGCGGCGAGTCGTGCTTTTCGACCTCGGCTACCGCGTCGGCGAGCTGGTGCAGGTCGGCGCCAAGAGCGCGCAGAAGGCGCCGGAGGGTGTACCAGCGGGCACCACGGTGCCCATTCTCAAGCTGGGAGACGTACGTGACGCCGATGCCTGCGCGGGCTGCCAGCTCCTCCTGCCGGAGCCCGGCTTGGTCGCGCAGCCGTCGCAACGCTCGGCCGAGGATGCGGTGGTCTTGGATGTCGTCGGGCTCGGAGCGGGACATTGCAAATGTGGCTAAGTTGCGATACGCTCTCAGCCCAACAAGAATATGGCCGGGGCGCGGCGCGAACCGCCCCCGACCTGGCACCGAGATTGGTAGCTCCCGGCACGCCAGCCAAGCTACCAGCAGTCGAGCAGCGCGGCTTCCTTGCCAGAGCGGTTTCTCCCGGAGCCTCCAACGACTGGAGGACCCGATGAGCAGCATCGCCGAGAAGTCCCTGGTGACGAGCGGGTTAAGGGGTGATGCGTGATGCCGCGCGCCGGCAACAGGACAGGTGGTCGTGGACAAGCGCAGGCGCAGCCCGACGTTCGGCCTGCGCTTCCGCGCCTATGGTCGCCGCGAGTACATGACGCTCGGGACAGTCGAGGAAGGATGGACGCACGCGAAGGCGCAGACCGAGCTGCAGAACGTCCTCGCCGACGTGCGACGCGGCATCTGGCACCCCGCTGATCCGGCGCCGGAGCCGGAGATCAACCGCGACCCAATGTTCCATGAGTTCAGCTCCCGATGGTTCGAGTTAACAAAGAGCGAATGGCAGGAGAAGACGCAGCTTGACTACGAATGGCAGCTCTCAAACCACCTGTTGCCGCTCTTCAAGAACCACCGCTTGTCGCAGATCACGATTGCCGAGGTCGATCGCTACCGCCAGGCGAAGGTGGCAGAAGCCCAAGCGATCCAGACCGCAGCATCCGACGGCAAGCCGCTGACCCACGAGTACGTGGACAAGCGCGGGCGCAAGCACCGGCAGCCGCGTCGCGCGCTGTCGGTCACGTCGATCAACAAGACGATCACCCGCCTTGGGCAGATTCTTGAGGTCGCCGTCGAGTACGGGTTGATCGGCGCGAACCCGGCCAAGGGCCGCAGGCGGCGACTGAAGCCGCACAAGGCGGCTCCGGTATGGCTCGATCGCGCCGAGCACGTCGAGGCGCTACTCGATGCTGCGGGCGAACTCGACCGTCACGCCAAGGCGAAGGGAGGTCACGATCAGAAGGGCGGGCTCGTCTACCGAAGGGCGTTGCTGGCAACGCTCGTGTTCGCCGGCCTGCGGATCGGAGAGTTGACCGCGCTGCAGTGGCGAGACGTTGACCTGGCAGGGAACCGGCTCAGCGTGCGCGCGTCAAAGACCGACGCGGGGATGCGCCAGGTAGACCTGCTGCCCACACTCGGCGACGAGCTGGCCGCCTACAAGGCGCAGGCTCCAAGCACCGCGCCGAGCGGGTTCGTGTTCGCCACCTCGACCGGGGCCGAACTGATCCAGGGCAATATCCGTCGGCGCGTACTCGACAAGGCCTTAACGAAGGCCAACGAGAAGCTGACCGAGGCAGGCGACGTTCCGCTGCCGGACGGTCTGACGCCGCACAAGCTGCGTCACACCTTTGCATCGATCCTCGTCGCCCTCGGGGTCGATCCGGGCAGCGTTATGGACCAGCTCGGCCACGCGGACCCCGGATTCACGCTGCGCGTCTATCGCCACGGGATGCGCCGCGACGGCCCCGCCAGAGAACGCTTGCGGGCGCTCGTCGGGGGTGCTGGACCAACAACAATAGGCGAGCCCAGCCCGTTGCTACTGTGAATGTGTGACTGATCCGGGCGAGCTATGCGTGTACTGCATCGTCGTCGCGCTCACCGGCGAGGAGAGGCCTGAGCACCCTATTCCGGCCAGCTTGGGAGCCTCACTCACAGTTTCGACTGTGTGCGACGGGTGCAACGGGTGGGCGGGACGGGAGATCGATCAGCCCTTCCTGGCCGACCATCTCCTTCTTGCGCACCGCGGCATCGCCAACCAACGAGATCCTCGCCGAGGGAAGAAGGCTCGACGCGCGACTTCCCCCGTGCTGCGAGGCCACACAGAAGACGGAGACTACGTCGCCTACGACTATGAGATGGGACGCCCTGTGATGGGTTCCCGGATCGTTGACCTGGGCGGTGGGCGCTTCCAGATCAGGGCTGGCTCGCAGCACGAGACGGATCGTCTGATGGAGAAGATACGCATGCGTGCGGCTGCCGAAGGCAAGGAGACCAAGATCGAGCAGGTCGAGCGAGGCGCGGCCAAACCGGAAATCAAAGCCAACGTGATGACACGTCCGGGCGTGTGGCGCCGCGAGGCGGCGAAGATCGGCTTGGCGGTCGGCTCCGTCGTGTATTCGCCCGCCTGGCGGCTATCCCAAGATGCTTCCCTCCTGCGTGAATGGATGCACAGGCGCGACACCTCCACGCCAGACGGCAAGGCGCCCGCGCTCGTTCCGACCCATTCGCCAGCCGACGTATCTCTCGCGCAGGAGGACGAGCACATGCTCTACTTCATGCGCCTGGGCGACGACACAACGTACCTGGTCGTGACGCTCTTTGGACGCTCTTGCTTCGCGGTTCCAGTCGATACAACGGGCGCTCCAGTTCCTACCCAGGCCTGGCGGCTCGACTGGCGCTATCCGAAGAAGGACGGCTCGACAACCTGGGACGATCTGCTCAGAGATGCGGTCGTGAGGCGCGCAAAAGCGCAGGCCGCCTGACTTGCCGGCGCGACACCGCAGGACGACGCCTATCGACAATCACTTCGGTGCCCTCAATGAGCAGCAGCGAGGCAGGGCCTTCGCGCCGATTGACCACGCCAGGAGTCGAGCGTGGACCTACTGCTTGGGAAACGCCGTGACCACCTCTCGGGATAATATGTCTGTCGTGACGCGCTCGCATAAGGCCCTAACGGCACTAAGGGCAAGGTCGGATCTCCAGGAGTATGGCTCGAACGCCCTGCTCCTCTATGCCCTCCAGCTCCGCTGGGGCATCACGGACATCGAAGGTGTAGCCGCAGTCGCTCTGACCGACTCAGCAAACGACAAGAAGTGTGACCTCGTCTACGTTGACCGAGACAACGGACGCGTCGTCGTAGCTCAGGGTTACTCGTCGGTCAAGAGCGATCTTAATGCGGCTCCGTCCAACAAGGCGAGCGACCTGAACACTGCGGTCACCTGGCTCTTGAGCGGCAGCCTGGATGGATTGCCCGACGTTCTCCGATCGGCTGCGAAGGAGGTCCGCGACGCCATCGAGAACGATCAGATTAACGAGTTCCATGTCTGGTACGCGCACAACGCTCCGGAGTCGGTCAATGTCAAGAACGAACTCGACCAGGCGGCCCGCACAGCGGACAGTCTGATCCATCGCTACTTTCCTGCCTTTCAGATCGAAGTCACGGCTCTGGAGGTCGGCCTTCAGCAGCTCGACAAGCTCTATGAGCGAACTGAAGCCCCGATCGCCGTAGCGGACAAGCTGAGCCTGGTGGTCTCGGGTGGGTTTGAGACGACGGGGAAGCACTGGAGCGCCTTTACGACTGCGGTTCCGGGAATCTGGCTCAGGGAGCAGTGGGAGAAGTACGCAGGCGATCTCATGTCACCGAACGTTCGCGACTATCTTGGGATCGTTCGGTCCGAGCGCAACATCAACAACGGCATCAAGACCACTGCGGCGCAAACGCCGGACCGGTTCTGGATCTACAACAACGGCATTACGGTCCTCGTGCACGACTATGAGATACAGGGCCCCGATAGCGACGGCAGCTACAACCTGACCCTCTCTGGCATAGGTATCGTGAACGGCGCTCAGACGACCGGGTCGCTCGCGACTCTCTCGGATACAGACGCACCCAACCTGGACCAGACGAGCGTCTTGGCGCGCTTTGTCAAGTGCGAAGACAACGAGGTCCTAGCCGACATCGTCAAGTACAACAACACCCAGAACAAGATCGAGGCGGCCGACTTCCGCAGCAAGGACGAAATTCAGGAGCGGTTGCGCGACGAGTTCGCGACGGTTCCCGACGCCGACTACCGAGGCGCGCGGCGAGGAGGCGTCAAGGACGCTATCGAGCGTTCGGCGAACCGGCTCCCGGACTCGGCCGTCGCGCAGGCTCTCGCGGCCTTCCAGCTCCAGCCCAACCTGGCCTACAACGAGACGCGAAGAATCTGGGAGGAGAATGCCGTCTATTCGCGCTTCTTCTCAGATCGTACGACGGCACGCAACGTGGTGTTCTGCTACTCGCTGCTGCGGGCGCTCGAAGCGGCGAAGAAGCGACTCGGAGACATCAACGAATCGGATCGAACTGAAGCCCAACAACGACACACGCAGTTCTTCCGACGACGCGGATCGATTGCCATTATGGTCGCGGCGATCTCGAAGAGAGCTATAACCGAATGTTGTGGACGGCGTTGAGGGGAGAGGCGGCGTACCTTCCCGGTTGTTGAAGACCGAAGCCGGTGATGGCCGGCAGGAAGGCACGCCATGACGAATGTTCGCAGGCTCCCCGTCGGGGAGGGCAACGAGGAGATCACGCTCGCGCTCGATG
>JBARJU010000217.1:0-22066 GCA_049800435.1 Solirubrobacteraceae bacterium
CCCTCAGGTCGCCCGCCAGGTCGCGTGCCGCGCGATCGTCGCCGACGACCACAAGTGTCGGGCGCTCGACGCCGCGATCGGCGAACGCGGCGATCATGTACGGACGCAGCGACGAGGAGACGAACGCGCGGCCGCCCTCGTCGGCAAGGGCGATGGCGGCCGGGTCCCGATCGATGGCGCCGAGAAGCGAGCGCAGGGCCAAGGCTATGCCTCGCCGGCAAGCACGCGTTCGACCGCTGCGCACGCTCCGTCGATCAGCCCGCTAACGTCGTCCTGAGGCTCACGGAAGCGGCCGAGAACGTAGGAGGAGACGATCTCCGGATCGGTGGACTCGGGCCGCCCGACGCCGACACGAACTCGCATGAAGTCCGCGCTGCCGAGCTCGCGCTTGATCGACTTCAACCCATTGTGACCGGCCAAGCCGCCGCCCAAGCGCGTGCGCACCTCGCCGAAGGGCAAGTCGATCTCGTCGTGGACGACGAGTACGCGCTCGAGTGGCAGCTTGAACGAGCCGCGTGCCGGGCCGACGGAGCGACCCGCATCGTTCATGTAGGTCTGTGGCCACAACATAGCCACGCGCGATCCGTCTGCCCGGCCCTCCGCGATGCGGCCACGGAAGCGATCCTTGACCCGGCCGAGCCGCCAGCGATCTGCCAGTTGGTCGGCGACCATGAAGCCAACGTTATGACGGGTTGACGCGTGCTCGCGACCAGGATTGCCCAATCCGACGATCAGCCAGTCGACTGGAGCCCCGCCACCGAAGGGGCGCAGGAGCTACTCCTCAGAGGAGGCGCCGCCGTCCTCGGCGGGCGCCTCGCCCGCGGCGGCCTCGCCAACGAGCTCGGTCTCGGACTCGATCTCGGCCTCCTCCTCGGTCTGTAGGCGGGGCGCCGTGAGCGAAGCGACAGTGGTCTCCGGATCGTCGAGCAGCGTCACGCCGTCGGGCGCCGCGATCGCATCGAGAGTGAGGGTATCGCCTATCTCCATCTCGCCGAGCTCATGCACGATCGACTCTGGGATCGCGGTCGGGAGCGCTTCGATGTTGAGCTCGCGCGTCAGCTGCTCGAGGACTCCGCCTTCCTTCACGCCGGTGGTGTCGTCGACGCCCGTGAGCTCGAGCGCCACCACTGCGTGGATCGGCTTGTCCAGGCGCACCCGCAACAGGTCGACGTGCGTCGTGTCGCCCCGAACCGGGTTGCGCTGGGCCTCCTTGAGCACCACCGGGGTGGGCTTGGAGCCATCGATGCTGAGATCCACCACTGCGCCCGAGCCGGCGAGCGCCACCCGTAGTTCGCGTGCATCGACGCTGAAGCTGACAGGGTCGGAGTCGCCGCCGTAGAGCACTCCAGGGATGCGTCCGGTGCGGCGCAGGCGGCGCGCGGAGCGCGAGCCGTCGGGATCGCGGCTTGCGACATCGAGCTTGGTGGTTGCTGTGGCCATGAGAAGGCCGGGGACTTTAGCAATCCCCTTCGTTTGGGATCGCCGCGCTGAGCGAAACCAGCGCGACCGACACCCCCGTGAGGGCGTTTCCGGTGCGCCTGACCTTCGCGCATTGGACGGTCGGGAGGTGTCCGAGCACGGTCCATGCGACACGCGTGGGAGCGGTCGCGCCGGTGAGCGAATAGGCGCTGTGCGAGGTCAGCGAGAGGATCTTGACCGACCCCGCACGACGCAGGGAGGTAGCGTTCGCTTTGACGCTCGCGAGGCACGCGGGGCTCGTGCGGCAACCGGAGAGCCGCGAGATCATCTCTGCTTCGTTGCCGGCGGCCTCGGCCTGTAGGAGAGCCAGCACGTCGTCACGTTCGACGTTCTCGGTCGAGAGGAAGCGCGCCAACATGGCGCTGATCACGAGGAACAGCACCACGCCGAGGGCGATCAGAACGACATGGATTGGACGCAGAGCGCCGAGCCGGGCTCGCATGGGACGCACGGCGTTCATCTGAGGCAACGGCCCTGCCGGAGACGGTTGCCCTGCCGGAGACGGTTGCCCTGCCGGAGACGGAGAGTCAGGCGTCAACTGGCCGCGCGGGCTCAGAACAGCTGGTTCTTTGCCGCTCGTGACGACCCGTGCTGACCTGTAGTGCAAAGTGCGGCGGTTGCGGGGGATTCGGGGGGTGCCATGCGCTGACGATGGTAGCTCGTGTTGCCCTGTTCGGCTACGTTCGTTGACACCGCGTTGACAAGAGCAGCGTCTCCCGGTCGGGTTGCGGGCGTGCCATCACGCATCGCCTGGGTACTCCGCGTCGAAGTCGGCTATGACGACGAACAGGTCCGCCAGCGCGTCCTCGTGCTCGACTCCGTTGAGCTGCGCCAGCGCTATAGCCGCTAGGTAGGTGATCCGCGCCATCTCGCCCACCACGGGGGCGGAGATCGTGATATCAGCCCTGAGCACGCGGGCCAGAGTCTCCCCCCAGATGTGGAACGCATCGGGCGCATGCGGGGGGAACGTGCCGGGGTAGGCGGTCAGTAGCTCCCGCGCTGTCCGTCGGGCCTCGTCCTGCGTTAGGCCGTCGTTCTGCTCGCCGCCCATCAGTTGCTCCCTTCCTGCTCGGCCGCCCCGCCGATGATGTCGGCCATCGAGATCAGCTCCACACGGACTCGGAGGGAATGACACCAATTGGTGTCAAAGTGCCTGCCACCCTCGCCGCCTCTACCTGCCGATTGGCGTGGGTCTTGGACATACTCCACCGCTCCTGGCTGGACGGTGGGCGGTTCGCCATCCTCATCCACCTCAATAAACGCATCGTTTACCAGATAGCCACCCAAATTAGCCACGCCCGGGTTGCCTACAAGATCGGCCAGCGCCTCGCTCAGCGAGTAGGCGAGCTTGAAGTAGCCGGCACCTGGGCTACCATCCCTGGACCGGCGGAAGCCGTAGAACATGAACAAAGTCCGCTCCTTCTCAAGGACGAGCTGGTCAAAAGCGTTGATCTCATGCTCGGGCATCACTTGCTCCCTTCGGTCGTCGGTACAGAGCCTACGCGCCGCGCGTCGATGCGTAGTGCGGCGCTCTCTTCCATCTCTTCTCGCTTCGCGTCTACGCGGGCGCGGGGATGGCTCGCGAAGTACGCCTCGGTCATGTGCGATGCCGCCAGGTGCGTGTAGATCGTCGTGGTGGACACGTCGGCGTGTCCCAGCATCTCTTGCAGGGTGCGCAGGTCGCAGCCGCCCGAGAAGACGTGCGTGGCGAACGTGTGGCGTAGGGTGTGCGGGCTCATATCCCCCTCCAGGCCGGCGCGCGTCGCGTACCCCCTGACGATCTTGTGGAGGCCCTGCCGTGTGAGCTGTCCTCCGCGACTGTTCACGAACAAGCACCGCTCGGGACGCAACTTCACGAGCTTGGGGCGACCGTCCTGCAAATACGTCTCAATCGCGTCCAGTGCCTCTAGCCCGACGGGCACGATCCGTTCCTTCGATCCCTTGCCGAACGCTCGCAGCATCCCCGCGCGAGTATCCACGCTCTCAAGGTGAAGGCCGGTGGTCTCCGATGCGCGGAGCCCGCACCCGTACATGACCTCGAACATCGCCCTGTCGCGCAGCGCGAGCGGACTCGTCCCGGCGAGTTGTGCGAGCAGTAGCGCGACCTGCTCGTGCGAGAGGACGCGCGGCAGGCTCTTGTTTTTGGGTGCTTTCGGTAGACAGTCGGATGGGTCATCGTCGATGAGCCCTTCGAGATCCAGGAAACGGTAGAACGAACGCAGGCACGCCGCCTTGCGTCGCACCGTGGCAGGCCCGACAGGACGGTCGCCCTTGGCGAGTCCCGCGAGGAAGCTCATGAGATGCGTGTGGGTGGCCTTCACGGCCGTGACATGCCCGGCTTGTAGGAACTCGCCGAACTGGCGCAGGTCGCTCCCGTAACCCTGGGCGGTGTTCGATGAGAGCCCCCGCTCGAACTCCAGGTGCGCCAGGAAGTCGGCTGTTAGCCGCTGGTGGGAGGTCATGCCTCGCTCCTTCCCGCGCGAGGGTGACTGTCGGCGTATGCGGTTCTCATCCGCACCGGGCTGACGTGCGTATACATCTGAGTCACGCTGATATTGACGTGGCCGAGCAACTGTTGGATCGTGTTCAGGGAGCAGCCTCCGTCGAGTAGGTGCGTCGCGTAACTGTGACGCAGCGTGTGGGGTGAAATGTCAAGGATGCCCGCACGGGATGCCCAAAAGTTCAGGCGGCGGCGGATGTCGCTGGAGCTCAGTCTGTTGCCTACCCGTGTTAGGAAGAGAACGCCCTCGTCCTCGCGAGCCTCGTTCCTTAGCGCGGGTCGCCCCCGTTCGACGTATTCGCGCACCGCGAGCTGCGCGGGCTCACCGATTGGGACGAACCGGGTCTTCTCGCCACCATACGGGCCGGTCTTGCCTTCGACCCGAACCTGCTGCTCAGCGAGCACCACATCGTCCATACCGAGCGCCACCAGCTCCTTGCAGCGCAGTCCGCACGAGTAGGTGATCTCAAAGAGCGCCCGGTCACGCAGGTCACGCGGCTTGACCGTCGGGATGCTCTCAAGCAGCGTCACGACCTCATCGACGCGGAGTACTCGCGGCAAGTGTCGCGGCTGGCGAGGTTTGCGCACGACCTTCGCCGGATTGCTCTTGACCTGCCGGTGAGAGCGCTGACTACGAAAGAGCGTTCGTATCGCCGATAGCTTGCGTCCCGCTGTCGAGGGAGCCAACCCCTGCTCTTTGCAGTGCGCCATATAGCGCGAGATGTTGCGCGGCGTTATCTCGCCGATCACGAGCCCTTCCGCGACCGCCCAATCGACGAACGCGGCTAGGTCGGACTTGTAGGCCCGTTGGGTGTGCGGCGACACGTCGCTCGTACGCAAATCCTCTTCCATGAGGGCGACCGCCCGGTTCCAGACGGGTCGCGATTCGGCTGTAGGTGTGCTCATCGGTTCCTCCTTGTCGTGGAGGCTCCGGAGAGACGATTCTTGGCGAGGAAGGCACCCCAATCCATTCGGTAGAGTGCCTGGCGCGCCGAAGCTAGACTCTTCGGTGCCACGGGGCCCGGGCGCTAACACGTCGCGGGCCCCAACAACCTACTGGCTGGGATGACGAAACGCAAGGTCACGCAAGACTGATTGCGCCGTCAACGACAAACGCCCGGGCACAGAGCCCGGGCGCGTCGAGATCGGTTTGCCTCAGCAGTGGACCGATCTTAGAAAGGAGCAATTGCTCACCTGGGAGTCTCGCAGACGGCTCGGCTAGCCCTCTTCCACCACGCTGATCCCCATAGCCTCAAGACCCGCGACCGTGGGCTTCGCAGCACGCCTCGCTCCGCTCGCTTGACGCTCCAAAGAGTTCACGTATTGCATCTGCGCGCGCTCCTCCATCATCAAACCGCCAGTCGCGAGAACGGTCCGGTAGGCCCGCCTCTCCTCCTGGGCCTCCAAGCGCGGCAACATTCGTGCGTAGGCCGAGAGAATCGGAGCCCGCAGCTTTAGCCAGTCCCCATCCTCCCTCGGAGCCTGCCCATAGAAGCGGTGAAGGCTCGGTATCAGCTCTCCGAAGTCGAGTTCGTCCGTGCCTCCGTCTCCGTCTGCGCCGCCGCTGCCTGAGCCAACGGCGCTAGCGTAAAAGCGAGCACCACCTGTGAGCGCTGGCCGTCCGAGAGCATCTTCTTGATCTCCGGCGGAGCATCGAGGACAGCCTCGAACATCCGGTCGAGCAGCATCTTCAATCGTCCCCGACCAGCCTTGTTGAGATTGTCGGTATTCCACAGCTTGTCGAACTCGGCACCTTCACGGGTGAGGCGCTGCTGCTCCTCAATCCCAAAGTCGTCCATTTGCTTCAGCTCGTAGAGCTTCCCCTCGGGGTGCTCCTCGCTGTCGATGTTGACGGTGGGCCGTATGGGAGCTAGCGTCGATAGCGAGAGCAACGGCTCCGGTATCTGCTCCTCGCGGCCTTCCATCGTGTCGAACTCAAGAACCGGCTCGAACTCCCCCTTGAGTGCCGGCTCGAACTCCCCCCTGACCTGCTGATCGTCCGACGTGTCCTGCGGGTCCGGCTTGACTGCTGCCTTTGGTCGTGTCACCTTTGGCTCCTTTATCGTGTGTTTGAGTGGTTACGGCTTTGACCGCTGCGAGGCTCATCCCAGCATCCCTCCTCCTCGACTCGGCAATGGCCTGCCAGCACTACGTGCCATGCTGCGCGTAGATTTCTTTACTGCCCGTTCTGCGATGACCTCGATCTTGTTGGGATCGACAGCACCGTCGTGGACGATCACTCTCACCGACGTGTCGCCACTCCCGGCTGGGGAGATCCTCTCGCCGGCCAGCACCAACGCCGTGCGCTCCTGGCCGAGCGGTCCTGGCACGATTCCGCCGTCGTGGAACTTGCCGGCGAACGGTGGAAGGTGCGATAGCACCCCGTACTGTGCTTGGCTCACCGCGAGCGCGAGCTGCGTCTGCTGGAGCCGTTCTTTGAGCAGGCCCGCAAGTTCTGTTTCGCCGGGCTTCCCAGCAGTCGTCGTCGTCTTGACAGGGACGGGCGAGTCTTTCATAGCCTCTTCTACGCTGCGCAGAGAGATCATCGCCTGGGGCAGCTTGGAGGTCAACAGTTCGGCCAGCTTGCCTTCCGCTTCACCTTTGCTTGAGATGATCGCCTGGTTTTCGCTTAGTGCTTTCCCGTACTCGCCACCGCTGCCGATGCTCGTCGAGGAGCCGCCGAGCACTTTGAGCGTGTCCTCAAGCGGCGTCAACTCGTTGGTCAGTTCGTTCTTCAGCAGTGCGACGTGTGCTGACGTGATCGACCGGGTGTTCGGTGCTTTGGCGGTGTGGATCGCGTGCAGTGCGGCTTCCTGCTGTTGGATGAGCGCACCGTTGGGATACAGAGATTTCTTCTCTTCTGCGATGGACTGTGTAAGGGCGCGCCTGTGTTCGGTGGCATCGAAGCCCCGCACTTTTTCGGCGTAAGCATCCTGAGCAGCTTTGATGCGGTCCTTCAGCGATCCGGTGGTGAGTCGCTTGATGTCCGTCTTGAGATGCGTGTAGCGCGCGAAGGCTGCCCGCTGCACCTTGCGGATACGTTCGTTGCGCTTGTGCCGCTCGTCCTGGGCACGCTTGAGCTTCACCATTAGGTGTTCGAGCGCACCGCGCTCCACGCCCGTGTGCTTCGCGCCGGCTGCTGTGCCCATCCATGTGAGCTGCGCCCGCAGATTTTCGGACTCGGCACCCAGCAGGGGACTCCCGGCCCTGAAGGAAAGGCCGGAGGGACCAAACGTGCCCGCGAGGATGCTGATATCGCTCGGCATGAGCATCCGGTGAGACGCCTGCCCAGCGATCCATTCGAGGATTTGTTGTTGGAGCTGCAACGGTTCGGTTTCGCCACTTGCCTGAATCTGCTTACGAGCGACCCCCTGAGCGTCGAGAACGCTCATTCCCGGACCGATCCCCTCACCCGGCATGAGCGTCGGCGAGAGGTATTGCATGTCGCCCTGTCCGATAAAGAAGCCGGTCGGATCGCTGGAGATCGACTCGAGCAAACCCTCCTGAGTCCCGAGTGCTCCCGTCGCTGTCTCAAACGGCATCATCATCTTGGGCACGTTGCTCAGACCTGCGACCCCGCCCAGCTTTGGGAAGCCCAGTTTCAGCGCCGTGGCCTTCGAGAGCTTGGGCTTGGTGCCCTTTCCCTTCCTGATGGCGCTCTTGATCTTGTGGGTCTGAGCGACGCTGGGCGTGCCACGAGCAAAGCCCGGAATCAGTCCACCCTTGGCGTACCAGTTGAATCGGCGCTCGTGTCCCTCGGCCGCTGAGGGTGAACCGTAGCGCCCTCTTATGTATTTCAGTCCCCACGCGATCTGAGCCGCCGGGTCGCCGAGTTTGTACGGATGACCGTGCCCCAACGACTGAGGGATTCCATACGCGCCCGAGGACGGGTTCACACTGTTGGCATCCCATCCACTCTCCTGGGTCCAGAGGGCTTGTAGCGCCGGCCATTCGCTCGCGGGGAACCCAGCAGCGATCATCATGCGCTTCCCGAGAGCTTCATTCTGAGAATGCGTACCGCCCCCGCCATGTACTCCCGACCCGGCTAGCGATTCGCCCTTCCTGTTCGCAGCACTGGTTACCTTGCCGAGACCGGCGCGCACCAGTGCCGCGAGTGCTCCTGCACCGGAAACCTTCGGTGCGACGATCGCGTTCCATGCTGCCGCAACCCCAGCACCGCTCCCAGCACCACCGCCCAGGAAGCTCGCGTAGCTCTTGCCACCAGACATCGGGGTCCCGTCCGGGGCGCTCCCGTACTGCACGATTGGGCGTGTACCAGAGGGGTCCGCCCAGCCCGTCTCGATCCCTGACGAGCCTCCCGTCGCCCTGCCGATGATATCGCCCGCTTTGAGCCGCATACCAGTCCGTAGGCCGGGAATGGGCGCGAAGTCCTCCATGACGTAGACAGGTCCCCGCGAGGTGCTGTAGACGACACCGCCGGTACCGGGCCACCCATGCCAGAGACCGACGCTCTTGACCGCGCCGTCACCGACAGCCTCCACAGGGCCACGACCACTGAAATCGACTCCCTGGTCGATGCGTCCACGGCTGAGGCCCGCATACGCCTGTCCCGGTAGGAAGCCACCCTTAGCCATGTAGTTCGGCGTACTGACAGAGGAGAACAATCCCTCCAAGCCACCTATCCCCCCGAGCGCCTCATTGACAATCGGGAGCTGGTGACGGTTGAAGACCGCGACCTGCTCGCCCGGCGCGACCATGACCGGCATCCCACCGACGTTCAACGGGACCGTGTCATAGCCCGCTTCGCCTGGACTGCCGATCTGGATGAGACCACCACCAGCAGCCCCGAAAGGAGATTCAGTGAAGAACTGTTTTGCGGTGGGCAGCTTGCCGGTGGTGAGGGCTCCGGCGGTGCCCTTGGACATGCCGAGTTTCGTGAGCTCTCCCGCGAGCATCCTGTCGATGGTTAGGATGCCCTGTTTGAGCGTTTCGATACCCTTGCCCACTCGTTCGGTGAGCCCTTCAACCCATTTTTGGACGAGGGCCTCGTATTTGGTGAAGCCCGATGCGCCCAGCAACGGCATGGCTACGGCGAGACGCCTAATCGCGGCGGCCTGTTCCTTGGTGCTGCTTTCCACATGTTCCTGCATAGCCTGCCAGGCGTACCCGCTGGCCCTCCGGAGATCCCTCAAGTCCTTTTCCGCTATCGCCTTCTGTTCACCTTTACTGTGAGCAATTATGTACGTGAGGTGTCCTTCTGTCTGCGCTATGCTGAGGCCCGTCAGCCCCCAGTCACCCGCTATTTTGTCGAGCGACGCTTTGACGCGGTGTTCCGTTTCCTTGAGATTCAGAGCAGTGCTAAACGCCGTGGCGGTTGCTGCACCCTGCTGTTGGAGGTAACTGGCGAGATGGGGGAACTGTGCCTCAAGCATCCCGATAATATGGGTGACGGAGCCCTTAGCGATCGTGCCCTTCGCTTCGAGTTCCTGGGCGTAGCCGATCATCGCCTTAGCCGCCGCTTGACGCGCCGGGACCGTGAGGCCGTCAAGCGCATGCACGGCTGTAGCGAAGAACGCGGTCGTGGTGGGGAACCGTACGAGGGCGAATGCCTTGGCGAACCCTTCGCCCGCGTCCTTCCCTTCTTTGCGCGCGTCTTCCAGCACCTTCTTCTTATCGACGGCAGGAGCCCCTTCTCCTATGGCGGTTTTCCACCAGTTGCTAGGGGAACTGAAGACTTCCAGTGGATTGAAGTCTGAGGGATGTTCAGCTTTTTCCCGAGCGTTACGGTCCTTGGCTAGCTTGTCTTCCACTACCCTAGCTGTCGTCGCGCCGAGTATGGGCGCGAACGGGGCCACGAACCCGTGAGCGAACTGCTTGCCATATTCAGGTGCTTTCTTGTCGAACTTTCCGACGGCCTCAGCAAGCCCCACGCCAACCGCGCCACCGACCGCAGTACCGATGCCGGGGGCGAGCATCGTACCCAATGCCGCGCCGCTCGTCCCAAGGGTGACAGCCAGGTTCGCAGTACCGTGCAATCCCAACGCAGTCGCACCGATGTTCCCGACGAGCGCGCCAGCCCCAAGAGCAGTTCCACCACGAATGACAGACGGAAGTGCGCCCGCTACCGCGCCCTTTCCACGCGCCAACAATGCACCCATGCTGCTCAAACCACCCGCCGACCCAGCAGCCGCCACGCCGCCTGCCGCAGCGGCCTCCTCAGAAGCCGCGAGCCCCGTGTAACTGGTCGCAAGCCCCTCATTCTTCACGGTGAGGGCACTCGTGAGCTGGCCGAGCGTCGCATCCTTGATGGCTACGTTCTCCGTGTTGGCTGTCACGAGACCGAGTGCTCCCCCGACGACCTTTAGGCTCGCCCCGAGCTGCCCGAGCTTGGCCGCAATCAACGTAAAGCCGAGGAGGGTCCTCATGGCGGGTCCGAGTTCGTTCAGACCTTTCAGCACCCATGTGATCGCTTTGGCGATCCCCGTCATGCCTTCGACCATCGCCGGGGAGATAGTCATATAGATTTTGCCAAATAGTCCTATCACTTCTGGCAAAATCTTCAGGAGCGCCACTATCTCGTCCTTGTGAACCGTGAAGATATTGTGTATGTCTTCTCGACCTTTGGTCGAGCGCTCCCATTCCCCGAGCTTGGTGAGCATGGTCGTGATCGTTTCCACGATTGCGTTGCCCGTGTGTGCATCGTTCGTGAACAGGTCGAAAATGTCGCGGCCGAGCACTTTGATGAGATTCCACCACAGATGGAAGTCCCCGATGAGACGGCCCATCTCTCCGCGCCACACGGCGAAGCCAGCGGGAGAATTGTACTTCGTAAAGAACTTGTCCAGCGAGTGAATGAAACCGCCCGTGTACTTCGATGCCTCAGCCGTTGTCTTCAGCAGAAGCTCCATCGCCTGGTCGAAGGCATGAACGGCTGTCGGAAGATCCTTCTTGAACTGACCCTCCAATTGATTCCATACCCCCACGCCTTCAGGCCCCTCCAACCAAGAGAACAACGGCTTGACACCCTTGTTGATGATCGCGAGATTCTGTTGGGCCGCTTGGGCAACGCGCGGGACGTAATCCATGCCGAGTTTGAGCACTTGGGAGAGCACGTTCACAGCCTGCACGCGAGCACCAGAGGTCGCCTTGTCCCAAAACTTGTTTAGCGCATCGCCCTGCTTGGCGAGTCCCATCTCGGCCTTGACGCCGGCCGTGTTTCCGAGTTCGGCCATCAAGAGGTTAAGTTCCTTTTGGGCGGTGACGGCCTGCTTGGAGCCGACACCGTACAATGTGACAGCCCTCTGGACGGCCCCATAAGCAGTCGCGAGTTCCTTCGTGTCCGCAATCGTGGACTTCATGACCGCCATGTCCGACCCGCCACCGACAGCCATTTGGCCTGCGGACCCCAACGCCATCAAGCCGCCGCCGATAGCTCCCGCGCCAGCGGACCCCGCGACCCCGAGGCCGGTGAATAGCGCGTGCTCCGCGCCGAACCCGGCAAACGAGCCGACAGTCCCAGCCCCGGCGAGCGCGCCACCGCCAAGCAGCAATCCGAGGCCGAAGCGGCCACCCATGCGTCCGCCGCCGCCAGCACCCTTACCCCACAGGATGCTACGGAGGATGCCGTTGCCGCCTCCACCGCCGCCATCGCCACCACCAACGACCGGAGGCATAACACCACCACCCCCGCCGCCACCACCGCCCACTGCGGGGAACCCATAAGTCGTCGTGACACGAGCCGACTGCGCCTCCGCGAGCCGCTGCACGGCAGCCAGTTTCAGCGCTGCCGCCTCCTGCACGTCCGCAGCCGTCTTCGCGGCTGCTGCCTGCGTGCTGTAGGCCCTGGCGGCACGCCCGGCTGCTCCGGCCTGCGCAGTACCAGCAGCCTCGGCGATCACCGCTGCCCGTTGCGTCTCACGCGCGACCGCAGCCTGCTCAATCCGGATCTGACTGAGCGAACCATCCACCTGCTGGCCCATGCGAGCGACAGCGGCACCGAACCGAGCTACGGGGGGTATCAGCTCACGATCATAGGATGTCCCCACAGTCCCCAAACGCTGCCCGATCTGGGTCGCGTTGCGGTCGAGCATCGTCTGCATCGTCGCCACGCTGAGGGCGACACGACGCTCAGCGGTCGCTAGATCGCGGTCGAGCGGCTGCAAATCGGCGGAGAGGTCGAGGACTGCCTCGCCAAGCGTCTCAGACAATTGTCTACCCTCCTTTCAGCGTTGATTCAGCATTAGTTAGGCGGCCAGACCGGCCGCGTATTGCTCGGGAGACAGGTCTTGTAGCGCGCGAATGTACGCCTGCGAACCGCTGAGGCCCTCGGCCTTCGCAATCGCCTCGGCCTTGAGCTCGATGTCGGCGTGCGAGCCCGGCTGCCGGGCCTTGGCAATCCCGACACGTCCACCGACACGTCCACCGTTCTCCTCGATGTAGGACTTGGCGATCTCGGGGTCGCGCATCGCCTCGGCGAACGCCTCAGACCCACTCATGGACGGGTCGCTCTTTTGGATCGCTGTCGCAAGGCGCTGCGCATGGGCCAGCCCGCCGGTCGCTTCACTCTTTTTCACCGATTCGGCCCTCGCAGCAACGCCGGGTTTCATCAGATCGGCGTGCTCAAGCGCGAGTTTCGCATGTGCTGCTTCCACCCGCTCAAGCGTCCCGACGGGACGTTCATGCGGTGGCATCTTCCGAAGCATGTCACGATGGCCTTCGAGGTCGATCAAGCTGTTAGCCATTGTCTTCTCGCGGTCATCGAACGATGCAGTCGGGGGCGATGCAGTCGGCGTAGCAGTTGCCATTATCGGTTTCCCTTCACTCTTTATGATTGGAGTCTCGCGCTTCCAGGCCACCGCTTTGTCGTCGGATGGGGCGCCCTCCTCGCGCTTGAAAAGCAAGAATCTCCTGGGCTCCGACTTGTTTGCTGGGTCGCGAGTAGCAGCGCGATCCACGAAGCTGATGAAGTCGGCGCGGATGTCGCGGAGTTGATTAGCCATGATGATTTTCCTTTCTAGGTGAATGAGGGAATCAGACCGCGCTCGGCTCGGTCTCAGCAAGGGACTTGTGACGCGCGGCGAGGTCTTCGTTGCCAAGATCGAGCAGGCCGGTGCCGCCTTGGGCCAGAAGAAAATGACACAGTGCCCATGTCGCGCGATCTGTGTTGTAGCGTCGCCGCCGGACCTGTTCAATGCCTTCGCCGCCACGCGCGAGGTCGGCCGCCTGCCGGTCACAGATTGAGCGGCAGTTCACGAGCGCCGCTACGTACCGCTCACACGCAGCGTCCACCGCCTTCACGGCCTTCTCACGCTCGCCTTGAAGCTCGTGGGCCTCGGCGAGCGCAGAGTCCTTCGCGGCCTGCGCAGCGTCAGTGATCGCCTGCTCCTGCCGACGAACGTTCTCGCTATCGGCCAGGTCGGCCAACTCCAACGCTTTGCGCGCCTCGGCAAGCTCGCTTTCGATGTCGGCAAGCTCGGCCTTCGCGTCGGCGTCCGTGAGTGCCTCCGGCGCGAGACGGGACCGCTGAGCCTCAAGCTCGACGACTCGCCGTTGAGCATCCGCCCGGATCGCAGGGATCGTGCCGGCGGGCGGGTTCGCTACCGCGTGTGCGGCTTCGACGGCCTCGGCCTCGGCCGCTTCCCGCTCGGCCTCCTCCACCTGCTCCTGTGGGGTCTGTGAAAGCCCCCACTCCCGCTCCTGCCGGAGGAGCTGCTTGGCGATGCGTTCGCGGTCGGATTTCGGGCTCACATGGTTTTGGTCGAGCGTCACGTCGGCGGCGTCGTGCTGGGACCGACCCCGACCGCGCTCAAATGCGTAAGTCGTCCAGAGCTGTTTGGCGGCGAGGACGCCCGGCGGCGGTATCAGCCTCGGCTCGGGCTTCTCTGCGGATTGTGCTGTTGCGGTTGCGGTCATGGTGATCCTTTCTATTCGATTAGTGTGACGACCGTCGCGGACGCTGCGCCATCGCCGAACTCCTTTTCGCGCAAAGCGTCACGACGCCGCGCATAGAACTTTTCACGCTTACGACGACGACTGCGCCTCGAAGCTTTCGTCTTTCTGCGCTCGGTGCTCCCCCAAAGCGTCACGGCATCACGCGCAGACGCCTCGTCGAAACCCGCCTCGGCGACGAGGCGTTCCACGCGACGCTGATCGTGGGCACTTTTCACGCCGCCTCCGATCGCATTGCGGCGCTCCGGGTGGGCATGGCGGTCGCGTGCTCCATTGAGACGGCGAGCATCGAGCGAAGGGGTGGGATGTCGGCGCGAATGTGCGCCATCTGTACCACCATCGAACACGCGCTCTCCGACGTGGCCGCGCCGACCGTGATCCGGGTGGCCGGGATGTCCCAGTGCGGCTCGATGCGATGCGCGTCAAGACGAACCTTCCACATCGGCAGCCTCGGCGGTCCGGGATCGCGGGCTCGCTTGCGCGTTGGCTTGCTCATGCCGATGCCGCACTGTCGATAGAGACGCCTTCGTCCGGGTCTCGGCTACAGGAAAACGACACCGTGTGCCGCCCGTTGCAGACGATGCACCAGTATCCGCGCTCGTAGCAGCAGGCGTACATCTCTCGCAGCGGGTGCTCGCGTTCACACCCAGAGCACCACTCTGGGAGAGTGCAGGGACACACGCCGGTCTCCTCGAAGACCTGGAGGGCGGGCGGTGGTTTGCTAGACGCGCTCATGACGCCCGCTCCAAATTGAGCTGCCCCGCGGGCCAGAGATCGATCTCGGCACGCGGACCCTCGGCATCGACGGGCAGCGTATGAGCACCAGCGATGCACCGTAGCTGGCGGTCATCGGTATAGGCGAGCCCGTTGAGAGCGTCCAAGATCGCCTTTATCAAGTTGTCCAGGTCAGCGTTCGCGCGAGCACCGTAAAAACGCATCGACACTGCGAACGGTGCATCGCCGAGCGACGGACGACCAGCCTGCATCCACATCGCCTGCACGACGAGCCTATACGTCTTGGACCGCGCCGGTAGATAATGCCTTCCACTGCTCGTCCTCGAACGCTGCAACGGGATCGGCGAGCCGGGGATAACGAGCTTGACGATCATCGCTCCTCGCGCTCCTCTGCCAGCAGCGCACGAAAATGCGCAAGCAGCTCCCCGCGGGCGGCGGCAACCTGCGCCTCAGGTGGCAGGCCGGTTTGTTCGATAATGCTCAACAACAGCGCTCCGGCGGCAGGCGTACGCGGGACACCGAGAGCATCCATAAAGCGCCGCAACTGCGTGCCGAACAGCTCCGCTTGCAACATGTCGGGACGCATCAGCTCGCCTCCCCCTCGCCGGCACCGAACTCGGACATGACTTCGCTCAAAGCGTCGCTACGACCCCGCTCACGGCGCTCGCCCTCAGCGCGCTCAAACCACGTATCGGCCGACGTGAGCCACCTCGCCAACTTGTCCGCGACATCAAAGATACGGCCCTCATCATCACGAACCACCGTGCCCTGCTCATCAAGCCACCGCGACGCAAGATCAATCTGAGCCAACCGCTGCGCCTGCACAGCACGCCGCGCCGAATCTATCCAGGGAAAACGCTCAGCCAAGCCCGCCGCGTGCTCCTCGCGGACAGGGGCCAAGGTGCGCTCACTGCGAGTCCCATGCTTGAGGCTGAGGGTGTGCCCCTTCTGAAGCGGCGGCCACGAGTAGCCACGAGCCGCCCGACGCTCAGGCTCTTTGTGATGTACATCGCTATGAATCGTCGCCTTGGAGACGCCCAGCTTCAGAGCGATGGCACCCATACTCAAGTCCTCGCCGCGCAGCTCGAGCACCCTCTTGCGCCGCGATGCAGCGTTCAACCGTTCACCCACGATTCACCCCTCCCCCTGACCATGAAACGAACGAACGGCGAACCGCAGAACTGGGCGCGCGCGAAAGAGTTAGTGCGCACCCTTCTCTGAGACAAAAGTCTGCGTAATTCAGACCCGTACCCGCCCGCCGTGAGAACTGGCAGTTCTATACGCGCTCGAAAGCCCGCGCCAGCACTGGCCTCCTGGGCGCTTGTCAACGCGGTGTCAACGAGCCGACGCGATGCCGCGCGACCCCCGATGCCTCTCACGGCTGCGCATCTAGCGGTCAGAGCACGGTGGCAATCGGAGAACAGCAAGGGTGTGGCCTTTGTGGGGTTGGTGTTCTGCAACGACGAGCACCAAGGGGTGGAGTGATTGGCAGTGGTGTTCATCCGTCGGCCTCGCAGTCGGCGGTGACTGCGCATAGCGGGACACGGTTGTTGTCAGGTTCGGGGTCTTCACTACCGTGTCCCGTCCCCGGTCCCACCCCTACGGGGTGTGGGACACGGTGGGACACGGTGTCGGTGAGCGTGTCCGGGACACGGTTGGGACACGGTGTGGACACGGTGGACACGGTGGGGGTGTCGTTGTTGTCCTCGCGGTAGGGTCGGATGCTCTGGTGACGATGTGCTTGGCCGTCCTTGTGAGCCTCGATGTAGCCCTCGCTGACGAGTAGTTCGATGGCGAGGTCTACGTACTCGGCGCGGCCTCCGATGGTGGTGCGGATTGCCCTGCGCGTCAGTCCTTCGTCTTGTTCGATGGCTTCGCTGACGCGCCGCATGATCGTGGTGGGGCGGAACGCTGCGCGGTCTTCGGTGTCATTTCGGTCACGGGCGACGATGCGCTGGTTCTCCTTGAGGAAGATCCATTCGTCGCCGCGCTGGAAGCCGGCACGTACTGAGCGCACCTTGCCTGCCTTGATGATTAGGCCGGGGGGCGTGGTGGACAAGGTGCACGAGAAGGTCAAGTCCGCCCGGTCCTGCTTTGCGCTTGCGCCCTTTGCTCGCGTGCGGGCCTCCTCGGCGTGGCCTACGTTGTCCACGATCGCGACGGCGACACCGCGGCTTGTGAGTGGCTGAATGAGCCGGTCGTAGAACTTGATGAACTCGGCGTTGGACTTATCGAAGTCGAGGTCGAGCGCGGACGCGGCGGCGGACAGCGGATCGAGTGCTATTAGCGCATATCGGGCTACGACAGTCTCGACCCAGAGATCGGGGTGCACCCATGCGTGCGCGACGACGCTCGGGAGGTCGAGATAGCGCACGCGCTCGAGCTTCGCGCGTAGTTGATCGTCTATCGGGTCGCCACGGAGTTGCGCTTTGATAGTGGCGCGCACGTTGAACTCTTCGGCCGTGACCTCGCATCCGAGGTAGGCGCAGCTCTCGCCGGCGAGAGCGGAGTCGTACAGGCAGGCTTGGATCAGGGAGGAACGCCCCCGGCCGGTTGGACCGACGATCATGGCGCCGCTCCCGGCGTGCAGGAACGGGAAGCCCGGCAGTCGCGGTAGTGGCTCGACGGCGACGGCGAGCGGATCCATCGGCGTCCCGACCAACCAGTCATCGGCATGGGGCTCATCGCTCATGCCGCTCCTGCCGCCCGCGGTCGATGATGACCTCGATACGGCGCGCTGGCCAGGTCCAGGTGCCCTCCGGACCGTAGTAGACCTCGCCCGATGCCTGCGGCATCCGCCGCCGCCCGGTGAGGGTCACCCACGACCCGTTGATCGAGTAGTCGCCCTCGTGGGCGTGACCGCCGCGCAACCGCACGATCCCGTGACCGCCGCCGCTGGCGTCCGCTGGCGGACTAGACTGGAGAGGCATCCCCGACCACTTGCCTGGTCATCTGCGTCGCCTCCGGTCCCTCGCCGGGGGCGTCGCTATTTACGGGACTCGACTCGCCCAGCATTTCTGCGAGGCGATGGCGCGGAACGCGCAGGGAGCGCCCGAGCCGGATCGTCGGCAACTCGCCGGCCCGTGCGGCGGCGTACGCAGCGCTGCGGCCGATTCGCAGCTCGCGAGCGGCCTCTTCAATGGTGAGCACGGCGGGCATGTCAGAGAGAGCGGTCATCGGTCGTCGGGGATGTAGGGCGAAAGCAGACGGTCGAGCTCGCGCAGCCCGAGCACTTGCGCAAGGCGCTGCAAGGACTCGACGGAGAGCCCGGCTTGCCCGCGCTCCACGCGCGAAAGGTGTGCCGGGTCGATCCCGGCCTTCTCGGCCACGCGCCGCAGCCCGAACCCACGGGCTTCGCGCACAGCCCGCAGCGGCGGCGTCGCGATGGTCTGCCTAGGCGGTGAGAGGTCAACGTTCATATTGACTGTGGAGCCTAGCACACTGGTTCACGGATTTGTGGACTAGGTCTTGACACATGTTGACTCACGCTCTACAGTGCAGGTATGAGCAATCCAAAAAAGCAACGCGCACAGACGCTCACGCCGAACCAGATCGTCGCCCACAACCTGCGCCGCGCCCGTATGTTGCGCGGTTGGACCCAGGAGGCGACAGCGACGCGGCTCGCCCCGTTGCTCGGCACGCACTGGTCCAAGGCCAGCTTCTCCGCAGCCGAGCGGTCGGTCGATAGCGAGCGCATTCGCCAGTTCACGGCTGACGACCTCACGGCTTTCGCGGCCATCTTCGAGCTGCCGGTGGGGTTCTTCTTTATGGCGCCTCGCGGTGTCGAGCGCATCGGAGCACCGGGGGCAACGGCGACCTTGACGCCGAGCGAACTGGCCGCCCTAGCGCCACTCCCCGAGGGACTGCTCGAGGCGATAGAGGCGCAGATGCGGGCGCGCATGGAAGTCGAGTTCGGCGTCACGGTCATAGACGAACCCGCCGAGGGCGGAAAGGAGCAGACACGATGAGAGGTTCAACACGTAGGCGAGGCGCCACGTGGACCGCGCTCTGGGATCAGTACGACCCGCAGACGGACAAGCGCCAGCAGAAATCCAAGGGCGGTTTCAGGACGCAGAAGGAAGCTCAGCAGCACCTCAACGGCGTCATCACACAGGTGAACGAGGGGATCTATGTCGAGCCGAGCAAGCAGCCGCTCGCGCGGTTCCTGGTAGACGAGTGGCTGCCGGCGATCAGCGGCACTGTGAGGCCGCTCTCGCACGACCGCTACACCAAGATCGTGCGCAACTACGTCACCACGCGGGACATCGGCGCCGTGCGGCTGCTCGCGCTCTCGGGCGGCCACCTCACCGCGCTCTACAGCGAGATGGAGCGTGAGGGCCTGTCGGTCGCCACACGCCGCCTCACGCACGCCGTCCTGCGCCGCAGCTTGAACGATGCTGTCCGATGGGGCAAGATCGCGCGCAACCCCGCGGCCGCCGCCGATCCGCCAGCGCTCCCCCGCAGCCGTGCGGCATCATGGTCGAAGCGGGAGCTGCGCGCGTTCCTCGCCCACGTCGAGGGCGATCGCCTCTTCGCACTCTGGAGGCTCGCGGCGACGACCGGGATGCGCCGGGGCGAGCTGGCCGGGCTCACATGGCGGCACCTCGACCTCGACAGGGCGCGGCTACGAGTCGAACAGCAGCTCATCCCTACCGCTGGCGGTTGCACCTTCGGGCCGCCGAAGTCCATGCGCAGCGAGCGCACGATCGCCCTCGACGTGGGCACCGTGGACATTCTGTCCCATCACCGCGCCACGCAGCGACTGGAGCGCGACCTCGCCGGCCCCGCCTATGACGACGGCGATCTCGTGTTCGCTGACGAGCTCGGGGCGCCAATCCATCCCCAGCGGTTGACGGAGTGGTTCTCCAAGCACCGCAAGGCGGCCAGCATCGCGACCGGGAGCCTGCACATCCTGCGCCACACGTCGGCGACGCTCGCGCTCACCGCAGACCCCCCGGTGCCGTTGCATGTCGTAGCGGGGCGCCTGGGCGACGATCCCAAGACCGTGCTCGGCACATATGCCCACCTGCTGCCGCACTCCGATGCGATGGCCGCCGAAGCGGTCGCGGCGGCTCTCGTTGACAACCCGTTGACAAATGTCGAGGTTTCCGTCGCTGTGGCCCCGTAAAATGGGCTCAGAAGGCGGCTCCGGCTAGAACAGCTGGTTCTCACCGCCGAACACTTCACTGACGGAGTCGTCGGTGAAGATGCGGCGGATCGAGTCGGTGAGCAACTCCGCGCAGGGGAGCACGCGAATGTTCTTGGGCAGGCCGTTGCGCGCGGGGATCGTGTCCGTGACGACGATCTCCTTGAGCCCCGAGGCGGCGAGGTTCTCGAAGGCATTACCGGAGAACACGGCGTGGGTGGCCGCCGCGTAGACGCTCTCGGCGCCGGCGTCCAGCACTGTGCGGGCGGCCGCCCTGAGCGTGCCGGCGGTATCGATCATGTCGTCGACGATCACTGCGGTCTTGCCCTTCACGTCACCGATCACGTAGGCGATCTCGGCCACCTGCTGGGCCGGGCGCTCCTTGTCGAGGATCGCCAGCTCGGCGCCGATCTTCGAGGCGAACTTCTTGTTGAGCTTCACGCGACCGGCATCCGGAGCCACCACTACGAGGTCGGAGAGCCCGAGGTCTCCGAAGTACTGGGTGAGCATGAACAGCGCGGTCATGTGGTCGACGGGCTTCTGGAAGAAGCCCTGAATCTGGCCGGCGTGCAGGTCCATCGTGAGCACCCTGTCGGCGCCGGCGGCCTCGATCATGCGCGCCACCAGGCGCGCGGAGATCGGCTCGCGCGGAGCGGACTTCTTGTCCTGACGCGAGTACCCGAACCACGGCGTCACGGCGATCACGCGGTGCGCGGAGGCGCCCACCGCCGCATCGATCATGAACAGGAGCTCCATCAACGAATCGTTTGCCGTGACCCCGGTGGCCGGGTTGCCGCAGGTGGACTGCACGATGAATACGTCGGCGCCGCGAATCGACTCCTCGTAGCGGCAGTACACCTCGCCGTTTGAGAAGGTCTTGAGCGTCACCGGCCCGATGTCCACGGCGAGCTTCTCGGAGATGTCGAGCGCAAGCTGCGGGTTGGCACGCCCCGAGAAGAGCATCAGCCGCTTGTCGTAATCGATCGGCAGACTCGTCGGGGAGGGCTGCGTGCGCGTATCGATCACGCTGCTCATCTCATTCGGGAGTGTAGAGGCCGGCCGCGACGGCTGGCGGTAGAGCGATCGGCGCGTCGATCGGTCCGTCGCTCGGTGCGTCGATTGACCAGTGAGTCGCAGCGTCGATCGGTCCGTTGCCCGGCGCGTCGATTGACCAGTGAGTCGCGGCATCGATCGGTCCGTCGCTCGCCGCATCGAGCCGTCATGACTCGTTCTCGCGCCGCTCGGCGTAGCCCTCGACGTTCTGCTGGCGCGCACGGGCTACCGCGAGAGCGCCCGCGGGCACGTCCTCGGTGACGACCGAGCCCGCGGCGGTGTAGGCGTCGTCGCCGACCGTCACTGGGGCGACGAGGGAGGTGTCGACCCCCCCGCGCACGCGCTTGCCGATCGTGGTGCGATGCTTTGAACGTCCGTCATAGTTGGCGGTGATCGTGCCCGCGCCGAGGTTCGACTGCTCGCCGACGTCGGCGTCGCCGATGTAGGAGAGGTGCGGGATCTTCGCACCGGGCCCGACGTCGGAGTTCTTGATCTCCACAAACGTCCCTACCTTTGAGCCCGCACGCAGCACGGTGCCGGGGCGCAGATAGGCGAATGGCCCGACGCTGACGCCATCCTCGAGCACGCTGTCCACTATGTAGGAGCACCGCACAGTGCACCCGCTGCCGATCCTCGTGCTGCCACCAATTGTGGTGAACGGCTCGATCACAGTGTCCTGACCGATCTCAACGTCCACATCGATCTGGACCGAAGCCGGATCCACGATCGTGACACCGGCGAGCATGTGACGCTCGACGATCGCCTGCTGGGCGAGCCTGCGAACATGAGCGAGCGCCACGCGATCGTTGACCCCGAGCATCAGCCGCTCGTCGTCGATCGCCTGAGCCCCAACCAGCTCCCCGTCGGCGCGCAGCAGGTCGAGCACCTGCGGCAGGTACAGCTCGCGCTGCGCGTTCTCGGAGGTGAGTCGCGGGAGCACACCGAGCAGCGCCGAGCCGCTGAAGACATATATGCCGGAATTCACCTCGCGAATCTCGAGCTCCGCGTCGCTGGCATCGCCCGGCTTCTTGGTCTCAACGACACGCGCCACCGACCCGTCGGAGTCGCGCACGACCCGGCCGTAGCCACTTGGATCCGCGAGCACGGCGGTCGCCATCGTCGCCGCTGCCCCGCTGCTCGCGTGCGCCTCCACGAGCGCGCCGATCGCCTCGGCGCTTACGAGCGGCACGTCGCCGCTGAGCACCACGATGGGCGCATCGGCATCGATGTGAGCGGCCGCGGCC
>JBARJU010000218.1:0-2034 GCA_049800435.1 Solirubrobacteraceae bacterium
TGCTGGTGCTGTGCGTGGAGCGTGCCGCGCAACGTGTACTTGTCCAGGCAATCCGTGCCGAGATCGCGGGGTCGCGCCACGCGGCCGAGTTCCACAGTCGCGCCCCGCACGAGCGTGGCAAGTTCGAGAACCTGAACCTGCTCTTGGCCGACCACGTACCGGACGACTACGACTGGCTGGTGGTTGTCGATGACGACATTGCGCTGCCGAGCAAGTTCCTCGACCGCTTCCTGTTCCTTGCCGAGCGCTTCGACCTCGACCTCGCCCAGCCCGCCCACCAGCTGGCCTCACATGCCGCCTGGCGGGTCACCCGTCGTCACCCGGGCAGCGCGGTGCGTGAGACGAGCTTTGTGGAGATCGGTCCCGTGACCGCCTTCCGCCACAGCACCTTCTCGACCTTGTTGCCGTTCCCCGCGTTGCGCATGGGCTGGGGCCTGGACTTGCACTGGGGGGCGCTTGCCCGGGAGCACGGCTGGCGCTGCGGCGTGATCGATGCGACGCCGATCGTCCACCGCGCGGCTCCTGCCGCCAGTTCATACTCACGCGAGCAAGCGCTCGCCGAGGCACGCGCTTTCCTGGAGCACCGGCCCTACCTGAGCGCGAGCGAAGCCGGGCGAACCCTCGCGACCCATCGACGCTGGTGAAGGTCGCCGTCGTAGCCGAGTTCTACCCGCGCCAGGGCGACCCGGTGTTGGGTGTGTGGGCACACCGTCAGGCGCTTGCCGCGCGCGAGGCCGGCGCGGAGGTACGGGTGATCGTGCTGCACCGACTGATCCCGCCGCGAGCTTCGCTATCCGCCGGGCCGGGCGCTGGGACGCGTGCGCTGCGCGACCTCGCGGGTGAGCCCCGAACACAGACTCGCGACGGGCTCGAAGTGACATATGTGCGCTATGTCTCACCTCCCCGCTCGCGCGCATATCCGGCGTGGGGCGCCTGGGCGGCTCCAGCGCTCGGCCTGGCGCTGCGTCGTATGCGCCGCTCCTTCGAGTTCGACCTCATCCACGCCCACAATGCGGTTCCCGCGGGGGACGCGGTCCGTCGTGCGCGTCTCGGCGTGCCGCTCGTCCTATCGGTGCACGGCGGCGACGTGCTCTACACGGCGCCTCGCAGCGAGGCCGGTCGCCACGCCGTCGAACGCGGCCTCGAGGCCGCCACGAGCGTGCTCGCCAACAGCCGCGGGATCGCCGAGTTGGCCGGCGCCTATGGCGCGAGCGATGTGCGCGTGGTGCACCTCGGCGCGGATCTCCCCTCGCGCGGGAGGGGCACGTCGAGCCGACGGGATCAGACCCCCTCGCTGGTGACCGTCGGACACCTGGTGGCGCGCAAGCGCCACGGGGACGTCATGCGCGCGCTTGCCGTGCTCGCCAAGCGCCACCCAACCCTGCGCTACACGATCGTCGGCGACGGTCCCGAGCGGGTCGCCCTCGAAGGGCTCGCGGCACGACTCGAGGTCGCCGAGCGGGTCGAGTTTCGCGGGCAGATGGCGCCGGCGGAGGCGATCGAGGAGTCGCGCCGGTGCACCCTCTTCGCGATGCCCTCCACCGAGGAGGCGTTCGGCGTGGCCTATATCGAGGCGATGGCCGGCGGCGTGCCCGCCATCGGCTGTCGCGGCGAGCCGGGGCCGGAGGAGATCGCCGCGGCGGGTGACGGCTTCGTACTGGTCCCACCCGGCGACATCGAGCGACTCACGCAGCGCATCGACGAGCTGCTCTCTGACCCGGGCCGATTGCGCGAGGCGAGCATCCGCGCGCGTGAGACAGTCGCCGCCAACTTCACGTGGAAGCGCTGCGGGGAGCAGACGCTCGCCGCCTACGAGCACGCGCTGCGGTGAAGCCCGTCCTGTTGGTCACGGGCCATGCGCCCACCTACCGCCTTGGTGCGTTCCAGCGCCTACACGAGCGCGAGGACGTCGAGCTCGCGCTGTTCGGAGGGTCTCTCAAGCACGGTGGCGGCGCCACACCCCCCGACCCGCCCTTTCCCCACCGCCATGTGCGCGAGCATGAGTTGTATCGCCTTGCGGCTGGAGGACGCTAC
>JBARJU010000219.1:0-4854 GCA_049800435.1 Solirubrobacteraceae bacterium
GCTCAGCACCGAGCGCGGTTGCGAGCGCCTCGGCGGTCGCAACCGCGCTGTCGTCGCCGGCGATGCCGACGCGCCTGACGCTCTGCTGGGTCTGCTGGGCAAACCCGGCCGGAGCGATCGCGATCGCCGTCGCGCCACCCTCGAGCAGACGCTGGGCAGAGTTGCCGACGCCGATGCGACCGCGAGCGGTGTGGGAGTCCGAGCAGAACACGATCGCGTCCGCGTCGTTCTGCGCGGCGAGCTTTGCGAGCCCCTCCGGGGTGGAGCGGTCTGTGATCACGTGACGAGGCGCATCGCGGTCGCCGAGCAGCTCGGTGCCGCGCTCGAGCAGTACTTCGGCCTCATGCTGTGCGAGGATCTCGCGGCTGGTGTCCTCTTCGGGTGCGTGACGCACGTATGCGAGCGAAACCTCAGAGCCGGCGGCGGCGAATAGCCGTCCCAGCGCTACGGCGTCGTCCTCGTTGTTCGTCCCGTCATAGGAAACGATGATGTTGGCGGACATTTCTGAGCTCTTTTCTCCTGGTGCCTTTTCGCCTGACTGTGACTACTGTGTCCGGCGCCTGTTGCCGTGATGGCGATCGTCCTGTGTGGCACGATCTGAGATTGATTTCGATTACAGGGTTCCACTTACCTGCCATCAGCACCAGTGAAATTCGTAATCTGAGCTATAAGGACAGCTAATGCTGAACGTTGGCCGACTCAGAGTCCTGGCAGAGGTAGCTCGACGCGGCTCGTTCTCGGCGGCGGCGGAGGAGCTCTCCTATACCCAGTCGGCGGTCTCCCAGCAGGTGGCGACGCTCGAGGCCGAAACTGGAATGACGCTGCTCGAGCGTCACGCCCGCGGCGTGCGTGTGACGCCGGCGGGCGAGGCGCTTGTGGAGCATGCCGAGGGCATCCTCGGGCGCCTGGAGGCAGCCGAGGCCGAGCTGTCGGCAATCGCCGGCCTGAGGGCGGGACGGCTGCGGATGGCGTCATTTCCCACGGCTGGCGCGACGCTGATGCCGCTTGCGATCGCGACGTTCCGCACCGCCTACCCCGAGATCGAGCTGACGCTCTCCGAGGGCGAGCCCGAGGAGATCGCGCCGCGGTTGCGGGCCGGGGAGTTCGACCTTGCGCTGCTGTTCGAGTTCGAGGCGCCCGCGGCGGGGCTGGACAGCCTGAACCGAGTCGAGCTACTACAGGACCCGATGTACCTGGCGCTGCCGCGCGAGCACAGACTTGCGAAGAAGAGCGGCTTGCGTCTGGAGGACCTCAGGAGCGATGCCTGGATACAGACATCGCTTCAGAGCCCATGCGCGCGCCACGTGGTGCGCTCGTGTCATGCGGCCGGGTTCGAGCCGAATGTGTCCTTTGAGAGCGACGACTACCAGACCGTCCAGGGCCTCGTGGCGGCGGGGGTGGGAGTCGCGCTGATCCCCGAGCTCGCGCTGTCGGTGGTGCGCGAGGACATAGCGATTCGGGCGCTCGCGCCGCGACCGCCCGTGCGTCAGGTGATCGCCGCCGCTCCGAGCGACGTGCGCCTGAGCCCCGCCACGCCGGCGATGCTCGCCATTCTCGAGGAAGCAGCCAAGCGCTACGACGCCCACGGAAAGCGCACGGCTCCGAGCGTCTGAACCTCGGGCTCGAGCGCCACGCCGAAAAGCTCGAGCACCCGGCGGCGCCCCTCTGCCATCAGCGCGACTACATCGGCCGTGCTCGCGGCGCCGGTGTTCTCGATGAAGTTGGCGTGCTTGGGCGCGAAGCGCGCTCCGCCGACGGCAAGCCCGTTGCAGCCGGCCTCGGACAGCAGCAGGCCCGCGGTCCGTCCTTCGGCGGCGGGGTCCTCGGGGTTCTTGAAAGTGGAGCCGAACGTCTTGATTGCCTGGGGCTGGGCCTCATGACGGCGCGCACGCATCCGCTCGAGCGTCGCCTTGACGACTTGGGGATCGGAGCGGATGAGCGTGAAACGAGCGCTTGCGACGATCTCCCCGGCGCGCAGGTTGGAGGTGCGGTAGGCGAAGCCAAACTCCCCGGGCAGGCGTCGCTGCGAGCCGGAGGCGCTCACCACCTCGGCCCACTCGAGCACCCTCGCGAGCGCACCGCCATAGGCGTTGGCGTTCATGCGCACCGCCCCACCGACCGTCCCGGGGATATTTACGCCGAACTCGATGCCCGAGAGCCCGCTGCGGGCGGCTTGCGCCGCGACCGATGGGAGCCGTGCGCCGCCGCCACAGAGAAGGCTTGCGCCGTCGAGCTCGATCGCGGCGAGCCGGCGATCGAGCTTGAGCACGAGCCCCCGCACGCCCTCGTCGGCGACGAGCAGATTGGAGCCGGAGCCGACGACGTTGACCTCGATCGCGGCGCCGCGAGCCCACTCGAGCAGCTCGCGCAACTCGGATTCGCTGCCAGCGCGGGCGAACCACTCTGCATGGCCGCCGGTGCGCACGGTGGCAAGGCCGGCGAGGGGATGGTTCTTGCGAACTGTGTCCGGCGGTCGCCCGCTCATGGCGGCGTCGCGATCGAAGGGGACAGAAAGACACTCATGAGTCTCTCACCAGGCGATGGGCAAGCGCATCGACGTCGCCGGCGCCCATCACAAGGCAGAGGTCGCCGTCGTCGAGCAGCGCGGGAAGCTCATGCTCGGCCCGCTCGAGGCTCTCCAGCCAAAGCACCGGACGATCGCCGGCGTGCGCGGCGATCGCACGCACCAGTGTGAGGCCGCTTACGCCGGGATGATCCTCGGCGCGCTCACGCGCGGGATACACGTCGAGCAATGCGATCACGTCGGCCTGGGCGAGGGCCTCGCCGAACTCTTCGGCAAGCAGCGCCGTGCGCGAATAGAGGTGCGGCTGGAAGACGGCCACGAGGCGCTTGGGGGCGAGTGTGCGGGCGGCGCTTATGGTGGCCGCAACCTCGGTCGGGTGGTGGGCATAGTCGTCGTACACCCGGGCGCCGCGCGCGGTCGTGCCGAGCAGTTGGAAGCGCCTGGCCGCGCCGCTGAAGCTGGCCAGAGCGGCGACGGCGCGCTGCTCGTCCGCTCCGGCGCGCACGGAGGCCTCGAGCGCGCCGGTGGCGTTCAGCGCGTTGTGGGCGCCAGGCACTCCCACCATCACCTCGTGACCATGCCACTGAAACACGGAGCCGCCGTCGCACGGCCTCGGGTCGGCGAGATCGTAGGGCACTATCTCGACCTCTCCTCGTGCCTCGAGCGGAGCCGATGGCGCACCCGCCGGCGGCCCATCCACGGTGGTGGAGGGTGTGAGTCCCCACGCCAACTCCAGCAGCTCCGGACGCTCCCAGATCACGATTGCCCGCGTGGCGCGCGCGAGGAACTCGCGGAACGCTTCGCGCAGCTCCGCAAGCGATGCGAAGGTCGCGTGATGGTCAAGCTCGACGTTTGTTAGCACCGCGACATCGACATGCAGGCTGAGCATCGAGCGATCGGACTCGTCGGCCTCCACGACGAGCCACTCGCCGGCGCTCCAATGCGAGTTGGCGAGCCCGGCTCCTACCGAGCTGCCGACGAGCCAGCCCGGGTCGACGCCGGCCGCGCGCAGGATGTGGACGATCATCGAGGAAGTGGTGGTCTTGCCGTGGGCGCCGGCAACGGCGATCGTGCGACGCAGGGCAGTGAGCTCTGAGAGCAGGTCGGCGCGAGGGCGGTCGCGTAGACCGCGCCCGCGCGCGGCGAGGCGCTCGGGGTTCTCGGCGGGGACGGCGCTCGAGTGGACCAGCTCGACGTCGGCGCCGCTCGGCACGTTTGAGGCGTCGTGGCCGATATGCGCGTCGAGCACGCCTTCGCGCGCGAGGCTCTCCAGATAGGGGGTCGAGGCCCTGTCCGAGCCGCTGACGCTTGCCCCGAGCGCGTGGGCGGCGCGTGCGTAGCCGCTCATCCCGGCGCCCCCCACCCCGACGAAGTGCAGGCGGCGCCCCTGCCAGGGTCTCTCGCTCTCGCTCATGGCTCACGCTCCGATCCACCGGGGCGTCGATCCTCGTCGGCGCAACGGAGTGTGGGGTCGCTCATCGTGAGACCGCTCATCGTGGGGCAGCTCATCGTGGGGCAGCTCATCGTGGGGCCGCTCATCGTGGGGCCGCTCATCGTCCGGCCGCTCGCATCAACTCGCCCGCGATCTCCCGTGCGGCGTCGGGCCGCGCGAGCCGCCGCGAAGCGCTTGCCATCGCCGCCAAGCGGGCTCGGTTTGAGAGCAACCCGGCCACGTCGCGTGCGAGCCTCGCCGCGGTGAGCTGGGAGTCCTCGATCGCTAGAGCCGCGCCCGCCTCGGACATCCAGCGAGCATTGGCGGTCTGATGGTCGGCGGAGGCGTGCGGATATGGCACAAGGATCGCCGGCAGACCGTGCGCGGCGATCTCGAACACCGACCCGCCCGCGCGTGCCACGGCCAGGTCACTTGCGGCGAGCGCGTCGGCGAACTCATCGATGTCGAGGTACTCGCGCAGGTCATAGGCGGCCGGCAGCGGACGCTCGGAGAGCTCTTGAAAATCTCGGCGCCCACACACGTGCAGGACGTGGAAGGCGCCGGAGCTGAATGCGTCGAGCGCCGCGTGGTTGATCGTGCTCGCCCCGAGCGAGCCACCGAACACGAGCACACACAACTCCTCCGGGGCGATCCCGAAGTGCTCGCGGGCTCTGGCACGCTCGGCGCCGTGCGCGAGGATCGGACGGCCCGTGAGGCGGTAGCGAGAGCCTCCGCGACCGTCGATCGGAAACGACAGGCACACGCGCCGCGCGAACGGAGCGAGCAGGCGATTCGTGAGACCGAGGTGACTGTCTGCCTCGGTGAGCACCAGTGGGGTACGCCTCGCGAGAGCAGCCACCCCGACGGGCCCGGCGACGTACCCCCCGCCGCCCATGAC
>JBARJU010000220.1:0-12552 GCA_049800435.1 Solirubrobacteraceae bacterium
CAACACCTACCGGCCACATTCAGCGCTAGACGGACTCACACCCACCGAATACGCAGACACCCCTACCGACAATCAACAACCAGACTGCGCATAGGCCCTGGACCACCTACAGGGACCCCGTCAGGCGCGAGTGGTCGTCTATTACGTGTTGGCGATGGCGTTGTTCAGCGACGCTTCTTATGAGGAGGTGATGCGTCAGTTGGTGGAGGGGCTCTCGTGGGCCTCGGGCTGGGAGCGCGCGTGGGAGGTGCCGAGCAAGGCGGCGATCTTCAGGGCACGCCAGCGCTTGGGGTCCGAGCCGTTGCAGTTGCTCTTCGAGGCGGTCGCCAAGCCGTTGGGGGGCGTCGGCACGCGGGGGGAGTTCTGGCGTGATCTGCGGCCGATGAGTCTGGATGGGACGACTCTGGATGTGGCCGACACGACGGTGAACGCTGAGGCGTTCGGCAGGCCGGGCTCCTCACGTCGTTGGGGGGTGGAGCGTTCGCGCAATTGCGCTTGGTTGGACTGGCGGAGTGCGGGACGCACGCGATCACAAGCGCGGCGCTCGGCCCGTATGAGACCTCTGAGAATGAGTTGGCCGATGAGTTGTTGGGGGCGCTTGGCCCGGGGATGCTGTGCCTGGCCGACCGCGGCTTCTACAGCTTCGAGCGCTTCAAAATGGCCCGCGAGACCGGTGCTCAATTGCTCTGGCGGGTCAAGTCGAACATGCGCCCGCCACGCGAGCAGACGCTCCCGGACGGCTCCTACCTCTCTTCGGTATACGCGTTCTCAGACCGTCACGCTCACAGCGATCCAGCCAAGGTGCGCGTGATCGAGTATCAGCTCGAGGATCCCGGGCTCTCCTAGGCCGACGAGCGCTACCGGCTGCTCTGCACAATCGAGGATGATAAGCAGGCTGAGCTTGCCGAACTCTACTCACAGCGATGGGAGCTCGAGGGTGCCATCGATGAGCTGAAAACCCACCAACGCGGCCCACGCATGGTACTACGCTCCAAGCATCCCGACGGCGTCTACCAGGAGGCCTACGGCTTCCTATGCACCCACTACGCGATCCGTCGCCTGATGCACGACGCTCGCCAAGACGAATCCAGCCCAACTTGCATAGACTTGCGAAGCTTGAGAGCCAAAATCTGGGGAACAACGATTGCCAAGACAGCCATAGCTCTGTTTGCCGCTCCACCTGGGCTGCTGTCCAGCCAAGGCTCGCTGATCGCGGTCTTGCTGATAGCACCGTTCTTCGTTCCGGTGCTGTGGATTGCTACGCACTATACCCACAGGTTCATGATCGGTTCGGTGGTCATCCTCACGCTCGTGCCGATTGTGGGCGTTACCGAGCACAGGCTCCTGCATCCTGGGGTCTTGGGTCTGATCGCAATCGCCTTTGCGGCATCACAGGGCTACTGCCCCGTCGCCAAGCGCGTATCACGAACAAGGTTGTGCGGCGGCGCGGACGTCTACCGTGACAGACAAACTGCTAGCGTGCCTTGCCTCTGCTTGATGTAGCCACCAGACACACACGATGACTGTTAGCGATCTGAACATCATGCGAATCCCTCGCCGCCTTGGTAGAGAGCGCTCCCATAGCGGCTTCTTCATTGCAGTTGTCACCAGCGTTGGCGTCTCCGTTGGCTTGGGTGGACTCGCCACGAGTGAACAATTCCCAAAGATCGCTGAGGGGCTGCTCGTACTTGCAGCCGTGGCCCTGCTTGTGCGACGGTTTGGCTTGGGCGTGTGGCTAGCAATCCTCGTGCTTGGCAGCGTTGATGCTCTTCCCGGCCCTGAGCTAGAGACTATCGAAACGCCTTTGCATCTGTATCTTTCAGACGTCTTTATTGTCGTCCTCATCGCGACCTTGCTGATTGACAACTTCCGTGAGGACTTTCAGCGTCTCGCTGATACTCCTGAGCGTCGCGTATTGTCTATCTGGTCTGGTGTGCTTCTCCTGCTCTGGGTGGCTACCGTAGCGCGCTCCTACGTATGGGGGGAGATTACACTTGCACACGCGATGGATTACGGGCGAGATTTTGTATTCTTCGCCCTCCTGCTGCCTCTCTTCGCTGCCACACTGACGCGTTCGTATGTGCGATGGGTAATGCTCGTCACCCTAGCGCTCGGTGTCGTCGGGACGGACATCACCGAGATCATGTCTATCGCGACCCACAGGTCATTCGCGTTCTGGGTTCATCCTGGGCACACCGTCGAATCTAACGGCATCACACGACTTTATGTAAATGCTCAGTTCTTGGAGGTCGTCGCTGCCATGCTCGGCTTTGGACTGTTGCTTCTGGCGCGAGAGCGGAGACTGAGACTGGCGGGAGCGGTCCTTGCACCGCTTTCGATTATCGCGGTAGCGCTGGAGCTTACTCGGGCTCAGTACATTGGCTGTTCTATTGGACTTGTGTTTGCCCTCGTCGTGTGGTTGGGCTTCAACCGCGATTCGGCTCACTTTGGCCGACAACATCTAGCTCGTCTGCTAGTCATTTTGAGCGTACTGGGTGCTGTACTTGTACTGGGCCCTGCTTCGCTCATACCACAGACTACCCTCAGCGCTGTCGAATCTCGAGTTTCCTCTGTCTTTTCGACTCTGTCGTCGAACAATGCGACCACATCCACTGTCGCGTACAGAAAGGTCGAGGCGTCGGAGTTGGAGCAGGTCCTGGGACCTAACTGGGTTTTTGGGCTAGGCTTTCTCGATCCAAGAAACCACTATGTTGCCGGTATTCGACTCGGTTCAATTCGCAACGGTGATGTCGGCGTGCTAAACGCAATCATGACGATGGGTATCATCGGCGCCGTGCTCATCTATTTTCCGGTTGTATTTATCCTCGTAGGTCTGATATGGCGCGCCATGACAGGTGCAGAGCGGCGCGAGGACTCGTGGATTGTGTTTGGAATTGCTGCTTGGATCGTATCGGTACTCACTACTTCTGTGACTCTAGTGAGTCTCTTTAGCGCTCCGGGTCTTTGCATCGCGGCCTTCGCCCTTGGTATTGGGACAACATGCTTGGCGCCCAGGTATCCAGTCCAACACGGAGGTGCTCCATCAACGTAATAGACTTGCTCAGTCCGCAAAGCTCACGTCGAGGTGCCTTGCATGTCGCTGTCACGCAACAAACTTAGCGGAGGAGGGCCCCACCGTCCTCGAAAATAGTCAAGTACCCCAAAAAGGGTGCCGCGCCAGTACTTCGCCGCGACCTGTCGCGCTTCCTTATCGCGGAAGCGTCGCCCGCCTGGCTTTGGCGTTGCTTGCCACAAGTCAACAGCGCACTCAGCCAGCCCAGCGAGAAGCCCGGCCGGTCCAAAAGTGCGTGCATAAGCAAGCCCGTTCCTGGTCCGAAGATAAGCGTGCGCGCTTCTACGATGACCCTTCCCCGGAGCGCTAAATACTCGTACATCTGTCGCCGCCGCGATATTCCACCCACACTTATTTGCGCGTGCGCAAATGTCGACATCCTCGCAATACATAAAAAATCGCTCGTCGAATCCTCCTACAGCCTCAAGTACAGTCGCTCTCCACATCATCGCCGATCCATCGATTGCGGCGCATGACCAGATAGGTGCGGGTATATCCCCGGCGGGAACACGGTGTTTCATCTGAATGCGATTGCCCTGGACAAAGCCAGTAGAATATGGTATATTGTCCAGTCCACACAGAACTGGGCCTATGACACCGAGATCGTTGTGATCACACATCAATGCGTAAAGTTCTTGCACCTCATCCGCCGTGATGCGAACGTCGTGTGTAAGGATAAGGACGTACTCAGGTTTGCTCTGCAAGGCTAGCTCAATGCCAGTATTCATGCCTCCAACGTACCCGCGATTAGTAGTTAGCTCCACAATTCGCACTTTGTCGTACGGAGACAGCGTCAGCGTCTCGTTTGGACGGCTCTGATTGTGTACGACGATCAGCTCATTGGTGAGTGTGATGGTCTCAGCCGATAGATGATTTAGCAAGCCCATGACATTGTCCCCTACTCCGTGTGTCAGGATCACCACAGCTAGTTGGATGTCCATCCGCCGGAGATCATTGTGGGGGGTGAGTCGCATCATCGCGGAGCGCAGCATATCAATGCCATGAGCTCGTCGGCCGCAACGGGCGTGCGTGCTGCACACAGCGACGTTCGCTTCTCCAGCTCCAGCGGTACGTTCGCGTCCTCCTCAAACCGCACGACCCCCCCGCTCTCGCGAACGATCAGCGCACCGGCCGCAGCGTCGAGGATACGGCAGCGCGAAACGTTCACCATCGCGTCCACCCGCGGGGTCGCGACCTGGCAGAGCGCAACAGCGATGGAGCCCAAAATGCGCCACTTGTACGCCACATCCGCGAGAGGTGCACCCAGCTGCGCCGTATATCGTGCGTCGCTCGTCTCGATGCAGAGTAGCTCCAGACGTCCGTCCTCAGTTAAACGCTCCTCGGAGAAGGGCTCGACAGGTTTCCCGTTCAAGAACGCCCCGCCGCCGCGCACCGCGTGAAACAGCTCACGGGTGCCGAAGTCCCAGACGAACGCCAGCGCCAAGTCATCCGTCGTAGGGCCATCAGCGACTGCGATCGACATCGCGCAGTGGCCAAGACCGCGCTTGGCGTTGAGCGAGCCGTCGATCGGGTCGATGACCACGCGCATGCTGCCGCCGCCGTACTCGACCACGCCTCGCTCCTCGGAGATGGCAGTGAACGAAGCGCCTTCGCGCGCCAACGCCTCGAGCCCATCAAACACGGCATCCTCCGCCAGGGCGTCGATCTCAAGCGTACGATCCCCTCCCGCCCCGATGCTCCCCACCTCGCGCAGGCGCGAATCGATGTCCGGCCGGCGATCGAGCTCCTCGCTGGCTCGATCGGCGGCGTCGCGAAAGCAAGCCAGCCAGCGATCGGCGCTGGCGATTGGATCGTTGAGGCTCATACGGGCAGCTTGTCCGCCACCGCGAGTCTCGCCCGCGCGACCTCCCAGTCGATCTCGGTGTCGATGTCCAGCGCCTCGGCGGGATCCATCACGAACGCGAGCGGACGCTTGCCGATGCGGTTGTGGCGCTCTTCCAAAACATCGCGACTGAAGATGTAGATGCACGAGTTCTCTTCCATGATCGGCTCCAGATCTTGGGTGCGGATGAGATTGTCCGGATCGTGATTGAGCGCCTTCCCATCCGCGCTCCACAGACGGGTTTGCAGCGGGGTCACCGAGAACAGCGAGTCGTACTCGTCGCGCTTTGCGAGGAACAGCTCGATCGCTTGGCCGATCGTCTCCTCCCTGAGCAAGGGATTCGTGCTGTGGGTCTGCAGGTAGTAGTCCGCGTCCACCTGCCTGACGGTGTTGATCAGGATGTCGTTCATCGTGATCATCTCGCTACGCAAGTGCTCGGGACGCTGCACGATGCGCACCTGCGGCAGCTGCTCCTGCACTTCGCTTGTGATCTGGGGACTGTCCGTATCCACGATCGTCTCGACGATCGCGGGGACCGCCACCAGCGTGTCCAAGATGTGGCGGTGCAGCGGCCTATCGCCGAGCACGCGGTAGTTCTTTCCCGCGACGCGACGACTGAAATGGCGCATCGGCACGATCGCCGCGATTCGTGGCTGTCCGTCGCGTTGCATGGGCGCAATCATGCCATAGCTCTATGGGCCGCTGCCACGCGGGCACGCTCGGGTCGCCGCAGGCGCTGAGCATCAATTGAGCCAGTATCTTCAGCGCGTGGAGATCAAGCAATACCTCAATGCCTACGAGCTCACACGAGCCGCTGCCGAACTGATCGCCGAGGACTGCCAGCGCGTGCTTGCCGATCGCGTGGACGACTACACCCTCGGTCTCAGCGGCGGGAGGACGCCTCCGCTGATGTTCGATGCGCTCCTCGGCCTGCCGATGCCATGGAGCCGCGTGCACGTATTCCAGGTCGACGAGCGAGTCGCTCCCGCCGGCAGTGAGGATCGAAACTTCACCCAGCTCAGCGACCGTCTCCTCGCGCCTGCGGAGATTCCTGAGGAGAACGTCCATCCCATGCCCGTGGAGACCGACAATCTGGAGCTTGCATGTCGTCGCTACGAAGAGACGATGCGTTGCGTCACAAACGGGGCGCCGCTCGATCTACTTCAGCTTGGCCTCGGCGAGGACGGCCACACAGCGTCACTGGCGCCGGGAGACCCGATCCTCGACGTGACCGATCGCGACATATGGCACGTCGAGCGCTTCAACGGCCTCCCGCGCATGAGCATGACATTGCCGTTCATCAATCGGGCAAGAAGGATCGTGTGGCTGGCGACGGGCGCCACAAAGGCCGACATGTGCCGCCGGCTCGTGGCCGGCGACCACACGATCCCCGCCGGCCGCGTACACAACGACGGCACCATCCTGCTTGTGGACGCCGACGCCGGAGCCCACCTCTGAAGGTCACGAAGGGGCTGCGCCGGACTCGACCCGATACTCGGTCGAGAAGTGCTTACTTGGCGAGCAGGTCGAGCGCCTGTTGGTTGCGCTCCACGGCACGCCGTAGGCGGTCCTGGAAGTCCTCGTCGGCGCGGCGCTCCTCGATGCGCTCGGCGATCGCCTCGCGGATGACCTCCGAGACCGACGTCTCCTCTGCCATCGCCAGGGCGTCGAGCGCCTTGGCCTGCTCATCTGGCAAGCGCAATTGCTCCTCATGGACATCTACCTCGAACAGCACGGCTACCGGCTGACTGCAACAACGGAAGACGTCGACCGTACCTTCAGGGCCGTCGCATCCAAGCAAATGACCGAGGACTACTTCCTCGTCTGGCTCAGATCACGGACAGAACTCGTATCGTCGGAGTAGCTCCCATTGGTTATTGGGTGCTGCCCACACCGTGAGCCGGCGAAAACTCGCCAAGCCCGGTGATCGCCACCCTGCCCGTTGCCAGCACCGCCTCCGCGGTGCTCCCGGCCACGTGAGGAGTCGCGATCACCTGGTCGAGACCCAGCAGCAGGCTGTCGAGGCGCAGCTCGACTGAGAACACATCGAGCGCCGCACCGCCAGGTGCCCGGATGTGAGAGCCTCGAGAAGCACCTGCTCAAGCGACGAATCTTCGAGACCCTAGCTGTGACCTAGCTCTCTCGCCAAGACGGTGGAAGGTTACGCTCAATCTCAATGTTCTCAAATGTAGAGCTCTTACGAGCCCCCACATCCTTGGCCCAATCCACCATACGCTGGACGCCGGTTACCAGATCTGTCGACTTGTTCTCACCGAACACCGATTGAAGCTTGCTGTGATCTGAGAACGCGTGCTTGACCTCGTCCCGGGGCGGGTGGTGAATCACCGGATGCTCGGGCACACCCATAGCAGAGCGCACGGTGTCGGCAAGACTGTTTACCGAATACGGTGTGTCAGCTCCAACGTTGAAGATCTCCTGCCGCGCAGCCTCGATAGCTGGCGATGCCGCGATGGCCGGAACAATATCGCCAACATAGCTGAACGCTCGGGTCTGCTCACCGTCCCCAAAGATCGACAGGGGCTTGTCCTGCATGATTTGGTTGATAAAGATCCCGAGAACGTTCCGGTAGCGATCACCGATGTTCTGCAGCTCGCCGTAGACATTGTGAGGTCGAAAGATCACGTACGGAAGCCCAAACATGCGATGAGTAACCGCGAGCTCGCACTCAACCGCATACTTGGCGATCCCGTAGCTGTCCTCCGGCTCCGGGCGCATCGTCTCGGTCATAGGTAGTTGCCCGGCGCCGTACACGGCGATCGAGGAAGTGAATACAAAGCACTTCACGTTGTTATTGACCGCAGCGTTGATGAGGTTGACACTGCCAATGACGTTATTCGTGTAATTGAATCGCTTGATGAAGTGACTCAGTCCCTCCGCTGCGTATGCGGCGCAATGGTAAACAAAGTCGAAGCCCTGGTCCGCAAACATTTCATCAACTAGCTTGTGATCGACGACCGACCCCGTCACAAACGTAGCACGCTGGTCGATATTCTCAACAAACCCGCCACTCAAATCGTCCATGATTGTTACCTCATGGCCGGTACCCAGAAGCTCCCGGGCAAGGTGAGCGCCGATGAAGCCGGCGCCGCCTGTCACAAGACACTTGCTCATATCATCGTCAAATCAGTCACTGATTTGCCCCCAAGTAGAGTCGCTAAACAAGAATCCCACAGTCGCGCACCATAGCGTCTCCACACCGGCAGCCGTAAGAACGACCGCACCTGTATGACCGGTGACGCTAGTGACTTCGCTCATGCTCCACTCCCTTTCGACCACTCCCGCAGGCCCCTCTACACAGTCCTGGCCCGATGTCGAGGCCGCAAGACTATCGATTACCCACACCGTAAGCCGGCGAAAACTCGCCAAGCCCGGCGATCGCCGCCCTGCCCATCGCCAGCACCGCCTCGGCGGTGCTTCCGCCGACGTGAGGAGTCGCGATCACCTGGTCGAGATCGAGAAGCGGGCTGTTTAGCGGCGGCTCGACCGAGAACACGTCGAGCGCCGCACCGCCAAGGTGTCCGGATGTGAGGGCCTCGAACAGCGCCTGCTCGTCGACGAGGCCCCCGCGAGAGGTGTTGATGAGCAGCGCCCCCTCTCGCATCATGCCGATTCGCTCTCGATCAAGCAGGTTGCGCGTGTCTTCGCTCAGCACGGTATGCAGGGTCACGATCTCGCTCGTTGCCAGCAGCGACTCAAGGCTCGACTGCTCGACGTGAGGCGGAAGGTCCTCAAGCGACGCGATGTCATACGCCAGCACCCGGCAGGAGAACGCGCCCAGAAGCGCCGCGAGGTCGCGGCCCACATGGCCAAAGCCGATAATGCCCACGGTCTGGCCGGTGAGGGTGCGGCCCTGCACCTGGCGCCACTCTCCGTCGCGCACGAGCCGCGTGACCGTAGGAAGGTGGCGCAGCAGAGCGAGCATGAACGCCAGCGTCAGCTCGGACACCGAGCGTGAGTTGGTTCCCTGCGACCAGGCCAGTCGCACGCCGTGACGCTCCATAGCGTCGAGATCGAGCATGTCGATCCCCACCCCAACCTTGGAGATAGCCCTCAACTCAGGCAGACGAGCGAGGACCGACTCGTCGATCCGCTCAAGGGCTGTGATCGCAAGCGGATGGCCATCCAAGAAGGTCACGAGATCGTCTCCTTGCAGCGAGATTCCCTCATCGTTGAACCTCACCCGCTCATAGCGCTCCAGCAGCTCGGAGCGCAGGATCTCGTGGCGCGAGAAGGAACGGGAGGTGACCGCTACCGGAGTGGGGTCGCGCTCGCTCACCCCTGGCTCTGGCCCTCGTGCGCCCACTTCTCCCACAGGTAGGACATCACGAGGTGATCGAGCACCATGTGAGCATCCTCGACAGGTCCATACTCCCCCCGCGCCGAGGGCACGTGCACGTGAATCTCGCACAGCTCGCCGAGCCGACCTCCGTCGAACCCGGTCAGCCCGACCGTGGTCGCCTTGCGCTCGTTGGCGAATTCAATCGCCTGCACCACATTGGGAGAGTTGCCCGAGGCTGAGATCGCAACCACCACATCGCCCTCCGCCAGGAGCGGCTCGAGCTGCATGACGAAGATGCGGTCATAGCCGTAATCGTTACCCAGCGCGGTGATCACCGCCACGTTGTCTGTGAGGCTCACAACCTTCATCGGATCGGTGCGCCAGCGGGTGAGATCGTTCTGGAAATGGCTCGCCGTGGCCGCGGAGCCGCCGTTGCCGCAGAAAAAGACGGTCGCGCCGCTGGCGCGCGCCCGCTCGAGCACCTCGATAAACGACGCTACCGCGTCGCGGTCGATCCGTGCGAACACCTGTGCCAGATAGCCCAGATAGCCATCGGCGAAGTCGATCGCCGAAGGGCGATCGCGGAAGAGGCGCTCGACGTTGTTCACTTCGCCATACCGGGCAGCATCTCCGCCGAGTCGAGCCAGCGCGAGGCCCAGTCGCGGTCGGCGGCGTAGATGTCATAGACCAGCTGCATCGTCTTCAAGGCCTCCAGCGAGGAGCCGTGGCGAATCTCGCGATTGGCGATGATCGCCCGCGCGAACTCCTCTATCTCCTCCGCCCAGGACTGATCTTCGTTGTAGCGCGTCGTGACTTCACGCGGGTCACCCCGGTCGTCGTCCTCTCGGCACACCACGGTGAGCGTCTCCGCTCCATAGCTTCGCGATGAGGAGAGTATTCCCGACAGCGACAGGCCACCCTCGGTGAGCGTGATGTCGAGCGAGAAGCGGTGGCGCCACTGAGTCGCCGAGGAGTGAAGCATCGCCACGGCCCCCTCGGCCGTACGCATCAGCACGTAGGCATTGTCCTCGACGTCGTGGCACCAGAAGGCGTTTGACACGTAGGAGTGGATGTCTACGAACTCGCCCGCGAACAGCCTCATCATGTCAACCATGTGGATGCCCTGGTCGAGCAGAATCCCGCCTCCGGCGATCTCACGCTTGGTGCGCCAATCCTGATCGAAACGGATCATCTTCGACTTCCCGTACACCCCACGCAGGTCCACCACCGCGCCGAGCTCCCCGCTCTGAACGATCTTCAAGGCATCGTGCACCGACTGGTGATAACGATGATTAAAGCCGTACTTGAGCTTCAAGTTGGGGTTGGCCTGCTCGACCTCGCGCACTTTGATCACGTCCTCCACGGTGCGCCCCGGGGGCTTCTCGCTGAACACGTGCATACCGCGCCTCAGGCCCTCCATCGCGACCGTCGGCGCGATGTCGTTCCACAGGCACACGAACAGCACATCCAGCTCCTCCTCCAAGAGCTGCTCCCAGTTGCTCCACATCCGCACCCCGTCGCTCATCTCGCCAGGCGTGGTGACGGTGCGGTCGCAAACCGCCACGGTCTGCATGCGCGGGTGAGCGTCGATGTGCTGCCTGCGTATCTGTCCCGTGCTGCCGTAGCCGGCCACACCGACCCGGAGGACTTCGTCGGACTCAGGCTTCATGCGCGATCTCCTCGAACTCCATCCTTACGGCTCGTGCGCGCTGGGAAATCAGCGCCGTGTCGCACAGGTATGAGATGTAGCGGAAGCCGGTCTCAAGGAGCCACCGTAGGTGATCGGCGTCGCGCGCGACCGCCCCCGCCACCTTGCCGGCCGCGTCGATTCGTCTGACCGCGGATGCCACTGCCTCGAGCACGGCGGGATGATCCACCTGACCGGGAAAGCCGAGCACCTGTGAGATGTCGTATATGCCCAGGTAGACCAGGTCGAGGCCGGCGATCGCAAGCATGTCGTCGAGGTTCTCAAGCCCTTCGCGGTCCTCGACCAGGATGCCGGCCAGCTGCCAGCGATTGGCCTCGGCGAGCTTCTGCGCAAGATTCTCGGAGGACCAGTCGTGCATGCGCGTAAACGGCGCCATTCCCCGCTCGCCCTCCGGGAAGAACCGCATCGCCCGGACGATCGACTCAGCTTGCGCCGCCGTCTGTACGTGTGCGACGAGAATGCTCTGGCAGCCCGTGTCGCATGCCCGCAGGACGGTCGGGGGGCTTCCCTCGCCAAGACGGATCATCGGGGTGCTCCCGCCGGCCTCGACCGCGTACATGATCGCCTCCGCCTCAGAGAAGCTGGCCGGACCATGCTCCATGTCGACGGTCACGAAGTCCATCCCGCTGTGGGCGAGAATGTTGGCGACGGTCGGAGAGGCGCTCTGAAGCCATGTGCCGAATACGACCCCACCGGCTTCCAGTCGTTCCTTGACGCGGTTTACGGGAGCCACCGCGCAGGAGATTATCGCGCCATTGGGCTCGGCGGGTGCTGCAGAGCCTGACATCCACCGCACCGACCGGAAACCGCATCGTTTCGCAGGCCATCCAATGCTGTGGATGGCGCAGGCGACACCGAGACCCTCGACCGGTTGGTCTTCCTCCAAGCACACGTCTACCCCGAACAACCCGCAAGCTGCGGAAAAATACGCTCAAGCCCCCTCGTGCTCTCCCGGCACTCGCATACGATCAAGCCAGCTCGAGGGGAGCAACACAATGGGTTTGACAGTGCACCGCTCACGGTCGCACCGGTGATCATCGCGCTCGCGCTTGCCGTTTGGGGGTGCCTGTTCGCGTGCGTGCTGTGCCTATGCCACTGTGCGCAGCAAGCAGATCGCGCCGCGCGACGGCACGACCGTCTCCGTCACCGTCCTCTTCTACCCCGCAACTGACCGAGCTGACGTAACGACAAAGCGGCGCTCAACACCTCAAGCAACCCCTCGACCGCAACGAGTGCTCAAGCCTGGTCCCCCGCGCCACGCCCTGCGGCGGGGCAAGGATGCCCCGCCCCCGCGAGCCTCTGTCCCCGCCACGACCTGCGCGGATGCGCACCAAAAACACGCCCATTCCCACCCCATCGTAGCTATCCACCATTGACCGATGGTGCCCAAGCCACGACCATCCGAGCTGATCTACACGCCGCCGGCATCGAAGGTCGGCATCGAGGAGACCCGCGGCTCACCGCGACCGTGGATCTTCGAGCGTGAGGAGGCTCGCCGCCACCGTCGCGCGCTCGCGCTCAGCCGCGTCCGCAAGCTCCTTGGGAAGCTCACGCTCCCACACAGGACACGATAACGGCCGAAGCGAAGCGGGTCCAAAGCAGCACAAGCGGTCGATTCCCGGCGCCGT
>JBARJU010000221.1:0-1566 GCA_049800435.1 Solirubrobacteraceae bacterium
CTCCGTCGAGATCTTGCTCGGCCCCTGGGCCGGCTGCGCCGCCTGCTTCTCGCCCGGCTTGGCCTTCTGCGGGGTCGCGACGCCCGTGACCAGCGCGATGCCGCCCGGCCCGGACTGGCACATGACCAGCTCTTTGTGCGTCCCCTTCTCCTCGTTCTCCATGGAGAGCTGCAGACGCTTGGTGATGATGGTGGTCTTGACCGACGACTTGATCTGCGCGATGCGGGAGAGGTAGGGCTTGGCCTCCGGCGCCTTGCCGCAGGCCGACTCGCCGAACTGGTCGACGACCATCAGGAGCTTGCCGAGCGCGCAGTCTTTCTGCTCTTCGTCCTCGACGTTGTAGTCGATGAAGTAGGTCTGCAAAATTGCGTCGTAGGCCTTGAATCCGACGTCGTGCTTGGTGCCGCAGTACTGCTTGGTGATGGCGAAGAGGCGCTCGCGCGCGGCGGTCCAATCCTTGTAGCGGAGCACGATGACCGCGGCCGCGTACTTGAGATCGGGGACGCGGTCGTTCTTGACGTTGCCGACGTACCAGTCGATGGCGTCGAGGTACTTCTGGTAGATCTCCGGCATCGGGACGGCGACGACCGGCGGCTTGGTGTTCTTCTCGTCGGGGATCGGCGGGTCGACGATCTTCTTCTGCGCCTTCATGTCCCCGATGATCTCTTCGTACGCCTTGATCATCCGGAAGGCGGCGTCCTCCTGGTACTTGTTGTCCAGGATCGAGTCGCGCACCGTCTTGTAGGCGGCGATCGCCTGCGGCAGCTGTCCGGAGTAGTAGAGCGCGTCGGCGTAGAAGGCCGAGAACTCGTAGAACCGCTTCGAGTTTGGGTAGGAGGCCAGGTACTTCTCGTAGAGCTCCGCCGCGGTGGCGTAGAGCTTCTTGCACTCCTCCAGCTTGGCGGTGTCCTTCGGGTTCTCCTGCCACTTGGTCTTGCAGGCCTGCGCGCCGGCGTGGACGTTGGTCGCCGCCGTCAGCAGGGCGTCCTCGGCCAGCTCCTGCGCCGCCGCCACCGCCTCGGGGTTGTCCTTGTTGTGCTGGTACCAGTCGCTCCCCTTGGTGTAGTTGCGGCCGAGCGCCTCGCGCTCCTTGGCGGCCGCCACCAGGTTCCGATCCTTCTCGTAGGCGTGGACGATCCGGTCCTGCACCTTCGGCGCGTCGACGTAGTACGGCCACTTGGAGAGCAGCGTCTTGTAGACGGCGATCGCGTCGGCGTACTTCGTCTGGTCGAAGTAGATGTCGCCCAGGCGCTGGAACACCTCGCGGACATGCTTCTCGCCCTCGCGCCCCTTGTAGAAGTCGAGCGCGCGCTGCAGGCCCGTGATCGGATCGGGGAGCGTGTCGCCGTCCCAGTCGGGCTCGGCGAAGCTGACGCCCAGGTACTGGACCGCCTCGGGGCGGAGGTCGGAGCCGACCTTCTGCCCGGCCTCCGTGCGCGCGTCGGCGAACTTCACCAGGTTGTCGAACTCGCGCACCGCCTCGGGGAAGCGGTTGTCGCGGTAGTACGACCAGGCGAGCTTGTAGAGCGCCCGGTCGTAGTAAGGCGAGTCCTTGAAGGCCAGCAC
>JBARJU010000222.1:0-5637 GCA_049800435.1 Solirubrobacteraceae bacterium
GCGTGGAGCGCCTCACCGCGCCCTCGCAGAGCGCCACCGCCGGCGTGCGGCTCGCCGGGCGCGAGGTCGCGGGCAACGGTTCCTGGCGCCCTCCCTTACATACGGAAAGCGTGCCCACCCATTCCGGGATCCTCACGCTCGAACTCGCGCCAGCGAGCGCAGCGCTCGTCACGATCGGTCCACGTACGGCCGTGCCGGGCGGGCACCGGAGCATGCCTCGACCGTAGCGCACTGGCCAGGGATGAAAACGGGACTCTTGAGCGGCAAACCGGCCGAGAGGTGGGTTATCAGATCTGATAACATACATTCATGAAGCCGTCGATGGAAGACGTATTGGAGAAGGCCACGCAACTACAGGAACTGGTCCCCGGAGCCGTGCTGGTCGGGGGGTCCGCTGCGGCGCTCCATGCCCACCATCGACAGTCCTTCGATCACGACCATGTCGTCGCGGATCTAGAGGAGCGCTTCGACACGATTCTCGAGAACCTGGAGGCGCTCGGGGACTGGTCGATGACACGGGCTCAGCCCGGGAAGATCATTCTCGGAGAACTCGGGGGCATCGAGACTGGGGTGCGTCAATTGCTTCGCAGCCGGCCGCTCGAGACCACCGACATGGAGGTGCGGGGCAAGCGGCTGGTCGTGCCAACCGCCGAGGAAATCCTTCGGATCAAGGCGTGGCTTGCTCTCAGCCGCAACCAAACCCGGGATTACCTCGACATCGCGGCCCTCGCGGACCGGATCGGACTCGACGAGGCAGCCGCCGCACTGGAGGTCATCGACGACTACTACGCCGACATCAATAGCCGGCCCGAGGCCGTCTCGACGCAACTGGCCAAGCAACTCTCGGACCCTCGACCGCGAGACGCCGAGGTCACCACGCGACTGGCGAGCTACAAGGCGCTGGAGGAGCGCTGGCACGACTGGTCCGCGGTCAAGATTGTCCTTGCCGGTCTCGCGGCGAGGATGCTGCGATGACAATGCTGTTCCGCAACATAGACCTCGACACCACCCAGCCGATGGACCAGTGGCCGGCCGAGGCGATCGAGACGGTCATCGACCGGGGCTCCCTGTCTGACTGGCGCCGGCTCGCCGAGGCAATCCGGCGCCGCCCCTGGGGACCCGCCGCTCGCACGGCCGAGACCGTCACAGCTTGGGGCGAGCACTACGGGGTCGACGCCTTGATCGGCAACGTGATTCGCACCGCGCGTGAGGAGATCACCCTGCAGGGACGAGCCGCATATGCCGCACAGATTCGCTCCTGGCGCACCGACACCGGAATGACGCTACGCCAGTTCGCTCGGGAGGCCGGCACCTCGGCATCCCGACTCTCCGACTACGAGAACGCGAAGGTCTCCCCCACTACCGACGTCCTCGGCCGGCTCAGCCACGTCGCCGGCAAGCCAGCGCCATCGGCCCGGTATATGAACACAACACACGGAAGGGCATAGCGTCGTCGCATATTTACGGGCCATCCTGGTAGGACGGCCCGTCTTGACCATCGGCACCTGGGCATCGCGCGGCCCCGCACGCATCTTGCCCACGTCCAAACTTGCCCACACCGGCAGGAGGTTTAATCTAAAAGCGGCGGACGGGGTTAGCAGCCTGGGATCCCTGGGCTCGGGGGCCATCCGTCACCGCGGTGTCAACGTAAAGGTCGCTCGCCCATCTGCCAGCGAGGAGCAGATCCCAGATGTCGCTTTGGTGTCCCGTCCACGCGATCGACAATCGTGGAGGCGCGATCTGGCTAGACATGCCGGACTAGCAGGCCCTGCGCTGGTGCCTTGATGAAGGATCGTCGATCTCGTAGTCGGCCTCCGCCATACGCTCGACCGCCGCAACGACCTCATCATCGAGCAGTGCCGGCCGGAAGTACTCGGCGGCCTTCTGGAGGGTGATGCTCACGAGGTCGTCGATTCGGAGCACACTCTCAAGAAACGCATCGCCTCGCGAACGTCCTCAGCCTCCAAGTCCGGGTAGGCGGCAAGGATCTCAGGATCGCTCATACCGTCAGCAAGCATCCCGACCACGGTCGCGACCGGTATCCGCAGGCCGCGGATGCACGGAACACCACCCATCTGGTCTCCTCGCACCGTGATTCTCGTGAAGCCCATCGACCCCACTTTAACGTCCGCCACGACAGCGTCACCCGTCGGCCGGCAGGATCTCGAACGAGCCTCCCTGTAGTGGGGTGACGGCCCGGAACGCGCGTTCGTCGAGCGTGAGAATGCGCCGAGTTCGCCAGCGGCTGGCAAGCACCACCAACGAGGCGTCAGCCAAACCAAGCTCCAGATCGCGATAACGGGCGACAATGTCCCGCGCGATCGTCAGCTCAGGCGGCGTCAGAGCATCTACGACGTACGTACCTCCCGCGAGATCGTCAAGGAAACTCAGCTCGACATCGATCCCGAGACGGCGCAGGATCAGATAGTCGGCCTCAGCAACGACGATCTGCGAGGTGACCAGCAAGTCGCGCTCCGCACGCAGCGCAGCGGCAACGGCGGCGTGCTGGGGCTCGTCCGCGTCCGCCTGCGCATACAGAGCGCCGGCGTCCACGATCAGCGCAGTCATCGACCGCGAGCGACCTTCCCGTACAGCTCCTCAGCGTCCCAGCGCTTATACGGCGCTCCCCCACCGTGACCCTTTCCGAGACTACGAAACGTCCGCACCGGCGGCTCCGGGTCCTCAGTCACCAGACGCACACCCTCGCGGATCAACTCAGAGCGCGAGCGCCCCAACCGCGCAGCCGTGCTCCGCAGTGACTCGGCCTCGTCGGTGGTGAGATAGACAGATGTCTTTTGCATGCCCTACGTAGGGTATCAATGCTTCAAAGCCAGCGTCAAGTGCCCACCTGGGACCGAAACCACCCAATTCCGTCACCGCAACGTCACCGCAGATCGCTAGTGTGGATGTCCTCAGATGACCGTGCTCGTCCGCTCGGACGGCTACGGCGAGCCAGACCAGAAAGGCTCAGATATGGCGCTATTGCTGAAGATTCAGCGCCAGCAGGGTCCTTGTGAGTCTCAAGCGGCGGACGGGCCTCGAACCCGCGACCTCGAGCTTGGGAAGCTCGCGCTCTACCAACTGAGCTACCACCGCACCCGACAGATATTACGCCCCGGGCGACTAGGCTTCCTGCCCGTGCCCAAACGCATGTACATGCCGATTCTCGCCGGCCTCGCCGGGGCAGCGCTCGTCGGCCTGCTCGTGTACGGGGTGTCGGCGCAAGCGCCGACGCGCACGCTCGACGACGCGATCAAGCACGACCTGCGCCCCGCGGCGCCCTCGGCGATTACCCGGCTGCCGCTGCTCTCGGGCGCCGGCACCCGCTCGCTTGCGTCCTATCGAGGGCAGGTGGTGGTGCTCAACTTCTGGGCCTCGTGGTGCGTGCCCTGCCAGGAAGAGGCCCCGATTCTGGAGCATGCCCAGCATGCGCTGACGCGCCATGGCGGGACGGTCCTCGGCGTCACGTTCAAGGACAACTCCTCGGACTCGCTCGAATTCGTCAAGCAGCATCGGATCACGTTCCCGTCGCTGCGCGACGCGGGCGGCGAATTCGCTCAGGCTTATGGCACGAATGTGATCCCCGAGACGTTCGTGATAGACCGCCATGGCCACGTCGTGGCGATCTCTCGCCAAGAAGTCGACGAAGCGTGGCTGAACCGCGCGACCGCATTGGCGCAGAGCTCGTGAGGCGCTCTCGGCTCCCGACGCTCGTGCTGTGCGCGCTGGCGGGCACCTCGGGTCTCGGCGGGATGACGGGTGCGGCGAGCGCGCGAGCGGCCACCCCTAGCACGACGCTGCCGGCGATCGAACGCCAGGTGATGTGCGTTACGTGCAAGATCCCGTTGAACGTCGCCGAGTCGCCGCAGGCCGACCGCGAGCGGGCGTTCATCCGCACCCTGATCGACGAAGGACGGAGCGAAGCTCAGGTCAAGCAGGCGCTCGTCGCCCAGTACACCGACGCGGTGCTCGGGCTGCCGAGCGCCAAGGGCTTCGACTTGACCGCCTATCTCGTGCCGATCGCGGTCGTCGTAGCGCTGATCGGACTGCTTGCGCTGCTGCTCCCGAGTTGGCGTCGCCACGCGCGCGTGCAGGCTGCTTCCTCGTCCGGCGCCCCCGAGTTGAGCGCCGACGACGCGGCCCGGCTCGACGCGGACCTCGAGCGCTACGACTGACGCTCACATCTCCGCCGGCGCCTGCACCCCGAGCAGGTCGAGCGAGCGAGCGATCGTGTGCAGCGAGCCGACGCACAATGCCAGCCGCTGGGATTCGAGCGCCGGCGACTCGGCGCCGAGCACGCGGCAGTCGCGATAGAAGGCGGTGAACTGCTGGGCCAGGTCGAGCGCGTAGGCGGCGATCCGGTGCGGCGCGCGGCGCGCGGCGGCCTCATCCACCTCGCCGGGGAAGGCGAGCAGCCGCTTGATGAGCGTGCGCTCGGCCGGGTCCAGTGGCTCGATGCCCTCCCCCACGCTTGCAAGCGACTGCTCGACGCGCTCGACGCCGGCCTTCGCCAGCATCGAGGCGGTGCGCGCGTGCGCGTACTGCACGTAGTAGACCGGGTTCTCGCTCGACTCCTCACCGGCGAGATCGATGTCGAGGTCGATCGTCGTGTCGTGCGAGCGCGACAGCAAGAACCAGCGCGCGGCGTCGACGCCGATCTCGCGCAACAGATCCTCGAGCGTTACGAACTCGCCCGAGCGCTTCGACATCTGCGCGCGCTCGCCGCGGCGCACGAGGTGAACGAGTTGCATTATCAGCATCTCCACGTGCCCGGGATCGCCGCCGAGCGCCTCATAGGCGGCCTTCATCCGCGCCACGTAGCCATGATGGTCCGCGCCCCACACGTCGATCTGACGGTCAAAGCCGCGCTCGCGCTTGTGTTGGTGGTATGCGATATCTGAGGCGAAGTACGTGTGCTCTCCATTCGAACGCACGAGCACGCGGTCCTTGTCGTCGCCGTATTCGGTGCTGCGCAGCCACAAGGCGCCCTCGCTTCTATACGTGTGGCCGCGCTGCTCGAGCAATGCCAGCGCATGCTCGACCGGGCTGACGGACGCGCCTTCGGCGTCGTGAAGGTCCTCGCGGGGCTGGTGCAGCGCGCTCTCATACGCCCAGCGGTCGAAGCTCTGCACGCGAAACGCGCCGAGCGAGGATTGCATCCGCCCGACCATCACCCGCACGGCGGCGCTGCCCAGCTCACCCGGGTCGAGCTGCGCAGCGGCGGTGGCGCCCCCGATCTCGCGCTCCACCTCGGCCACGAGCGGAAGCACGTACTCGCCCCGATAGCCGTCCTCGGGCACCTCCTCCCCACGCGCCAGCGCCAGAAGCGACTCGCCGAGCTTGAGCACCTGAGAGCCCGCGTCGTTGACGTAGAACTCGCGCTCCACCTCGTGGCCGTGGAAGGCGAGCACCCTCGCGAGCGCGTCCCCGTAGGCGGCGTTGCGGGCGTGCCCGACATGCATCGGCCCGGTGGGGTTGGCTGAGACGAACTCGACGATGACCCGCTCGGGAGACCGCGCCCCGCCGCGCCCGAAGTCCTCGCCGGCGGCCAACACCTCGGCCAGCGCCGCGCGGTGCCAGCCATCTGAGAGGAACAGGTTCAGGAAGCCCTGGCCGGCCACCTCGAAGCGCTCGAGC
>JBARJU010000223.1:0-3134 GCA_049800435.1 Solirubrobacteraceae bacterium
CGCTCGGGTTGCCGGCGCATGTGCTCACGCCGCCTCAGGCGGCGGCGATCGTCGTGGCCGCGCTGCTCAGCATCGTGGTCTGCTCTATCGGCGCCGCTCGACTCGAACGCGAGAGTGAGGGGGCGCAATGAACTCGATGGGGCGCGCAGAGGTGAGTTTCCGCAGCGCACAGCGCACGCTGAGGGCACCGCGTCATAGGCTGCCGCGTGATGCGATGGCTGGTGGACGGCATGAACGTGATCGGGACCAAGCCCGACGGCTGGTGGGAGGATCGCCACGGGGCGATGGTGCGGCTCGTGCACATGCTCGAGCGCTGGGCGGCCTACGGCGGCGAGGACGTCACGGTCGTGTTCGAGCAGCCGCCAAGACCGCCGATCCGCTCGACCGTGATCGCGGTCACGCACGCCCCCAGGCCGCGGCGCGACTCGGCTGACGACGAGATCGTGCGGCTGCTGAAGGCCGAGCCCGAGCCGGGGCTCGTGCGCGTGGTGACCTCAGATCACTGGCTGTCGGACCGCGTGCACGCGGAGGGCGCTAGCGTCGAGCCGTCGGAGTGGTTTCGGGGACAGATCGAAGCGGAGTGATCAGACCACGGGCGGCGGCATGCCTTCGGCGCTCGCGCCGAGCGCCGTGTCCCACTCGCACACAAGACACGCATGGCGGAAGGCCGAGCGGGCGAAGTCGAGTGCGAAGGCGTGCGGATCGGCGCTCGCGCGAACGTCGTCCCAGTCGAGCACATACTCGCCGAGCGCCTGCTCCCAGCGGGCGGCGGGAGGCGCAAGCGTGGCCGATGCGAACCCGTCGGGCGCCGGGTGCGCATAGGCATAGAAAGCTGGACGTTCGTAGCGAGCGTCTCCGGGCCACCATCCCACGGCAACCTCCTGCGCATCCATGGCGTTGCGCATGATGAAGTCCTTCGACGGTGGATCGGCGGGCAGCCCCGAGAAGAGGTTGACCGCGAGGTCGAACGAGCCCCACCAGGCGTTGACGGGCGTCGAGCGGCCGCGATACGGAGCGCGGAAGGCCGCGAGCACGAGCGCGGCCTGGGTCGCCGCGCCGAAGTAGGCGCTCACCTGAGTCGGGTCATAGCGGGTGTGCTCGCCGTCCTCGTCAAGGGGCACACTCCAGGAGACCTCCTGTGGCCTCAGGTCGATCTCGACGGGTCCGGCGAGCGTGCGGACTGCGGCCAACAACTCGCGCGTGACATCGCCGACGGGCCGGTCGGGAGCAAGCGGCGTACGCAGCGCACGCCCGTCGCTGTGCTCGACAACCACCTCGTGGACGTGTAGGTCGAGTGTGACCACGAGCGCCCCGGAGCCGTCGGGGGCGGGTAGTGCAGGCGTCTCCCAACCTCGCGCGCTCAGCCGCAGCGCCGCGTGCTGGAGTTGCGGCTCGGGGGGAGCAAGCGCAACCGCCAGCTTGCCGAGAACCTGCGTGTGCGCGTGGAGCGTGTCGCACGTCTCATGCCACGCTTCGTAGCTGAGCGCGGGCCAATCGCAGGACATAGGCATACGCTACACCGGCGAGCCCTCGACGATCCGCGTGAGTCCCAAGCGAGCATAAAAGCGTGCCAAGGACTCGACATCCTTGGCCGCGAGCGTGACGTGGTCGTTCAGACGCACCGCAACCGACGATACAAGTACGCTCCGCGCGACTATGCTCGGGCTCATCTTCCAGGGCTTCGAAGCGCTCGCCCGCGAGGGCCTGCGCGCGGCCGATCCGGACGCCGCAAGCTCCCGGCAAGAACCAGCGACATGCGAGAAGGGAGGAAAGGATGGATGAGGGCTCGCCGACCGTTGGCCGTGACGCGCCGTCCAGTGGGCTAGCCGAACCCGAATTGCGGCGGGCGACCCCAGAGGACGTCCCCCGCTTGAGGGCGGTGTTGGCGGAGGCTTTCTTTGAGGACCCGATCCTCGGGTGGTTGATGCCAGACGCCGCCAAGAGACGGTCGCGCTTGCGTCGCTTCTTTGCGATCGAGCTGCGCCACATGGTGTTGCCGCGCGGTCGCGTGTGGACGACCAGCGATCTCACCGGCGCCGCGCTGAGCTTGCCACCCGGCGCGTGGCGTGCGCCACTGCGCGTCACCCTGTTGGAGGGCGCCGCCTTCGGAGTCCACCTGTCCAGGGCGGCGAGGTTCGCGGCGGCGATGGAGTGGCGCCACGTGCGTGAGTCGCACTATTACGTTCGTGATGTCGGCGTCCTGCCAGAGATGCAGGGGAAGGGTCTTGGCAGCGCACTGCTTCGCCCCACGCTGGATCGCTGCGACCAGGAAGGCTTGCCCGCCTATCTCGAGGCCTCGAGCGAGCGCAACGCCGCCCTCTACGAGCGTCTCGGCTTCCAACTCACCGACGAACTGCGCATCGCCGGTAGCCCACCGCTACGACTCATGCTCCGCCGCCCACACCCCACGCGAGCCCCGGCCGCGATTGCGCCTTGACGATCCGGCAACATAACAATCAAATAGACCCGGCGTGAAGCGATCAATAGGCACACGACTCAATTAATGGTGGTCCCGGGCGCTCGTCTATCCGCAGGTCTCCGAGCAGGTCGTGACTCGCACGACCTGCGAGCCGGTGTTGGTTCGCGGCTCGTGGTCGTCGCCAGGCGCTCTGGCTGATGCGGTTGGACCTTGATCGCTGACGGCTGACACGCCCGAGACGACTCAAACGCGCGCGCGGATAGTGTTGTGGGTGCAATGCAGCGGAGACGGACGTCATTTCTCGCCGTCATCTTGGTGCTCGGCGCCCTTCCGGCGCCCGCGCTCGCGCTCCGGCGTGCCGCCCACGTGCGTCCGCGCGCCTTTGCTTCATGCGCGCGCCTTGTTGGCTACGAGCGGACTCACTTCGTCGTCACCCACGGCGTGCCCGAGACCTTGCCGCGACCGCTGTCCGAACCGTCGATCGCGGCGCCCGCCCCATCGGGCAGCGCGAGCCCCCAGACAGCGGCGGCGCCCGTCGAAAACGCGGGCACCACCGTCAGCGGAACCTCATTCTCCACGACCAACAACCAGGAGCCGGGCATCGAAGAGCCGGACGTCGTCAAGACCGACGGGTCGACCATCTTCGCCGTCGAGCGGGGCACGCTGTACGCGGTCCTCGCCGCCGGCTCGGCTCCCCGCCTGGCCGGCTCGCTTC
>JBARJU010000224.1:0-7193 GCA_049800435.1 Solirubrobacteraceae bacterium
GCGGCTCGCCGTCCACGAAGCCGCACAGCGCAAGCGCCATCGCCTCGCGCACCCCGCGGAAGGAGCTCGCGAACCTCGCATACTGGTGGGGACCGGAGGTTGCGAGCAGCGACGGCAGGCACACGAGCCGGCCACGAGCAGACCCCTCTGAGAGCCTGATTGGCTCAGGCGCATGGGCCTGAGCGTCGTCGAGCTCGAACGTCGGGCGCAGACGGGCGGCGGTGGTTAGCATCGCGACGAACTCGCCCACCATCCCTCGCGCGCGGGCCTCGCCCAGCAACGAGCTGAACGTGCCGTTCGAGGCGCCTGCTCCGGCGTCGAGCTCGGCGCCGTGCTGCTCGCCGAAGGGCGCGGCGTCGAGCGCTCGGCGGTCGAGGGTCGAGAGCAGATGGCCGGCGAGCTCGCCCGGGGTGGGGTGGTCGAACACGAGCGTGCCAGATAGGCGCAACCCGGTCGCGCCGTCCAGCCGGTTGCGCAACTCCACGGCGGCCAGCGAATCGAAGCCGAGCTCCAGGAAGGACCGTTGCGGCTGCACCGCCTCGCGCGAGTGGTGCCCCAGCACGCTCGCCGCCTCGTCGCATACCAGCTCGAGCAGCGCCCGCGAGCGCTCATGCGCCGGCGCCCCCTCCAGACGCCTCATGAGCGCGCCGCTCGCATCGGGCGAGGTCTCCCCTGCCGGCACGCGTACGAGACCGCGCAGTAGCGACGGCAGCCCCCCGAGCTTCGCCCAGGCTCCCAACGCGCTCATGTCGAGGCTCACCGGGATCGCGAGCGCTCGGTCCTCGGCGAGCGCGGCGTCGAACAGCTCCAAGCCCTGCTCGTTGGAGAGCGCTCCCATGCCCGAGCGACCGGCCCTCGCCAACTCCTCGGGGCCCAACTCGGCGGTGATGCCGGTGGCCTGCTCCCACAGCCCCCACGCGATCGCATTGGCGGGCAGGTCGAGCGCGCGCCGGTGAGCCGCCAGGCCGTCGAGCAGGGCGTTTGCCGCCGCATAGCTGCCCTGGCCGGGCCCACCGAATGTGCCGACAGCGGAGGAGAACAGGATCAGCGCGGAGAGCTCCAGATCGCCGGTCAGCTCGTGCAGGTGAAGCGCCGCGTCGACCTTGGGCGCCAGCACGCCGTCCACTCGCTCCGCCGTGAGGGAGCCGATCACCCCGTCGTCGACCACCCCCGCCGCGTGCACGACGGCTCGCAGCGGGCGCTCGGCTGGCACCGAATCGATCAGCTCGGCGAGCTGACCGCGATCGGAGACGTCGCACGCCGCGATCCTCACCTCTTCGGCGCCCAGCTGACGTAGCTCGGCCTCGAGCTCCGGCGCGCCTGGCGCTTCGATTCCGCGCCGGCTGGCGAGCAGCAACGCGCTCACCTCGTGGCGTGAGACCAGATGCTTGGCAAGCAGCGCTCCCAGGCCGCCCGTCCCGCCGGTGATCAGCACGGTGCCCCGGTCGATCGACAGACGTGCGGGAGCCGAGCCCCCGATGTTGTGCCTCGCCGCCCGTGCCAGACGGGGGACGAACAGCCTGCCATCGCGAACCGCCTGCTGTGGCTCCTCCCGGCCGAGCGCCAGCTCGAGCGCCGCCGGCAACGCGCGCCATGAGGACTCCGTCCCGTCGACGTCGATCAGCGCGAAGCGACCCGGGTTCTCCATCTGGGCGGAGCGCAGCAGCCCTCCCAGCGACGCGCCCGCGAGATCCGGCACGGCGTCGTCGGCGAGGGCGGCCGTCGCTCCGCGAGTGACGAGCACCAATAGCGAGCCGGCGAAGCGCTCCTCTGCCAGCCACTCCTGTATCAGGTGCAGCGCCTGGTGCACGCACTCGTGCACGGCCGCGATCGCGGCGGAGGCAGACGATTGAGTGCGAGCGTCGGCATCGTCGACGTCCACGGAGCCGCTGTCCTCGACGCAGCCGGCCACAACCACCGCCGGCACTCCAAGCTCGCCGCCCGCCCGCCCGTCGATCGACGCCAGGTTGGGATACGCCGCCACCCTCAGACCCGTCTGGCCCCGCAGGTCCTCAGCGATGTGCTCCACGGTGGCCGAGCGCCCGATCGCGACCAGCGCGAGATCCGTCACCGGCAGCCTCACCGTCTGTGCCTCGGGCTCGACCCAGTCCAGTCTGTAGAGCTCGCGGGAAGGTGCACTGTCGAGCTCACCGGATCCGGCGGCCTGGGAGCTGAGCCAGTACCGCCGGCGCTGAAACGCATAGGTGGGCAAACGCAGCCGCTCTCGATCTGGGGGACCGGTGAAGACCTCACTCCAGTCGACGTGCGAGCCGCGCACCCAGATCTCAGCGAGCGCCCGCGTGAGCGTCTCGCGCTCGCCGCGTCCCGCCCGCAGCGCCGGCGCCGCTACCAACTCTGTGTGTTCGCCGCCGTCCTCGTCGAGGAGACACTCGCGGCACATGGCGCTGAGCACTCCGTCGGGACCAAGCTCGAGAAAGCTCTGAACTCCCTGTTGGTGGCACCAGCGCACGCCATCGTCGAAGCGCACCGCCTCACGCGCGTGACGCGCCCAATAGTCGGGCGAGCCGACCTCGTCGTCCGCCAGCACCCGTCCCGTGAGATTGGAGACGATCGGAATCCGAGGCGCGGCGAAGGACAGCTCGGCGGCTATCGCCGCGTACTCCTCGAGCATGCCGTCCATGCGGTGCGAGTGAAACGCGTGCGAGACGCGCAGGCGTCGCGTCCTGCGTCCCCGCTCGCTCCACTGCGCGGCGATCCCCAGCACCGCGTCCCGCTCCCCCGAGAGCACGACCGAGCTCGGCCCGTTGACCGCCGCGAGCTGAACGAGCTCGGCACACCCATGAAGCGAGTCGAGCGCCTCGGCCTCGGAGATCTGCACCGCGACCATCGCGCCGCCCTCCGGCAGGGCGCCCATCAAGCGGCCGCGTGCGGCCACAAGCTCGCAGGCGTCCCGCAGCGACAGCACGCCTGCCACGTGCGCGGCGACGAGCTCGCCGATCGAGTGACCGAGCAGGAAATCGGGGCGCACCCCCCAACTCTCGACCAAGCGGAAGAGCGCGACCTCGAGCGCGAACAGGGCCGGTTGGGTGAGCGCCGTATCGTCGAGCGACCCATTCGCCGAGTCGTTCTCGAGCTCTGGGGAACCGATCAGCAGAGGGAGCAGCTCACCGCTCAACCGTCCCTCAAAGCAAGCACAAATCTCCTCCATAGCCTCGCGGAACACCGGGAGCTCCCGATAGAGCTCGCCACCCATGCCCGGGCGCTGGGCGCCCTGACCGGTGAACAGGTAGGCGAGCCGAGCGCTCCCGGCCACGCCTCGAATCACGTTCCCAGCCGATGCTCCTCCGTCCAGCGCGGCAACGCCCATCGCGAGCTCCGCACGAGCGCGCCCAACGATCGCGGCGCGCTGCTCGAGCGCCGAGCGACCGGCAAGCGAACGGCCCACGGCGCTCACCCCGGCGTCCTGGTTGGCGGCCAGGAACCCGAACAGGCGGCCTGCCTGCCCGCGCAACCCATCGGCGTCCCGCGCGGACAGCAGCCACGGAACGACTCCGCTCTCGGTTGGCGTGCTGCTCTCGGTTGGCGTGCTGCTCTCGGGCAACGCGCTCGCGTCCGGCACGTGTCCGTTTTCCGTTTTGCCGCCCTCCGTCACGACCACCAAGCCGTCCTGCGGCGCTTCCTCGAGGATCAGGTGCGCGTTGGTGCCGCTCAGCCCGAACGACGACACCCCGGCGCGGCGCGGCTCGCCGTTGCGAACCCATGGCTCGGTCTCGGTCAAGAGCGACACGTCGCCCTGTGACCAGTCGACGTGGCGCGAGGGCGTATCCACATGCAGCGTTCTCGGCAGCACGCCGTGCTGGAGCGCTAGCACCATCTTGATTATCCCGGCGACGCCCGCGGCCGCCTGGGTGTGGCCGAGGTTCGACTTGATCGAGCCGAGCCGCACCGGATGCCCGGGCGGACGATCCTGACCGTAGGTCGCAAGCAGCGCCTGCGCCTCGATCGGATCGCCGAGCGTCGTGCCGGTGCCATGCGCCTCCACCGCGTCCACCTGCTTAGGAGCGAGACCGGCGCTCGCGAGCGCCTTGAGGATCACGCGCTGCTGAGAGGGGCCGTTGGGAGCCATCAGCCCGTTGCTGGCGCCATCCTGATTGACCGCGCTGCCGCGCACCAGCGCCAGCACCTGGTGACCGGCGCGACGCGCGTCGGACAGCCGCTCGAGCAGCGTAACCCCCACGCCCTCTCCCCAGCTCACCCCGTCGGCGGCGTCGGCGAAGGACTTGCACCGACCGTCGGGCGCGAGCGCCCCCTGCCTTCCAAACGCCACGAACGGCATCGGGGTGGCCATCACCGAGACGCCCCCGGCGAGCGCCAGCGAGCACTCGCCCCCGCGCAGCGCCTGACAGGCCAGGTGGATCGCCACGAGCGAGGAGGAGCAGGCGGTATCCACGGTCACCGCCGGGCCCTCCAAGCCGAACGCATAGGCGACGCGGCCGGTCACGACGCTCGCGCCGTTGCCGGTCGTCGCGTACCCGTCGAGGTCGGCCGAGCTCGACAGCAGGTTCGCGAGGTAGTCCTGATACATGACGCCCGCGAAGACCCCAGTCTGACTGCCAGCGAGCGAGAGTGGGTCGATCCCTGCGTCTTCGAACGCCTCCCAGCTGGCTTCGAGCAGCAGCCGCTGCTGCGGATCCATCACGAGAGCCTCGCGCGGGCTGATCTTGAAGAAGCCGGGATCGAACTCTCCCGCGTCGTGGACGAATCCACCCTCGCGCACGTAGCTCGTGCCTGCACGATCGCGATCGGGGTCGTACAGCCGCTCCAGATCCCACCCCCTGTCGATGGGGAAGGAGGAGATCGCGTCGCGGCCGTCGCTGAGCAGCTCCCACAGCTCTTGCGGCGAGCGCACCCCACCCGGGTAGCGGCAGCTCAAGCCGACGATCGCGATCGGATCCTCCGCGGACACCGACATCGCCGTCGGTGCGCTCACGACGCGCGCGTCGGATGCGACCGTGTCGAGCAGATACTTCGCCAGCGCGGCCGGGGTCGGGTAGTCGAACACGAGCGTTGCCGGCAGGCGAAGCCCGGTCACCGCACAGAGGCGGTTGCGCAGCTCGGTGGCCGCAAGCGAATCGAAGCCGAGCTCGTTAAACGCGCGCCGGACTTCGATGGCGCCCGGGGAGCTGTGACCCAGGACGATCGCCACCTCGGCCTTGACGATGTCGAGCACCACCCGTTCGCGCTCACCCGCCGGCGCGCCGGCGACGCTCCTCGCCAGCGATCCTTCCGCGGTCGCGGACGTCCGCCGTGAAGGCAAACGCACCAAACCCCGCAACAGCGGCGGCACCCAGCCGGCTCTGGCGCCGGCACGCAGCGCGGCGATGTCGAGTCGCACCGGCACCAGCAGCGCCTCACCGGTCGCTTGCGCGAGGTCAAACAGTTCGAGGCCCTCCTCGCCGGAGAGCGCGATCGCCCCGGCGCGTGACAGTCGCCTGCGATCGGCCGCGCCGAGTCGAGCCACCATCCCACCGTCCTGATCCCACGGGCCCCAGGCCAACGACGTAGCGGGCAAGCCGCGAGCGCGGCGATGGGCGGCGAGCGCATCGAGAAAGCTGTTCGCGGCGGCGTAGCTTCCCTGACCCGGAGCGCCGAGAACCCCCGCCGCGGAGGAGAACAGAACGAACGCCCGCAGATCGAGCTGCTCGGTCAGCTCGTGGAGATGCCACGCGGCGTCCAGCTTGGGGGCCAGCACCGACTCCAGGCGCTCTGCCGTCAACGACTCGATCACCCCGTCGTCGATCGTCCCCGCCGCGTGCACGACCATCCGCAGCGGAAGCTCGTGTGGGATCGAGTCGATCAGGCTTTGGAGCTGATCCCGATCGCTGACGTCGCAGGCTGCGATTGTGACCTTGGCACCCAGCGCCAGCAGCTCGGCCTCGAGCTCGTCGGCGCCCTGCGCCGAAGCCCCCTGCCTGCTCGCCAGCAGCACGCTGGGCGCCCCGTGAACGGAGACCAGATGCCGCGCGAGTCGCCCGCCCAGATCGCCCGTGCCCCCGGTTATCAGCACCGTCCCATCGAGAGTCGGCGCTTCGTCGCCGACCGACGCGGGGACCCGTGCAAGGCGCGGATGCAGCAGCTCTCCATCCCTCAAAGCCAGTTGTGGCTCCTCGGCCGCGAGCGCGACGCTCAACAGCTGGGTGGAGAGCTCCCGCCCATCGAGGTCCAGCAACACCAGACGCCCGGGATGCTCCGACTGGGCCGAACGGACCAGGCCCCACAGCGCCGCCTGGCTCAAGCCGGGCACGGCGTCATCCACGCGCGCGCAGACCGCCCCGCCGGTGAGCACTACCACGCGGCTTTCAGAGAGCCGCTCGTCCGTCAGAAGCTGCTGGAGGAGCGTGAGCGTACGCGTGGTGACGGCGTGCACAGCCTCAAGGAATCCCTCGGATCTGTCGTCCCCATGCACAGACCGAGCGTCTCCGTCCACGGATCGCTCCTGTCCACCCGGCTCCGCCGTGGTGGCGACAACCGCATCGGCCAAGCAGTCGAGCAGCAGCGTCGCGGGAGCCTCCGAGCCCTGCTCCAGCGATTGCCTCAACGCGTCCAGATCGGCGTGCAGCTCATGGGTCCCTCCGTCAACCCGGAGCTGCCACTCGGAGGCGGTGTCCTGGGCGCGCACCAGCGCGACGGGCTCGGCGAGCTGCCCGGCGCGGGCGGCGAGGGGCGACCAGCTGACCCGAAACAGCGACTCCCGATGCCCGCCGGGCGCGTTCTGCAGCTGCTCGCGCGAAACCGTTCGCAACGCCAGCGCATCGATCGATACGACTGGCCTGCCGCTCTCGTCGACCGCGAACAGCGATACCTCGCCGCTCCGATCGAGCGAGCTGCGAATTCGCAACGCGTCGACGCCACCCCCGTAGAGCCTCACTCCCCTCCAGGCAAACGGGATTCCGATGCCCTCGACCGCGGGGGCGTCCGCGGCGAGCATACGCACGGCCGCCGCCTGCAGCGAAGCGTCGAGCAGAGCCGGGTGCACCCCGAACAGGGAGGCCCCCGCGGCGTGCGTCGCGTCGAGTCGAATCTCGGCGAACACGTCCGGACCCCGCACCCAGGCGGCTCGCACGCCGACGAACGCCGGGCCGAAGTCGAGACCCATCGCCGCCATGCGGTCATACATCGCCTCCACCGATGCGGGCTCGGCGTCCGCCGGAGGCCAGCCGACGGCGGCGAAC
>JBARJU010000225.1:0-2098 GCA_049800435.1 Solirubrobacteraceae bacterium
GTGTTGTCGTAACCAAGCTTGTGTCATGTAGGACAACTGACGTTGGCGTCATACCCGTGTTGGACAACTGTCATTCGTGCCTTCCAGACTTTTGTCGGTTAAGCTGTCACCAACGCGATCTTGGTATCGCGAGAACCGCGAAGAAGGGGAGATGGCAGAGCCGCTAGATCCTGCCGTCCTCGGCGTGGCGTCCGCTCTGAAGAGCCTCCGGACGCGGATTGGCCTGCGGGAGGAACGGCTCCGGGGCACCGAGGTAGTGCTGGACACGCTCACCGGCCTGGACAGTGTCCGGGTGCTGGTCAACGCCGGACAATCTCCCGAACGGGCCGTCGTTCACGCCGTCCGCGCGGCCGCGGGCACGCTCGAGCCGACGATGAGCATCGTCGCCGATGCGAGCCTCGGCCTGCGGCTCTTTGCGGACCAGGTGCCGGATAGCGATCTTTATGCCGAGGACCTCACCCAGCGCCGCCGGGCCCTGCTGCGGAACTGGGACCGGTTGCACGAGCTGCGGTCGGTGCCTCCCGGCAAGCCGCCCTCGCCCCGCGCGCTCCGGCTGGAGGTGGAATCCGAGGCGCTCACGGCGCTCGCGGCGGCGCTGACCACGGGCGCCAGTTCCGGCGACCCAGCCGAGGCTCGCGAACCTCAGCCGGATGACTCCGCGATCAGCCCGGCGGAGCTGCAGGTATTCGGCGCGGAGCTCACCCAGACACTCCGGATGCGGCGTACGAGCATCGACCAGGCCGCCGCCCGGCTAGGCGTACCCGCCTCGGAAGTAACCCGGTGGGCACAAGGCGAGGACCTGCCGTCCGAGCCGCAGGCTCACGCCCTGGATGAGTACCTAACGGCCCGGGGCGCCATCCAGAACCTCATGACGGACTTGCGCTCCCGGCCAGATCACCCCGGCCCCCGGCCCGTCCCGGTGCCGGTACCCAGCCTGGCCGCTCCGACCCTGTTGGAGACGTTCCAGAATGTCGCGGTGGCACTGCGGGGTTGCCTCGTCAGAGACGCCGACGGCAGGCCCAGGGGGTGGCCGCCCGACCTGCGCGCACTCCCGGGTGAGGCGACGGCGGCGTCCACCGCCTTCGGCATCAGGACGATGATGCTGCTGGAGGACGGTCTGGCGGCTGATCTGGTTCCGGTCGCGGAGAGCCTCATGAAGATGGCTTTCGACGCTGGCGGCTACGCGGGCCGCGAGCAGTCCGGGCCGCGCCCGGAAGCGACCGCGGCGGTACTGAACGCGCTGCGCCGCACCGCGGCCACGGAGGACTTCGACGCCCACGTCGCCCAGATGGAAACCGGTCTGGGCGATTTCGAGAAGTGCAGGCCGTTCATCCTCACCACGATGCTGGAGACCAGCCTGCTGTTCAGGCCCGGCACGACACTCATGGAGACGCTGGTCGACAGCCTGCTGGGCGCGCGTCGGCCGTACGGGGATCTCCTGCTCTGGCCCGAAAAGACGGAAGCCCTGCTCATCGACCCCTCCCCGTCGGTGGCGCATACGGCGCGGGCGGTCCGGGTCCTGGCCGGCGTACAGGCCGTCGCGCCCGCCGACCCGGTGCAGGAGGCTCTGGAGCAGGCCGTGGCCTGGCTTATGGAGCAGTCGCACCTGCACAACGCCTACGAGGTCGTCGAGCGGCCGATCGGCGGCAGGCCCGAACCGGTCCACGTCCGGCACTTCACCGCGGCGTGGGTGGTGAAGGCCCTGGTGTCGGCGGGCGTGCCCGCTGGGCATCCCGCGGTCGGCAAAGCGGTGGCCCGGATCTGGGACAGCTACGGCGGCGACACCGCGGCCCTGTGGGCTTGGGACAACGGCGACCTGCCGATCTGGATGACCTTCGACGCCATCGAGGCGCTGCGCCTCGCCCACCTGGCCGTCCCCGCCCGGCCCACCTGGTCCCCGCCGTGATATGAATACGTCGTGACGGAAAGCTACCTGACTCAGTCTTAATGTCGGAATTTCTGCCCACCAAGAGCTCAATCCGACGGCCGCAATCTAACTTGTGATCATTACTTAACGGCCGGGGCGACTCTTGCGGTCTGCCCAGGCGCTACGCTCTTGTCGCACCTCGTGCCACGTTCCTGTGGACGCCTCCATGAG
>JBARJU010000226.1:0-2670 GCA_049800435.1 Solirubrobacteraceae bacterium
CCGCCCGGTCGATCGCGTCGCCGAGCCGCTGCGCTTCATGGGCGCCGAGATCGAGGCGCGCGAGGATCGCTTCCCTCCGCTCACAATCACGGGCGCCCGCCTGCGCTCGATCGCCTACGAGCTGCCCGTGGCATCGGCCCAGGTGAAGTCGTGCATCCTGCTGGCCGCGCTCGCCGCCGATGGCGCGACGACTGTGGGGGAGCCCGCACGCAGCCGCGACCACACCGAGCGGATGCTCCTGCGCGCCGGGGTCAACATCCACCGCAACGGCCGCCATGTGACCGTGGTGAACGCGGATGAGCTCGTGCTCGACCGCGTGGTGGTGCCGAGCGATCCCAGTTCCGCGGCGTTCGCGATCGCGGCGGGAGTGCTCGTGGCCGGCTCGCGCCTGCTCGTGCGCGACGTCGGCGCCAACTGGACGCGCACCGGCTTCCTGCGGATTGTGCAGCGCATGCGCGGGATCGTGATAGGCGACCTCGAGGACGAAAGCGGCGAACTGATCGCCCACGAGCCGATCTGCGACCTGGACATTGCCCACGGGGCGCTCGAGGGCACCTACGTCGAGCCCGAGGAGGTCCCGCTCGCGATCGACGAGCTGCCGCTCGTCGCGCTGCTCGGCTGCTTCGCCGAAGGGGAGACGGTCGTGCGCGGCGCCCAGGAGCTGCGCCTCAAGGAGTCCGACCGGATCGCCACAGTCGTCGAGGGCCTGCGCGGCCTCGGCGCCGACATCGACGCGCTCGAGGACGGCTTCGCCGTGACGGGGTCGCCCCGCGCGGGCAAGTCCGGCGGACTGCGGGGCGGGGTCATCGACGCCGCCGGCGACCACCGCCTCGCGATGATGGGAGCGGTCGCGGGCCTCGCCTCGCGCGAGGGAGTCACCGTGCGCGGGATGGAGGCGGCGGCGGTGTCCTATCCGGGCTTCGCCGATGACCTGGCGGGGCTGTGCTCGTAGCGATCGACGGTCCCGCGGGCGCCGGCAAGTCCACGGTGGCGCGTGCGCTCGCGGAGAGGCTTGGCTTCACCTACCTCGACAGCGGCGCCATGTATCGGTGCGTGGGGTTGCTTGCGATTGAGGCTCCAGGCCAGCCCCCGTCCGCGCTTGTGGTATCGGCGCGGATCGGATTCGTCGCGAACCCCGACTCGCGCGGGCCTGAGCGGCGGGTGCTCCTCGAAGGGCGCGATGTCAGCGAGGCGATCCGGGCGCCCGAGGTCTCCGAGGCGGCGTCGAGGGTTGCCGCCGACCCGGGCGTGCGCGAAGCGCTCGTTGCCAAGCAGCGCGAGCTCATCGCGGTCGGCGACTGGGTGGCCGAGGGCCGTGACATCGGCACTGTCGTCGCGCCTGAGGCCGAGCTGAAGGTGTATCTGACGGCCGACCCCGCCGAGCGCGCGCGCCGTCGCGCGGTCGAGCTGGGCGGCGATCAGGCGACGGTCATGGCCGAGCAGACTCTGCGCGACCAGCGCGACTCGACTCGCGCCCACAGTCCCCTCGAAGCCGCTCCGGGCGCCGTCGTGCTCGACACGACCGGCATGACGATCGAGCAGGTCGTCGAGCACATCGCCGCGCTTGCGCAGGCTGTCCGCGCGTCCGCCTGAGCGGTTCCGGCCCGGACCGGACCCTCGGGCCGGTCATACTCCCCTGATGCAGAAGGTGGCAATAGTCGGGTATCCGAACGTAGGCAAGTCCTCGCTCGTGAACCGCCTCGCCGGCTCGCGCGAGGCCGTTGTGCACGAGCGGGCCGGGATCACGCGCGACCGCAATGAAATCGAGTGTGAGTGGGCCGGACGCGCGTTCACGCTGATCGACACGGGCGGCGTGGATTTCCAGGACGAGGATCCCCTCTCCGGGTCGATCCGCGAGCAGGCGCGCGCCGGGATTGCCGACGCCCAGGTCGCGGTGCTTGTCGTTGATGCCCGCGCCGGCGTGCGGCCCGGCGACGAGGAGATGGCGGATCTGTTGCGCCGGGCTCCACTGCCAACGATCGTCGCTGCCAACAAGTGCGACGGCGTCGCCGACCTGCCACTCGCCGCCGACTTTCACCGTCTCGGGCTCGGCGAGCCGCTGGCGGTCTCCGCGTCCCAGGGGCTCGGCACGGGCGACCTGCTCGATCGCATCGTGAAGCTGCTGCCCCCCGAGGAGGTCGAGCAGGTTGACGACGACGTGATCCGGCTCGCCCTCATCGGTCGTCCGAACGTCGGCAAGTCATCGCTCGTCAACCGCTTCCTCGGTGAAGAGCGCGTGATCGTCTCGGAGGTGGCCGGCACCACCCGCGACGCGATCGACACGCCGCTCGAGGTCGACACCCCGGAGGGCGCAGGTGGCCGGCGGCTGATCCTGATCGACACCGCCGGCATGCGCCGCCAGTCGAAGGTGTCCGATTCGGTCGAGTACTACACGACGCTGCGCTCCCAGCGTGCCGCCGAGCGCGCCGACGTCGCACTTGTCGTGTGCGACGCCAGCGACGGCGTCACCTCCCAGGACCTGCGTGTCGCGGAGCTCGCGATGAAGGCCGGCTGCGCCACCGCGATCGTGCTCAACAAGTGGGATCTAAACGAAGGTAGCGAGCAGGATCTAGATCACGAACGGGCTGTCGTCGCCGCCAAGCTGCGCCTGCGCCCGCGCGTCTTGACCGCCAGCGCCAAGACCGGGCGCAACGTCTCGCGCCTGATCGC
>JBARJU010000227.1:0-10375 GCA_049800435.1 Solirubrobacteraceae bacterium
AGTCGCGCGAGGCGGATGACGGGGCGAGCCGTGAGGCGGGCAGCGAGTCGAGCGACACGCCGGGCGCAGGCACAGGCGCGCCGATCCCATCCGCCGACATCACCATCGTGAACTACGACATCCTCGCCGCCCGCGCCCCCGCGCTTGCAGCGATGAGGATAAGGGCACTCGTGCTGGACGAGTCCCACTACTGCAAGAACGCGGCCGCCAAGCGTACGCAGGCCGTCGCGCGGCTGGCCGCCACTGTGCCAAGCGATGGCCTCGTGCTGGCGCTGACCGGCACCCCGGTGATGAACCGGCCGCCGGAGCTGATCGCCCAGCTGCGCATTATCGGAAGGCTCGCCGACTTCGGCTCGGGCGCTCAGTTCGGGCGGCGATTCAAGGGCGCCGACGCCCATGTGCGCCTGCACTGGCACCTGCGCTCGCGCTGCTTCGTGCGCCGTCTGAAGGTTGACGTGCTGCCTCAGCTGCCCGCCAAGACGCGCACGGTGGTGCCGGTGGAGCTCGACAACGAGCCCGAGTACAGGCTCGCCGAGACCGACGTGATCGCGTGGTTGCGCTCGCGCCCACTGGACCTCGGCGAGCTCGACGCCAAGGTGGCAGCGGCGCTACGCGCAGAGCGGCTCGTGCGTCTGAACACGCTCAAGATGCTCGCGGCGCGCGGCAAGCTGCACGCCGCGCTGGCCTGGATTCACGACTTCTGCTCATCGGGAGAGCGGCTTGTCGTGTTCGCCCGCCATCGCGAGATCCAGCGCGCCGTGGTCGCCCGCTTCCCGCATGCGCTTCACATCCTCGGCGAGGACACTCACGTCGCCCGGGACGCATCGGTGAGCGCCTTTCAGGCTGCCGACAGCTCCGATAATCAGCTGATCGTGTGCTCGCTCGAGGTCGCCGGCCAGGGACTCACGCTCACGCAGGCCTCGAACGTGGCGTTCCTCGAGCTCGACTGGACTCCCGCCAAGCACGACCAAGCGGAGGATCGGTGCCACCGCATCGGCCAGCAGGACGCCGTCAACGCCTGGTACCTGCTCGCGGCAGGCACGATCGACGAGACGATGGCCAGGCTGCTCGAGCGCAAGCGCGCCGTGATCGGCGCCGTCACCGACGGGCGCCACGAAGAGGACGAGGGAATCGTCGACGCGCTCGTCCGCGAGCTGGCGGGCGAGCCCTACAAGCACCTGCGTGCTGTGGCTTGAGCCTGGCGCTCGACACCGGGTTCCGTGACGCTCGGGGCCCAGGCATTGGGCCGCCCTCGTCGCCGCGACATGCGAACGTTCAGTCGAGGTCGAACGCGGCTCGGATCGCCTCACCGAGAGCCGGCTCTTGATGGTCAAGCAGTCCGCCGATCTGTGCTCCCAAGGCATCGCTGGGGATGGTCGTGAGGTTGTCGCAGCTCACGACCGAGGGTCCCGCGAGACCGTTGGCCGTGCCGACGCCCACCTCCGTGGAGAGCCCGCGGATCGTCGTTGTGATCGGCGCGACGGTCACGGTCGCAAGGTGGGGACGAACGAGATCGCGTGTGAGGATCAGCACCGGCCGTGCCTTATCGAGCCGCGCGACGTGGATCGGCCTCATCAAGCCAGCTGCGAGGGCAGGCCGACAGCGTGCTCGGCCAGCTTGACAAGCTCCGGATCCGAGCCGGTGCGGGCAAGGATCTCGGCATCGCGGGCGGCAGCTGTCCGCCGGCGCTCACGCTCGAGCGCCATGGTCACGACTGCCGCCCGGCTGCGCTCTTTACCCGAGTCCACGATGTCATCGACGAAGGCGACAAGCTCCTCGGGAAGGCGAACGGCGATCTGCTTGCTCATACCATAACGGTAGCAAATTGGTAGGGATGCTGAGATCGTTCACGTCAGCCATCTACGCCGTCTGCGTCATGCGAGGCTCGATTGCCAACGCTTGCGCCACGAGGTTGTGCACCTCGCCGCGTGCCCCCAGCCTGAGCGCCCTGTCCAACGCCTGTAGCGAGCCCTCGCGGTCCATCAGGCTCAGCCTCAAGCGGCCCAGTCGCTCCCACGCGCCCGCGTCTGTCGGCCCCCGCTCGGCCGCCCGCTGTGCGGCCTCCTCGGCGAGGTCGATCGCGCCGATGTCCTCGTATATGCGCGCGGCGAAGCGGTGGGGGGCCGGACGAGCGCCGTCCACGCGCGCCCAGTCGCGCACCGAGCGGGCCGCGGCCTCGAGGTTGCCCGCCTGCCAGAACGCCAGCGTCATCAGCCGCAAGACCCCAACGTTGCGCGGTTCGGCGTCGCGCGCGTATACGAGCCGCTGAGCGGCGAGCACGTACTCGCCTTCGGCCATCGCCCGCTGCGCGGCCGTCATGAAGCGCTCAACGCGCTCCTCGGCCGGGTCCGGGCGTGAGAAGTCCACGAACTTCATGCTGCCCGCCGGCACCGTTCTCACGCCATGGCTGAACTTCACGCGCGCCCACTGCCGTACGTCCTGGTCCTCCTCGCTGTCGCCGGTGAAGTAGATCCCTTCGACCGTGCCCACACCCCACTCGGGGTAGGACTGGCAGCGTGCGTAGCGGTGCACGACCGAGTGGTCGGGCACCCGGCTGCCGAACGGGTCGTTACGCCGGCGATCGGCCGCATGCTCGCGCGCGCGCTGCTCGGCTTCGTAGGCGCGCCTGCCCGCCTCTTCGCGAGCCTGACGTGCCGCCGCGGCGCTCACCTTCACCGCGTTGCGCGACACCTTGCCGCCGCGCGAGGTTTCGGCCATGCGCTCGAGGTGGTCGGCGGCCTCGTTGATCGCCTTCAGGTGGTGCTCGTGCTCGAACTGCTTGCCGGCCGGCGCGATATCGGGATGCCAGCGCTTGGCCATCCGCCGGCGCGCGAGCTGCACGTCGCGCTTGTCGAACGGCGGATCGATCTCAAGTAGGAGCATCTGCTGCTCGATGTCGAGAATCGCCCCAGGCATGACTCCAATACGTTACCGACCGCCTATCCTGCGGTGGAATGTCCTCTCAGTACATCTTTACGATGCACCGTCTGTCGAAGCTGCACCCGCCTGAGAAGACGGTGCTGAACGACATCACGCTCGCCTTCTATCCGGGCGCCAAGATCGGCGTGCTGGGCTACAACGGCGCGGGCAAGTCGACCTTGCTGCGGATCATGGCCGGCCTCGACCAGGAGTATCGCGGCGAGGCGATGCTCGCGCCGGGCGCCACGGTCGGGATGCTCGAGCAGGAGCCTCACCTCGACGAGTCCAAGGACGTCAAGGGCAACGTAGAAGAGGCGGTCGCCCCCATACGCGCGCTGCTCGACCGCTTCAACGAGCTGGCCGCCAACTACTCCGATGAGACCGCCGAGGAGTTCGGCCGCGTCCAAGCACAGATCGAAGCCGCCGACGCGTGGAACCTCGACACGCAGCTCGAGTACGCGATGGACGCGCTGCGCCTGCCCCCGCCCGACGCCGAGGTCTCAACGCTCTCAGGCGGCGAGCGCCGCCGTGTGGCGCTCTGCCGTCTGCTGCTCAGCGCGCCCGACCTGCTGCTGCTCGACGAGCCCACCAACCACCTCGACGCCGAGTCGGTCGATTGGCTGGAGCGCCACCTCGCCGACTACAAGGGCGCGATCGTGGCGGTCACCCACGACCGCTACTTCCTCGACAACGTCGCGGGCTGGATCCTCGAGCTCGACCGCGGCAAGGGCATCCCCTATGAGGGCAACTACTCGAGTTGGCTCGAGCAGAAGCAGAAGCGCCTGGCCCAGGAAGAGCGCAGCGAAAAGGGACGCGAGCGCACGATCGCGGCCGAGCTCGAATGGGTGCGCACCAACCCCAAGGGCAGGCGCACGAAGTCAAAGGCGCGCCTTGCACGCTACGAGGAGCTCGTCGCCGAGGAGCGCAACGTCAAGCTCGACGAGGTTCAGATCCACATCCCCCCCGGGCCGCGCCTCGGGGAGAAGGTGCTCGTGGCCGATGGTGTGCGCAAGGGCTTTGGCGAGCGACTGCTCATCGACGAGCTCTCCTTCGACCTCCCGCGCGCCGGCATCGTCGGCGTGATCGGCCCCAACGGCGCCGGCAAGACCACTCTGTTTCGGATGATCGTCGGCGAGGAGTCCCCCGACGAGGGCACGCTACAGCTCGGCGACACCGTCAAGCTCGCATACGTCGACCAGTCTCGCGACGCACTCGACCCCGATAAGACGGTGTGGGATGAGATATCCGAGGGCCTCGACCACCTCAAGGTGGGAGACCGAGTGGTCAACTCGCGCCAGTACACGGCCGGCTTCAACTTCAAGGGCTCAGACCAGCAGAAGCGCATCGGCAAGCTCTCAGGCGGCGAGCGCAACCGCGTGCACCTCGCCAAGCTCCTGCGCTCCGGCGGCAACGTGCTGCTGCTCGACGAGCCCACCAACGATCTCGACATCGACACGCTGCGGGCGCTCGAGGAAGCGCTGCTCGCGTTCCCCGGATGCGCTGTCGTGATCTCCCACGACCGCTGGTTCCTCGACCGCATCGCCACGCATGTGCTCGCCTTCGAAGGCGACTCCCAGGTGACGTGGTTCGAGGGCAACTTCGAGGCCTACGAGGAGGCCCGCCACGAGCGCCTCGGCGCCGCCGCCGACCGACCTCATCGCATCACATATAAGCGACTCGTGCGCGGCTGACTGGAGACTGACTGGCCGGTCAGCCAGTCCGATATGCTCGTGGCTGCATGGACACGGTGTTCGACCGACACACCGCCGTCAAGCGCGTCGAAGGCGGCGCAAATGACGGCGCAAATAATGGCGCGCAGGACCCCCGGGATGCGCTGTTCAGCGCCGACATCGCGCCCGGCTGGCGCGCAGGGCGCGGCCCGCACGGGGGCTACCTCGCGGCGATCCTGCTGCGCGCGCTGACTGCCGCGGTGGACGACACCACGCGCGCGCCGCGGTCGCTGACGATCCACTATGCCTCCGCCCCGGAGACGGGGCCGGTCGAGATTCGCACGACCATGGAGCGCCAGGGCCGCTCGCTGAGCACGCTCTCGGCGCGCATGGAGCAGGCCGGGCGTGTCACGGCGCTCGCGCTCGCCGCCTTCTCGGTGCCGTGGGAGGCGCCCGGCGCCAACGAACTCCCGATGCCCGAACTGGCCGGCCCGGACGCCGAGCGTCGCTCTACGCCAAAGCTGTTCAAGGGCGCCCCCGAGTTTACCCGTCAACTGGTCATGCAACCACGCGTCGGTGCCGTCCCGTTTGCCGGCAGCGGCGCGGCGATGCGGATCGGCGGCTGGATCGGCCTGCCCGAGCCGCGTCCCGTCGACGCATTCTCTCTTGCGCTGTTCTGCGACGCATGGTTCCCGCCATCGTTCATCGCGCTCGACGCGCCCGCGATCAGCCCAACGGTCGACCTCACGATTCACTTTCGCCAGTCGATCTCCGAGTGCGACTGCGACCCCGCGGATCTGTGCCTCAGCGTGTTCGACACGCGCCTGCTGCACGACGGCCTGTTCGAGGAGGACGGCGTCATCTGGGCGCCCGACGGCAACGTCCTGGCCCAGTCGCGCCAACTCGGGATCATCATGCCCACCGACAAGCCCGTCTTGCAGCCGGTCGGGCTGGGTAGCGAGCAGGCCGCCGGCTGAGCCTACGACACCCCCCAACACCAACCAACACCAACACAGGAGCAACCAATGAGCGACTACACAGCGAAGAAGATCGGCGATATGGAGGCCGCTTACGGCGGCGGTTTCGTCAAGGCCCGGGCCGAGCTCGGCGTCACCTCGTTCGGCATGCAGGTGATCCAACTCCCGCCCGACTACAGCGACTATCCCCTCCACGATCACGCTGAGAGTGGCCAGGAGGAGGTCTTCCTCGCACTCACCGGCTCCGGCTGGATCGAGATCGATGACGAGCGCGTGGACCTCGAGCCAGACCTGTTCGTGCGCGTCGGGCCGGCGCCCAAGCGCAAGATCTTCTCGGGACCCGAGGGCCTGCGCGTGCTCGCGCTCGGCGCCGCTCCCGGAGTGCCCTATGAGATCGTCGCGATGACCGAGCTGGAGGGCGCGAGCGCCTAGCGGACTTCTAGCACAGACCGCGCCGCGCGCACGGCCCTCGGCCTAGCGCGCGGCGCGGGGCGTACTCATCGCTCAGAGCATTGACCCGTCCTACAACGCTGTATACTGCGCTGTATGGCTGCCACGCGTACACAGGTTTACCTGACCGAGGATCAGCGTCGTGAGATCGAGGAGCTTCGCGCCAGCGACGGGCGCACCTTGGCCGAAGTCGTGCGGGCGGCGCTGGATGAGTATCTGGCGACTCACGGCCCCGCGGCCGCGGACACACGGCGGGCGGAGATGCAACGCGTGTTCGACGACGCGTTTGGGTCGATGCCCGATCTGGAAGTGCCGCCGCGCGAGGAGTGGAACCGCTTCGACCTGGATCTGAACCGCATTGAGCGCGACGATCCTCGACACTGATGTTCTGATCGATCATCTGCGTGGGCACCGTCGGCTCGACCCTTGCGACCCCGCCTGGAAGATCTCGGTCGTAACTCGCTGCGAGCTTTTCGCCGGTCGCAACACGGATGAGCCACGTCTTCGACGTACGCTGAACCAGATTGAGGAGTTCTCAGTAGACCGGGTCATCGCTGAGTCGGCCGGGCGTATCCGTCGTACAACCCGTCTGGACATCGCCGACGCGCTCATCGCGGCCACAGCCCTGGAGCATCAACTGCCGTTGATGACCCGCAACCTACGCCACTTCGAGCGGGTCGCAGGTCTGGTCGTGAATACCCCACCGGACGACCCCGAGCCGAGGGACCATCCGGAGAAGCCGTCGAAGGGCGCGAGCACACAGCCAGCCGACCCGACCGACTGATGCCCGGCGAGCAGCCGGGAATCAGCGCGCGAACGAGGTATCGGCGTCAAGCGCCAGCGCGGCCGCGGCGATCAGCGCGGCGGCCGCGTGCACGTCATCCAGCTGCACGAGCTCCACGGGCGAGTGCATGTAGCGCAGCGGGATCGACACGAGCGCGGTCGGCACCCCGCCACGACTGAGGTGCACAGCGTCGGCGTCGGTGCCCGTGTTGCGACCGATCGCCTCGACGGTGAAGGCGATTTTCCGCGCCTCGGCCGTGTCGTACAGGAGCTCTGACAGGCGCGGGTTGAGTGTCGAGCCGCGACTCAAGACCGGTCCCGAGCCGAGCTCGTGCTTGCCGGCCTCCTTGACCTCGATTCCGGGAGCGTCGGTGGCGTGGGTGACGTCCACCACGATTGCCGCATCGGGCTCGAGCGAGAAGGCGCTCGTGCGCGAGCCGCCAAAGGTGGTCTCCTCCTGCGCGGCGGCCACCGCCACGACCTCCCACTCGCTTGCTCCGCCCGCCTCCGCAACCAGTCGAGCGGCCTCGAGCGCGACGAACGAACCGAGGCGGTTGTCAAGCGCGCGCGAGGCGATCCGTGCATTGGGAAGCTCGAGCGGGTCGCCGTCGATCACCGCGACGTCGCCGACGCGCACGAGCTTGCGCGCCTGCTCGCCGTCCTTGGCGCCGATGTCGATGTGCAGGTCGCGCACCTCGGCCACCTTCTTGCGCTCCTCCTCGCGCAATAGGTGGATCGGCTTCTTGCCGATCGCACCGGCCACCTCGCCCTCGCGGGTGCCGAGCACGACGCGCTGGCCGACGAGGATCTGCGCGTCCCAGCCGCCCACCTCCCTGAACCACAGGTAGCCCTCGTCGTCGATGTGGGTCACGATCAACCCGATCTCGTCGATATGGCCCATCACGATCAAGCGCCGCGGCGCGTCATTGTCCTCCGCGCCGTCGTGTGTGTGCTCCTGAACGGGCTGCCCCCCACGCGCGCGTGGGGGGACCCGTGCGGAGGGTGTGCCCACCAGGTCTGTCTGCACCTGCATCCCGGCTGCCACGGCAGCCTGCGACCAGACCGACGCCGGCGCGGTCTCATAGCCCGAGGGACCCCGTGCGGCGAGCAGGTCGCGCAGCGTCTGGGTGAACTCGCTCATCGGACCATCCTCCGTGGGCGCGGCCTGCTCGGTGTCGCTCATGATGCGAGCAGCGCTCGCAGGACATAGCGCAAGATGCCGCCGTGGCGGAAGTACTGGGCCTCCTTGGGCGTGTCGATCCTCACGACCGCCTCGAACTCCACCTCGCCGGCCTTCACGGTGCACGTCTTCGGCAGCTCACCGGCGTTCATCGGCTCGGCGATTCCGCTGATGTCGAATTGCTCGTGCCCATCGATACCGAGCGACGCGGCCGACTCACCCGAGGGGAATTGCAGCGGCAGCACCCCCATGCCGACGAGGTTGGAGCGGTGGATGCGCTCGAAGCTCTCAGCGATCACAGCCTTCACGCCGAGCAGGCTCGTGCCCTTGGCGGCCCAGTCGCGCGAGGAGCCCGACCCATACTCCTTGCCGCCGAGCACAACCAGCGGCACACCTTCTCCTTGGTAGCCGATGGAGGCGTCGTAGATCGACATCTGCTCGCCATCCTTGACGGTCATCCCACCTTCGGTTCCTGGCGCGAGCTGGTTGCGCAAGCGGATGTTGGCAAACGTGCCCCTGATCATCACCTCGTGGTTGCCGCGCCTGGAGCCATACGAGTTGAAGTCGCGCGGCGAGACACCGTGCTCTTGCAGATAGGCCCCAGCCGGGCTGTCGCGCTTGATCGCACCGGCCGGCGAGATGTGGTCTGTGGTGACGCTGTCCCCAAGCAATGCCAGCACATGCGCGCCCTCGATGTCGCACACCGGCTCAGGCTGTGGCGGCATCCCCTCGAAGTAGGGAGGCAGACGCACATAGGTGGAGTCCGTCTCCCAAGCGAAGCGCTCTCCGGTGGGCACCTCAAGCGAGCGCCAGCGCTCGTCGCCGTCGAACACCTCGGCGTAGCTCTTGCGGAACATGTCCGACTGGACCGCGTGCTCGATCGTCTCGGCGATCTCGCGTGCGGACGGCCAGATGTCGCGCAGATAGACATCGCCGCCGGATTCGTCCCGGCCGAGCGGGTCGCCGATCAGGTCGATGTCCATCGTGCCGGCCAGTGCGTAGGCGACGACCAACGGCGGCGAGGCGAGATAGTTCATCTTCACGTCCGGGTTGATGCGTCCCTCGAAGTTGCGGTTGCCAGAGAGCACCGACACGGCGGCGATGTCGTTGCGCTGGATCTCCTCGGAGATCTCCTCCGATAGCGGCCCCGAGTTGCCGATGCAAGTCGTGCACCCATAGCCGACAAGGTTGAACCCGAGTTGCTCCAGCGACTCGGTGAGACCGGCCTCCTCGAGGTATTCGGTCACCACCTTCGAGCCCGGCGCGAGCGAGGTCTTCACCCATGGCTTGCTCCGTAGGCCCCTTGCCAGGGCGTTGCGAGCAAGAATCCCCGCGCCGATCATTACCGACGGGTTGGACGTGTTGGTGCAGCTGGTGATCGCCGCGATCACCACGTCGCCGTGGTCCAGCCCAATGCGAGGGCTCGGCGCCGGGTCTTGCGAAACCGCGTGTCCCACGCGCGCGTGGGGGACTGCTTTTTCGACGACACCACCCACAGCGCCGGCCTGCTCGCCTCCGACGGCGTGCCCCACGCCTGCGTGGGGGCCGACCTCCTCGGCGATACCACCCACAGCGCCGGCCTGCTCGCCCCCCCCGCCCGCGCCTCCGTGCGGGCTGGCATGCGCGTCGCGTGCCCCTTCGCCGTTGGAGGGCGCCTGCGAGGCGGTGGGGTCGCTCGCGGGGAAGGTCTCCCCGAGGGCGTCGTCATCGCCGTTCGAGTCGGGCACGTACCCACCCAACACTTCCCGGAACGCCTCCCGCGAGCGACTGAGGGCGACTCTGTCCTGCGGGCGCTTGGGCCCGGCGATGCTCGGCACGATCTCGCCCAGGTCAAGCTCGATCAGATCGGAGAACGTGGGCTCCTCGGAGTGCTCGTCGTGCCACATGCCCTGCTCGCGACAGTAGGCCTCCACGAGCTCGATCTGCTCACGGGAGCGACCCGAGAATTCGAGGTAGCGCAGCGTCTCCGCGTCTACCGGAAAGATCGCGCAGGTCGAGCCGAACTCGGGTGACATGTTGCCGATAGTGGCGCGGTCGGCGAGCGGCAGGCCCGCAAGACCTGCGCCGTAGAACTCGACGAACATGCCCACAACGCCACGCTCGCGCAGCATCTCGGTAACGGTCAGGACGAGGTCGGTGGCGGTGGCGCCCTCTGGCAGCTCTCCGTGCAGCCTGAAGCCGAGCACGCGCGGGATCAGCATCGACATCGGCTGGCCCAGCATCGCCGCCTCGGCCTCGATTCCTCCGACGCCCCAGCCGAGCACGCCGAGCCCGTTGACCATCGTTGTGTGCGAGTCGGTGCCCACGAGCGTGTCCGGGTAGGCCAGGAGGGGAGGCTCGCCTCCCATGCGCGCGGAGCCGCCGGCGCCCTGCACGGAGCCGCCGGCGCCCTGCGC
>JBARJU010000228.1:0-14501 GCA_049800435.1 Solirubrobacteraceae bacterium
GGCGACGCAGGGCAAGCAGAACCGCGGCCATCGCCACCACGCCCACGTCGACGTGCGTCGCACGATGCGCGCCTCCCTACAGACCGGGGGCGTGCCGGTCGAGCTGCGCTACCGCCCCCGCCGCCCCCGCAGGCCCGAGATATACGTGCTGTGCGACGTCTCCACGAGCGTCACCTCCGCGTCGGTCTTCTTCCTGTCGGTGCTGCACGCGCTGCACGACTCGTTTCGCAAGATGCGCTCGTTCGTGTTCATCGAGCGCATCAGCGAGGTGACCGACGTGTTCGAGCACGAGCGCGACTTCCGCGCGGTGTCAGAGCGCATCTCCGGCGACGCGGGCGTGGCCGACATCTCCGGCTATACCGACTATGGACGCGTGTGGTCGGAGCTGCTGGAGCTCATCCAGGACGACATGAACCCGCGCGCCACCGTGATCGTGCTCGGCGACGCGCGCACCAACGGCCGCGACCCGCGCGCCGACCTGTTCGGGCAGGTGGCCACACGCGCGGGGCGCACGTTCTGGCTGAACCCCGAGCCGCGTCTGTACTGGAACTACGGCGACTCGGTGATCGCCGCCTACGAGCAGTACTGCACGGCGTTCGAGTGCTGGACCACCGGCCAGCTCGAGGACTTCGTGAAGGCGCTCACCCGTCCGGTCATCGCCGCCGCGCGCTAGCATCGAGGGAGAAACCAGGGGAGCTGGCGGGAAGCCGGCTGAGATGGCGTTTGATTGGGTCCCACCCCACCCGGCGCCGACCCTTCGAACCTGTGGGGTAATGCCCGCGGAGGGAGCGCAGTGTCCAGTCAACTGAAGTCCCCGATCCGCCCGAGGCACGAGGCGCGGGTCGCAGATCACGGGATCCGCATCGACGGCGTCAGCCGCGCCTACAGGGCCGGCCGTGGCGCCGAGGTGCAGGCGCTTGCCGGCGTATCCCTGCGGGCGCCGCGCGGGTCCGTGCTCGCGGTGGTGGGGCCGAGCGGCTGCGGCAAGACGACGCTGCTGGAGCTGATCTGCGGCCTGCAGGCGCCCGACGCGGGCACGATCGAAAGCGAGCCGGCCGTGCTGATGCCCCAGCGCGACCTGTTGCTGCCGTGGCTCAGCGCGGTCGACAACGCCGCGCTGGCATTGCGCATAGCGGGTGACTCGCGCGCGCGCGCGCGAGCGCGCGGGGCAGCCCTTTTTGCGGAGTTGGGCCTCGGCGGCTTCGAGCGGGCACGCCCGCACGAGCTCTCCGGCGGGATGCGCCAGCGGGTGGCCTTCGTGCGCACCCTCCTCTCCGGCAAGCCCCTGCTGTGCCTGGACGAGCCGTTCGGGGCGCTCGACGCGATCACCAGGCAGGAGATGCAGGAATGGCTGACCGGAGCGCTCGTGCGCGAGCCGAGGACCGTCGTGCTCGTGACGCACGATGTGGAGGAGGCGATCGTGCTCGCCGACCGCGTCGCGGTCCTCTCCCCCCGTCCGGGCCGCGTGGTCGCCGAGCTGACGATCGATCTCCCCCGGCCCCGCACCCGCACCGACCCCAAGGTGGTTGGGCTGCGCGAGCGGGCGCTCCAAGCCCTCCAGGTGGGCGCCCGATGACCCGTCGCATCGTGCACCTCCTGCCGGCGGCGCTGCTGGCGCTCGGCCTGCTCGGCGCGTGGGAGGCCTACGTCGATCTCGCCTCGGTCAGCCCGATCGTGCTGCCCGCCCCCCACGAAGTGGCAACCGAAGCCTGGAGCAACGCGGGCCTGCTGGGAGCCAACCTCGAACTGACCGCCCAGGAGGTGGGGCTCGGTGTGCTGCTGGCGCTACTGCTCGGCTTCGTGCTCGGTGTGCTGATCCATCTCTCGCCGAGCCTGCGCCGGGCGGTGTACCCGCTGGCGGTCGGCTCCCAGGCAGTCCCCGTCGCGCTGATCGGCGTGTTGCTCGTGTTCTGGTGGGGCTTTGGGGTGCTTCCGAAGCTGTTTGTGATCGTGCTGATCTGCTTCTTCCCAGTGGTGGTCACGACCGTCGACGGGCTCGCCTCGGTCGACCCCGACCAGCTCAAGCTGTTGCGCACGCTCGGCGCATCGCGCTGGCAGGCGTTGCGCTTCGGCGAGCTACCGGCAGCCGTGCCGGCGGCGCTCAGCGGAGCGCGCATCGCGCTGGCTGTCGGTGTGATCGGCGCATACATCGCCGAGACCTCGACCGCCACATCCGGGCCATATGCGGGACTCGGCCATCAGATCGCCGCGGACATCAACGCGCTTCAGACGCCGCGTGCCTACGCGGCGGCGGCGGTCTTGTTCGTGTTCGCCATCGCCTGCTTCTACACCCTCGCCCTGGCCGAGCGCGTGCTCGCTCCGTGGGCAACCCGACCCAGAGGAGAGATCCGTTGAGAGCACCGCCTGCCGTCCGCCGTGCATGGGCCCGCCCCGCCAGGTCTGAGCACTCATCCCAGATGAGACCCATCCGCCGGCCGGTGCTGCGCTCGCTCGCGCTGCTGCTTGCCCTCCCCTCCCTGCTCGCGCTTGGAGCATGCGGCTCCAAGCAGGACACCCTGTCGGCGCCCGCGACGAAGCCGTTCACTGTGATGCTCGACTTCTTCCCCAACGCCGACCACGCGGCGCTGTACAGCGCGATCGCGAACGGCGACTTCAAGACCGTGGGCCTCGACGTGAAGCCGCGGACTCCCTCGGATCCCTCCACGCCACTGAAGCTACTGGCGGCCGGGAGGGTGGACATGGCGATCTCCTATGAGCCCGAGCTGCTGCTGGCACGCGACCAAGGCCTGAGACTGGTATCCATCGGCGCGCTCGTGCAGCGTCCGCTGACCTCGATCATCGCACTGCCGGGGGCGCATGTGCGCAAGCTGGCCGACCTCGCGGGCAAGCGCGTGGGGACAGCCGGGATCGGCTACCAGACCGCCGAGCTTCACACCGCGCTCGAAGCCGCCGGCGTGAGACCGAGCGCCGTTCAGGAAGCGAACGTCGGCTTCAACCTCGTGGGGGCGATGCTCTCCGGCAAGGTGGCGGCCACTCTCGGCGGCTTCTGGAACTACGAGGCGCTACAGCTGGAGCGGATGAAGAAGCGTCCCGTCGTGATCCCCGTCGACCGGGCCGGCGTGCCCACGTATGACGAGCTGGTGCTCGTGGTGCGTGAGGACGAGGCGAGCAAGCGCGGACAGGACCTGCGCGCCTTCGTGCAGGGGCTGACGCGCGGCCAGCAACAGGCGCGCTCGAACCCGAGCGCGGCGGCTGCGCTGATCGCCAAGGCGAACCCCTCCGCGGAAGTGGGGCTACAGCTTTCCTCGATCGAGGCCACCCTCCCCGCGACGCTGCCCACGGAACACTCAAAGCCCTACGGCTGGCAGAACCCGTCCGCGTGGGCCACGTTTGGCCAGTGGATGTTCTCGCACAAGCTGATTCGCTCGAACCCAAACCGGGCCAGCCTTCCACCGTTTACCAACGAGTTCCTGCCGGGCCAGGGCATTTGAGGGGCCAGTGACCAGATCCGTACCGCCCCGCGCCAACATCCGTAGTTTCCCCCTAGCAACCCTCAACCCCGGGCTGTAGCGTGCCGCATGTGACACAGTTGGGTCAGCAGACCGCACGTCGCGCGGAGATCGTCGAGACCGCGGGTGAGACGATTCGCATCGTGCTGGCCGACGACCATGCGGTCGTGCGCAGCGGACTGAAGATGCTGCTGGAGAGCGAGAGCGACTTCGAGGTGGTTGCGGAGGCGGGCGACATCGAAAGCGCGCAGCGCTACGTGCGCGGCCATCGCCCCGGCGTGCTCGTGCTCGACCTGAACATGCCCGGTGGATCGAGCCTGGAGGCGATCCCCGAGATTCGCGAGCGCAACCCGGAGACCCAGATCGTCGTGTTGACGATGCAACAGGAGCCGGCGTTCGCGCGCCACGCGCTGAGCGCCGGCGCGATCGGATATGTGCTCAAGGAGGCCGCCGACGACGAGCTGGTCGAGGCCGTGCGCAGGGCCGCTCGAGGCGAGAGCTACCTCAACCCGCGCCTCGGCGCGCGCCTGGCCTCGGAGCCGGCGCCCGGGCCACCGGACGACCTCTCCGAGCGCGAGGTCGACGTGTTGCGCCTGATCGCCCTCGGCCACACCAACGCCGAGATCGCCGAGAAGCTGTACCTGTCGGTGCGCACTGTGGAGACCCACAGAGCCCACATCCAGCAGAAGCTGAGCCTCTCATCGCGGGCCGAGCTCGTCGCCTACGCCCTCAAACGCGGCCTGATCAAAGCCTCATAACAGTCGCGGGCGACCTTGGCCAACCACCAAGTTCCCAACTCTCGGCTGGATGGTGGGCTCGTGGTGTGGAAAACCCCTAAGGGAGGCGAGTGGTGCGTGCGGATGGGTGCAAGCGGCGCACACGCAAGGATGTGAGCCTTGCAAACACTTGCTCAGACTGCCCCGACCGCGCTGTCACGGTCTCAGCACCGCCCCCCGACCCGAGGGCGGTGGAGACGGCGCAATATCCACCGGGACAGATCGACGTCCAGCACTCCCTACCTGGACGCCACGGAGTCGGTCGCGCGCGGAGCCGAAGGAGTGCTCCACGCGCGACCCTCCTAGCTGTGCCGAGCGACTCGGGACACTCTCGCTACTCGGGCAGTAGCCGGTAGCGACGCGTGTCCGGGTCACGCTCGAGTAGTCCGGCGGCCACCAGTGTCAAGACGTAGCGGTGAACCGTGCTCGTGTTCAACTCGAGTTGCTGGGATATGTCCTTGATCCCCATGTCGACGCCTTCGGGGGGAAAGCACGAGAGCACGAGCAGACCCGCGAGCAGGGAGCGCGACAGGCGCCTGTTGTCCTGTAGCTCCCGGTAGCGAGAGCCGAGCATCTGCCTGGCGTGGGAGCGGTGGAAGCCCGTCCCGGCGACGAGCGCCGACACACTCGGCGCGGCATGCTCTCCCAGCGCGGCTCGTACGATGTGGTCCACCTGGTTGCGCGAGAGCGTGATCGAGACGCCCGGAGCGGCCGAGTCCTGGCGCGTGCCGAGCTGTTCGGTGTCCCGCGGCGCGCTGGACAGCTGACTATCCTGCGGCTCGCCGGAGCTTGGCGTGGGCGCCGCGGGTAGGGCTCGATCGAGCGAGCGCTCGCCCACGGACCGCTCAGCCGGGAGCCCAGAGGTCGGTATGCGACTCTCACCCTGGGACTCTGAGCCGATGGAGGACTCCCCATTCACGATCTCACCCCGGCGCCGCGCGCCCGCGTGCGGGAAACTCGACAACGTTGTCGCGCTCGGGCGAGACACCCGAGGGCACGAGCAGGCGACCGTCGCTGAGCGAACCGATCCTGTGCGCGTGCACCATCGATGGCATGTCGGGCACCGTGATCAGCACCGCGAGCCAGTCTCGCTCGGCCGTGCTGCGCAGCAGGCCCATGACCTCCTCGCGCTGGAGCACGTCGAGGTTGGCGGTGGGATCGTCGACGACCAACAGGCTTGGCGCTCTGACCATCGCGTGAGCGATCGACACCAGCGTGCGCTCCCCGTCTGTCAGGTCCTCCCAGCGCCCTTTCGAGCAGTCGGCGACACCCACGCGCGCGAGGGCAGCCGCCGAGCGACGGCGCGCACGGCGCAAGGTCTGACGTTTGAGTAGAGGCAGCGCCACATAATCGAGCATCTCGAGCTCGTCGCTCTCGGGGCCGGTTCGCCTGGCCCAGCCGATCTCCTCGCGCAGCAGACGCACCAACTCCGTCCTGGACATGCGTCCGAGATCCCTGTCCATGAATCGCACGACGCCCTCTTCGGAGGCCTCGAGGCCCGCCGCGACCTTCAGCAGGGTCGTCTTGCCCGAGCCGCGCTGTCCCCATACGGCAACGCACTCGCCCGCGTACACCGACAGCGAGATGTCCTTCAGGACAGCCGTCTCGTGCGGACCACGCCAATAGCTCTTGCTGATCCGCTCCAGCGAGAGCCGTACCGTCGAGCTCAAGCGACCCCATCTCCCCGTGTCACGCCGCGCACTTGACCGACGTTCAGCTTGTCCATGATGGCGCCCGCCTTCTGTAGCCACTCGACTCTGGCCTGTAGTTGCTTGATCTCGGCGTCGCGCACGAGCAGCACCGCCACCTCAGGCCACGCCCGGGGGGCGCGCCGCGAAGGGTTTCGGGGTTGCTTGAGATCCTCGAGACGCGCAAGGCACGCCTCCTCCTGTGTCTGTGCCAGCTCGATCAGGCGCGAGAGATTGTGGGGTCTCGAGAGGGCGATCTTCATGTACAGCTCGTCGCGCACGGGCGCCAGCGAAGAGCAGCCCAGCATCCACGCCTCGAAGTGGTCGATCCCCTTGGGTGTCGCTTCGTAGATCGTGCGCGGCGCGGCGCGCTCGTTCGTCGCGTCCGCCCTCGAGCCGGCGCTGCGCACGAGCTCCTCCGATCTGAGTTGGTCGAGCGCCGAGTAGACGCCGGTCGGGGCAAAGCCCGAGGAGCCGAACCTCTCCTCCAGGCGGCGTGCGAGGTCGTAACCGTAGCCCGGTCGCTCGATCACCAGTCCCAGCACGGCGTTCTTGGCCGACATCGCTGGATTGGCCTTCAGTTACGAACATCCGATGACATGTCCCGACACAGTATGCAAGATCGCGCCACAAAGTGTTCTTGTGCCGAACAATTTCAATGAGCAGGTAGGACCGTGGAGCCTGGGACGGCTCCACGCGCGACTAATGACCTAAGCCCGCACCGGCCCACGAGCCGGCTGAGCTTGCATGACGACGATCGCGGCCCCGCTCGGCGTAAAGGCGGGGAGGTCGAGCTCGATGCGGGCTCCACCCTGTCGACCCGCGGTCGCGGCGACCCGCCCGCCGTGGGCTTCGGCGATCGCACGCACTATCGCAAGCCCCAGTCCCGTGCCGCCCGTGGCTCGATCGCGCGCGAGGTCGGTGCGATGAAAGCGTTCGAAGACACGCTCGCGCTGGTCGGCGTCGATGCCCGGGCCGTCGTCTTCGATGGCGAACCTGACCCATCCGTCCGGGAGCTCCTCAACGCCAAGACGCACGAGCCCGTTCTCCTTGGAGGTGTGCTCGATCGCGTTGCCAACGAGATTGCGCAGGGCTTGCGCGAGACGGTCGGGATCGGCCAGCAGCACGCCCGACGGCACCTCTTCCAACTCAAAGCGACGAGTGGCAAGCAGACTCATCCCGTCCCACAGGTCTCCCACATAATCGGGCAACTCGATTGCCCGCGCGCGCAGGAACTCGGTCTGCTCGGCCTTCGCCAGCAACAGGAGGTCGTCGACCAGGCGGGAGATTCGCGCGATCTCAGCTTGTACGAGGCGCTCGACGCGGCGCACCTCGCTCACGGACGGGGCGGTCTGCGCAGCCAGCACCTCGAGTTGTCCGCGGATCACCGTAAGCGGCGTGCGCAGCTCGTGCGAGGCGTCGGCCACGAACGCGCGCTGGCCGGCGAATGCCTCGGTGAGCCGATCGAGCATGTGGTTGAACGCGTCCGCAAGCACCTGAAGCTCGCCGGCCTCACCCCCGAGGTCATGGATACGCGGGTGCAGGTCGCCTGCGTCGACCCTCGCCGCCACGGCGGCCATGCGGCGCAGGGGCCGCGCGATGCGCGTGCCCACGAGATAGGCGGACACAAGTGCGCCGAGCAGAGCAAGCACGCCGGCCAGCACGAAAGCTCTCGCCACGCTCCCCTGAGCGTGGGCCACCGTCGCGAGCGGCTCGCCCGCCCCGACCGTTAGGCGTGCGCCGCCGGGGAGCGTGAAGCTGCGCTCCAGCAGGCGCACATCGCCGACGTCTGGCACGGCGAGTGTCGAGTAGCCGTCGTGCACCGCCAGCAACCGTGTCGAGAGCTGGTTCTCGTGCGTCTGCTCGACCGAGGTCTCGCCGTTGTCCACACCTGCGCGCTTGAACAGCTCGGGACGGTTGGAGACCGTGTGGGCACCCGGCACGATCGCGAACAGCAAGGTCGAGCTCGCGCGAAACGGTTGCGCGCGGATGTAGCGCGTCGCACGCTGTTGGAGCTGAACCGGCCGGCGCTCGTGAGAGGAGGCCATCGCCCGCGAGAGCTCGCCCGCGTCGCCGGCGAGCTCGCGGTCGATCTGGTGGCGCAACTCGCTGCCGGTGCCGCGGTATACGACCACGAACGTGACCGCCGAGGAGGCGAGCACGACGAACGCCACCCACGCGCCCAGGCGCCAGCGCAACCCGCCCGGAGCGATGCGTCTAGGCGCCATCGCCACGCGCACCGAACGGCCCCGCGCCTCTAGGCGCCGTCGCCGAGTCGGTAGCCGAGTCGGCGCACGGTAGGCCTCTAGGCGCCATCGCCGAGTCGGTAGCCGACCCTGCGCACAGTGAAGATCGGGGCCGGTGTATCGGGACGGGAGAGCTTGCGTCGCAGGTAGCCGACATAGACGTCCACGACGTTGGTCGCGGGATCGTGCCGATAGCCCCATACGGCGCTGAGGATCTGCTCGCGCGAGAGCACCTGCCCGCGATGGCGCATCAGGTAGACGAGCAACTCGAACTCAGTCGTCGAGAGCGCGACAGAGGTGCCCGCGCGGCGCACCTTGCGCGTCAACAGGTTCACCTCGATGCCGGCGCACTCGAGGGTCGTGGTGGAGGTCTGCGCCGCGACCCGCAGTTGCGCGCGCACGCGCGCCAGAAGCTCGGCGAGCGAGAACGGCTTCACCAGATAGTCGACGGCTCCCGCATCGAGGCCGGCGACACGATCCTCGATCTCACCGCGTGCGGTGAGCACGATCACCGGCAGGTCCGGCTTGACGTCGCGCAGCTTGGAGAGCACCTCCATGCCACCGATACCGGGCAGCATCAGATCGAGCACGACCATGTCGAAGCTCTCGCACAGCGCGCGCCGCTCGCCCTCGACGCCATCGAGGGCAGCCTCGACGAGGAACCCCTCTGCCTGGAGGCCTCGCTTGAGGAAGTCGACGATCCCCGGCTCGTCCTCCACCAGCAGGATCGACGGCGCAAGCGCAGGGTCTGAAACCGGCTCGGCCAAGTCGGGCATGGCATGAGCATAGTTCCAGCACGGGGAGATTGTGGAATCCCGGTGCGCATCCATTGGCGAATCCCGGCGCATACCATTGGCGTCCACATCGACGCCGTTTGACCTGCCCGTCGTTTCGATGACTTTTCTCATCATTCTGTTACCGAACCCTTAGCAACGAAGAACACACTGCCTGCATGCCCGCCGACCAGCAGGCGCGCCGCCGGCACGGCGTCCGTCGCGATCTCGCGCCACTCCCATACGACCAGTCCGAACCGCGCGGCGCGAGCGTTCCACACCCAGTGCCCATCGGGGATCTGACAGGTGGAGGGACCATCGGCAACGAGCGCCTCACCGCGGCGACCGGGATTCTCCTGATTGTGCTGCTCGCGGCGCTGGGCGTGACGATCGTGCGGATCGGCCCGCTGATCTCACCCCACCTGTTCATCGGGTTGATGCTGATTCCGCCGGTCGCATTGAAGATGGCGAGCACCGGATACAGATTCGCGCGCTACTACACCTCCGACCCCGTGTATCGCGAGCGGGGAGCGCCACCGATGGCGATGAGGCTGATGGGCCCGATCATGGTGGCATCGACTGTCGCGGTGCTTGCAACAGGCGTTGCACTCCTATTCGTGGGTCCCAACTCCGCCGGCACCTTGCGCGGCCTGCACAAGGCAAGTTTCATCGTGTGGATCGTGTTTATGGCACTGCATGTGCTCGGCCACCTATCCGACATACAAAAGACTTTTCTCACCGACCGCGGAGGCCACGTTGAGTACAACACTCTTGCGGACGGACGGACCGGACGGACGATCGCACTGGTCGGGGCGCTCGTCGCGGGCGCCGTCCTCGCGATCGTGCTGATCCCCCACTTCGGCCCATGGTCACACTTCGAGGCCTTCCGCCACAACCACTAGCGATGCCACATAGACCGACAAACGCCCGCGACGCGGCGCTACGCAGACTGAGCCGTGTGAACCGCTGGCTGGCGGCCGGCTCGGTCGCGATGACCGGCGTGTTCGCCGAGGTCGCGGCCAGCGCATTTCCCGGCAAAACCGTTAAGGCCGACGCGAGCGGGTCACGCACTCACAAACACAGCCACAAAGGGACTTCCAGCTCGATCCAGCCCCCGGCACAGGCGCCGCAGGCCACCACGACGCCGGAACCGACGCCATCGCAGGAATCCGCGCCGAGCCAGGAATCGGCGCCATCGCAGGAATCCGCGCCAAGCCAAGAATCCGCGCCAACTCAGGAATCCGCGCCAAGCCAAGAATCGGCGCCATCGCAGGAATCGGCGCCCAGCCAAGAATCGGCGCCGACACAAGAAGCTCCGGTCCAGGAATCGGCGCCCCCCGTCGTGTCCGGTGGATCGTGAGCGCGACGATGGCAAGCACGACGGTGGCGGCAAGCGCGAAGGTGGCGACGCGCGCACGCTGGCGGGCGCTCGGCACGAGTGCGGAGATGGTCGTGAGCGACGGTGAGGCGCTCGAGCGGGCCCGCTCGATCGTCGAGCGAGAGCTGGAGCGGATCGACCGAGCGTGCAGCCGCTTTCGCGAGGACTCGGATCTCACCCGAGTCAATGCCCAAGCGGGGCGCACCATCCAGGTCTCCCCGCTGCTGATCGAGGCGACCGAGCTCGCGCTGCGCGCGGCCGAACTGACAGACGGAGACGTAGATCCCACGATCGGGGTGGCGATAGAGCTCGCCGGCTATGACCGCGATTGGCGGCTGCTGGCCCGCCCGCCCGCCGAACGCCGTTCAGATGTGCCCTCGGGGGCGCCCACCGCCGTGGAGGCCCCCCGGACAGGGCTGGGGCCGCACGAGGACCGGCCCAAGGGAGAGGACGCGTTGCGCGTGATCGCAACCGTGCGGGCGGGATGGGAGCGGGTAGAGCTCGACCGTGAGCGCGCCACCCTGAAGATCCCACGCGGCGTGAAGCTCGACCTCGGCGCCACCGCCAAGGCGTGGGCCGCCGACCGCGCGAGCGGGGCCGTTCACGAGGAGACCGGGTGCGGCGTGCTCGTGAGCCTGGGAGGCGACATCTCGACGGCCGGCGATGCCCCGCGGGGCGGCTGGAGTATCCACGTGACCGACGACCACCGCGGCGGCCCCGACGCTCCGGGTCAGAGGATCTCGATCGCGAGCGGGGGCTTGGCGACCTCGAGCACGACCGTCCGACGCTGGCGCCACGAGGGACGCACGATGCACCACATCATCGATCCAACCACCGGCGAGCCGGTTGCGAGCCCGTGGCGCACGGTGAGCGTCGCGGCCGCCGACTGCGCCGACGCCAACATCGCCGCGACCGCCGCGATAGTGCGCGGCGAGCGGGCGCCACGCTGGCTGGCCGAACTAGGCCTTCCGGCGCGCCTGGTCGCCCGTAACGGCGAGGTCGTGACGGTGGGACAGTGGCCGCGAGAGGTTCGCTCATGAACACGGCGATCGCCGCGGCGGGACCGAGCGCGTACTGGTACCTGACCCGCTCGAGCGGCTCGGTGGCGCTCGTGCTGCTGACGCTGGCGCTGGTACTCGGCGTGGTGGACGTGCGACGTTGGAGCACCGAGAGGTGGCCGCGATTTGTGGTGGACTCGCTACACCGCAACGCGTCGCTGCTTGCACTCGCGTTCCTGGCGCTTCACATCCTCACGGCCGTGCTCGACAGCTTCGCCCCCATATCGCTCGCCAATGCGGTGATCCCGTTCACGGGCTCATACCGGCCATTTTGGCTGGGACTCGGCGCGCTGTCATTCGACCTTATGCTCGCCGTGATCCTCACGAGCCTGCTGCGCCGTCGCATGGGCCACGCGACGTGGCGCGCGGTGCACTGGCTGGCATATGCCAGCTGGCCGATCGCACTGCTGCACGGGCTTGGCACGGGCAGCGACGTCAAAGCCACGTGGATGCTGGCGCTGAGCATCGGCTGCCTGATCGCCGTCATAGCGGCTGTGCTTGTGAGAGTCGCGGCCGGCTGGCCCGACCAGCTCGCTCGACGCGGCGCGGCGCTCGGCGGAGCGACGGTGTTCACGCTCGGACTGATCCTGTGGCTGCCGAGCGGCCCACTCGGCAAAGAATGGGCACGCCGCTCGGGTACGCCCTCCAAGCTGCTGCCCCACTCACAGAGTCATGCGTCCTCCAATGCGACCGAAGCGAGTCGATGAGATGAGCCACACGACCACGACAAGCGAGTCGAGGAATATGGACAGGGACACGTTCGACGCGCAGTTCGAGCCTCAGAACGTCACCGAGGTTGCCTCGACGGCTGGCTTGCCGCGCCTGCTCGAGGGGGTGCCCGCCCAGGGGGCGATGACGCTCCAAACACACCTGGACATTCACGGCGAGATGCCCCAAGCACGCAGGCGCGACAAGCGCGGTGCGGCGGCGCTGATCGACCAGATCGAACAGGCCGGGCTCGGCGGGCGCGGCGGCGCGGCGTTTCCGACGGCAAAGAAGATGCGCACGGTGGCCGCCGGGCGCGGCAAGCCGATCGTCGTGGTGAACGCGACCGAGGGCGAGCCGGCGAGCCTGAAGGACCGCACGCTGCTCGAGACACTCCCCCACCTCGTGCTCGACGGCGCCGCGCTCGCCGCACGCGCGATCGGAGCCGACGAAGCGATCGTGTGCGTGTGCGAGTCCGCGGGCGTCGGGCTCGAGCGCACGGCACGCGCGATCGCTGAGCGCGAGCACATGGCCCGCCACTGGCCACGGCTCGTGCTGAGCACGGCGCCGGAGGGGTATGTCGTCGGGCACGAGTCGGCGCTGGTGAGCCACCTCAACGGTGGGGCGCCCAAGCCGACGTTCTCACCGCCCATGCCATTCGAACGTGGTGTGCGACGCCGCCCGACGCTGGTCAACAACGCCGAGACGCTCGCCCACGTCGCACTGATCGCACGCCACGGGGCACGCTGGTTTCGCCAGCTCGGCCTGGCGGACCAGCCGGGCTCGACGCTCGTGACGCTGTCGGGCCCGCTCGCCTATCCGGGTGTGTACGAGGTGGAGTATGGGGCGTCGCTGTCCTCGCTGATAGACGCCGCGGGCGGGACCACCAGCCGCGTGCGCGCGGCGCTGGTGGGCGGGTATGCGGGCACGTGGGTCGATGGCGGCGCCCTCCCGAGGCTGGCTCTCTCAAACGCTCACCTGGCGCCGCACGGCGCTTCGCTCGGCGCGGGGGTCGTGCTGCTGCTCTCCGAGGACGCCTGCCCGGTGGCGGAGACGGCACGGGTGACGCGCTGGCTTGCGGGCCAGAGCGCGGGCCAGTGCGGCCCATGCGTGCACGGATTGGGAGCGCTCGCCGACACGTTTGAGCAGGTGCAAGCAGGCGCCGCCGGCAAGCGCTCAAGCGCTCGCGTGGAGCAGCTCGCGGCGCTCGTGAAGAGGCGCGGCGCATGCAGCCATCCCGACGGCACCGCGCGCTTCGCGATGAGCTCCGCAAGCGTGTTCTCAGAGGAGTTCGCGGACCACGCCCGCCACGGCGCGTGCGACGCATGCGCGCGCCCGTCCGAGTTGCCCCTGCCGGCCCACACCCGCGTTGCGGCGATGGCCCGATGACCGGCGCAAGCATGACAGGCTATGGGGACACGGAGGCCGACATGAGCGTGAGAGCCGACGCGAGCGTGAGAGCCGACGCGAGCGTGAGAGCCGACGCGGGCATGAGAGCGATGGGGGCCTGACCCTATGAGCGAGCGCATACGAGTGAACCCGATCGCGTGCGAGGCGCACGGCATGTGCGCCGAGCTGTTGCCCGAGCGGATCGCGCTCGACGAGTGGGGCTACCCGATCCTCGACGAGCGTCCGCTCTCGCCGGAGCTCGTGTCCCACGCCCAGCGCGCGGCGCAGGCGTGCCCGACGTTCGCATTGCTGGTGGAACGCGAACGCTCGCGGGGGTAGCGCGGGAATCTGGGACTGTCAGCCGTGTGAGCGGTCTATGCGGAAGTCGGTCAAGGCTCTGCGTACATTCGTTTACACTTTTTGACGGGCATACTATGGTGACTACAAATAGTAGTCACCATAGTGAATTACAAAAAAAATGAATACATACAACCCCGCGCAACCCACCGAGCAAACGGAACCGTGCGCCCCTGTCAACCCCTTGTGTGCAACTCGGATCGACTCTCTACTGACTCTGCGCGGGAGCAAACTCCCGGCGTGGTCACCGCTGACGATGCAAGGCTCACTCAGACAGCATGAACGTGTGCGGCCGCCAGGCCGCACCAAGGTCCATAGGGCTCGAAGAACGAGCGGACCTCCGCTTCCGGCGCGCGTGCCCACGGATCTCCACCGGAGAGCCGGCGCCCGACGTACTTGAGCAGGCCGAGGTCGCCGGCCGGGAGCTGGTCGTGGCGACCCTGACCCTTGAGCGCGAGCATCTCGATCGTCCACGGGCCGATGCCCGGGATCGCGCGCAGCCGCCGCCACGCGCGCTCGTGGTGGGGGTCGTGGAGGTCGATGCGCCCACTCGCAACCTCGCGGGCAACGCGCACGAGCAGCCGGGCACGCGAGCCGACGAGGTCGAGGGACTCCAGCAGCGCGGGTGCGGTGCTCGAAAGCGCTCGCGCCGAGGGTACGT
>JBARJU010000229.1:0-4468 GCA_049800435.1 Solirubrobacteraceae bacterium
GGCGGGTTCCATCGCCATGTCCGCCACCCCCAGCTCGAGCAGCGCACGGTGCGCGCGCAGCCGGCCGAGCGGCAGGTCGAGACGCGTGCGCGAGGCGAGCACCAGTTGCGAGCCGAACGGAAGGTGCTCGGCGACGGTGGCGATCGCATGTAGCGCTGTTGTGCTCGTGAGGGAGTGAGCGTCGTCGAGGACAAGAGCTATCGGGTGAGGCCAAGCTTCCAGCGTGGTGGCGAGGGCCGGAAGCACCTCGACCGTGACGTGGGCGTCGGGTTCTGCCTCCTCGAGCACGGCAGCCAGCGAGGAGAGCCTCTCTAACGCGAGCTCGACGGCGGGACCGCGATCGGAACCGTCGAGGACGGCGCCGGCGCGCAGGAGCTCGTCGAGGGCGGCGAGGATCTCGCGCACAAGACACACCGGCTCGTTGTGCCAGCCCCGCTCGAGCTCAAGCCACGCGCTGGGCCGCTCGTCGCGGTCGGTCCAGTCGGCCAGCAGGGAGGTCTTGCCGTAGCCGGCGGGCGCGACGATACTCACAAGCGGCATGTGTCGTCCGGACGTCAGCTTCGCGACCAGTCGAGGCCTTTCCACAAGGCCCTCCCGGGAAAACCGACGCCCGCTCCTAACGGCAAGGGACATCGAGAAAAGGTAAGCGCCGCCTCGCGCTCACTCATCCGCGATTGCGCGCAGAGAGCGGTTGTTAGTACGCACGTGTCCTACGTAGTAACAACGGACCGGAAAACCCGCAGCTTCGAGCCCGGCCCACAGCCTCGAGAGCCTCCTACCGCCCCTCCGGCAACTCCAGCCCAAGCGCGAGCATGATCTCCGGAGCGGCGGCCACGACTCGCGGGCCGCCGACCTGAGGAGCGACGGCGCGGAGCACGCCGGTGACGTCCTCGGGGGTGGCGCCCTCGGCGAGCGCGTTGGGCACCTGCCAGGCGTAGGAGGCGGGTGGCGAGTCGAGCGCTATGAGCGCCGCGATCTTCACGAGCGCGAACGTACGCCCGTCGAGGCCGCTCGCGGCGAGGTCCACCTCGCGGAGCCCGACAGCGCTCTCCAGCATGTCGAGCTCACCCGCGGAGATGCCCTCGAGCGTGCGCCGCGTTTCCCGTGTGACGGCTGCCATGGCGACTCCTCTCGTGTTGAAGAGACCCAGTGCCTCTTCAATCCCTAGTTGTAGGAGCCGCGAGCGTCGCGCGCATCCTCCGAAGCGGATGATTTTGGGAGACAAGATCCGCTGTGTTCCCGAAGAAAGCTGCCGTCGCCGGTCACAGCGCCCGGTGGACGAGACCGCGCATGCAGTAGCCCACCCGTCGCGCAGAATCGATCGCGCGGCGAGCCTCTGAGTAGTTCGCCACGCTCGCCGTGGGCGATTTCCGGAGGTGTGGACGGTTTGTAGAAGCGATCATTCGGGAATGCTCCACCTTGTAATGAAAATTGGTCGCTGATGCACCAGCGAGTGCGCTGTCCTGAGTGCCGTCACTGGACCGACGCCCTGCTCGTATGGGCGGCGGGCGACTGCTGCCCGATCTGTAACGCGCCGATCGTCGGCTTCGATCGCACCGGTCACGCGAGCGTTGAGAGCGACGATGAGCCTGCCTTAGGGCCGCCAGCCCGACTGTCACCAGCCGAGGTTCGGTCGGGTAAGCGATCGGTCCTTAAGTCGCGCGCGCCCGCTCAACCACTGAGCCAGCTCCTCAACCACTGAGCCAACGACTTAGGGCTGACCTTCGGGCGGAAGCGTCGAGTTATGCGGCGATTCGGGCATAAGGGTCGACGCCGCCGCGGGTGTGACCTGGATCGTGAACGGAGGGCTCGCCGCCCCCTGGTTCTCGGGACCGCCCGGGATCGAGACGCGCAGAACCTTGGTGCCCGGCACATACAGCTGGTGGACGATCGAGTAGGTGGACGCGGCTCCGACGAATGACACCTCGATCACATGGAATCCGGGTCCGTGAGCGTTTTGGCGTTCGAGGTAGATCGCGTGACCGGTGTGGTCGGGCGAGACCGTGCCGGAGAACGTGACGGACCCGCCTGCGGGAACGGTCGTGGCGGAGACCTGCGCGGTGAGCACGTCGCGGACGCCCTCGTAGAGCACCGCCGAGGAGACACCTCCCGATCGGCAGCTCCTGGCTCGACGCGCCGGATGGAGCGGCACGACACACGGCGAACCCGAGTCCACCCGGTAGAACGTGCTGTTGACCGGCGAGAGCGGCGGGAAGCTGTAGGCGCCGGTCGCATCTGTGGTGACCTGAGCAACACGAGCAAAGCCGTGCTGGCGCCTGCCGCGGGCGAGCAGCGTAACCGGCTGGCCGGCCCCGCCCGCGAGTGTGCCGCTGATCGTGACGGCTTCGCCAAAAGCGATCGGGTCGGCCGAGGCCTGGATCGTCAATGCCGGGTTCTGCGCTTGGGAGATCGAGTAGGCCAGCACACCCGAGACGCTCGGGATGTTGCGTCGCTGAGAGCGTATGAGCACCCTGATGTTGGCGTCGCCGGGGACGATGAATGTGTGAACGATCGTGAAGTTGCCCCAAGCGTCGACCACGCCCGAGTCGATGCGATGCCAGTCGGTGCCGGTGGTGGCGTTCTGGCGTTGGAGGATCGCGCGCGCGCCAACATCCCCAGGCGAGACGGCGCCCGTGAAAGTGACACTGTTGGGAAAGCCGGTGAGCAGCTGGCCTTCCGTGGGACCGGCGAGCGTGACCTGCGCGGCCACCCACACGTGCCTGGTGGCGCTGCGGGCGGTGTGGGAGCGCACGTAGAAGGAGCGGTTGGTGTCAAGCGGGGCGTCGGCGCCCACGATCTCATAGAAGCCGCGGGCGTCAGTGGTCGTGCTCTGTACGAACGTGAAGCCAGGCGTGCCGAGCAGGTGGTGAAACAGCTTCACTTCCTGACCGGCGGCGTTGACGGGATTGGCGCAGCGCATGCGCCCAAAGACGATGACCTGGTCCCCAGCGAAGATCTGATGGGGAGCTACGTTCATGCTGACACCGCAGCGTCCGTTGAAGCTGCGGTGCTTATGAGCAGAGGCGCCCGACGGAACGAACGCAAACAGCGATATGACGACCATGACGGCCGGAATGAGTATGCGTGAACGCATCGACGCCCCCTAATGAGTGTCTGTCAATTGTCGATCCGCCACCGCTAACACGGAGCGACGGCGATCGATGCGCAGTGGGTGCTCAGCCCGCGCGCTTGGATTGCTGCTCGAGCACCCGTCCGAACGTACGCTCGACCTCGGTGGTCATGCGTTGCTTGAACAGCGCGAGCAATGCCTCTGAGGCGATCGGGCGCAACGCGTCGGTCGCCTCGATCGTCTTGTCCCAGTGCTCCTCGGGCTGACCGGCGTGTTCGAATGGCTCCAGGCGCGCGGCGCGTCGGCTCGAGCAACCGGGACGCGTTGTCCAGGTCAACCCGGTGTCGATCTCAGCCGGCGGGCGGCGCGGGCCGGATCAGGAGGGGACCAGGCGCGTGCGCAGGTGGGCGCCGACCTTGCGCTTGACCCGCTGAAGCGCGTTGTCGACAGTCTTGGTGTCGCACCCCAGGTGCTCGCCGACCTGCTCGTAGGAGCATCCGTCGAGGTACAGCGAGAGCACTCGGCTCTCGAGCTCGGAGAGCGCGGTCGAGAGGCAGCCGACCAGCGAGCGGAGCTCCTCGGAGGAGATCACGCGGTTGACGGGATCGTTGACGCTGGGCCCGGCGATCGTCTGGTCGAGCGTCGGAGCATCCTCGCCGGCAGCCGCTGGAGTCGAGGAAAAAGACACGTACTGGTTGAGGGGAGTGTGCTTGTTCCGCGTTGCGGTCTTCACGGCCGTGATGATCTGGCGCGTGATGCAGAGCTCGGCGAAGTTGCGAAAGGAGGACTCTCGATCGGTGCGGTAGTCGCGAATCGCCTTGTAGAGACCGACGAGGCCCTCTTGGATGAGGTCTTCGGAGTCGCCTCCCGCGAGAAAGTAAGAGGAGGCCTTGAGTCGCACGAAGCCGTGGTAGCGGCGCACGAGCCTGTCATAGGCCGTGCGATCCCCTTGCTTTGCCAGGGCGATCAAAAACCCGTCATCAACCTTAACTTCAGATTGAGTGTTATGGAAGGTACGTGCCACGAGCAGATCCTTTCTTGGCCGATAGCAGCCAAAACGTGCTCAGTGGCGCACTCCTCCCCTGGCGCCAAAGCTATGAAGTCAACCTTAGGTTGAGCGTTATGCGCGGGAGCCTTGCACAGTTATGGAGCCTTGTCAAGGGCGTGCTCGCGACCGTGCAAGATTCCGTACAGAAGCGCGGCGGCGGCAGCGGCCACGCCGAGAGACTCCATGCGCCCGTGTAGCGGCAACGAGACCAGTTGGTCGCACGAGCCGGCCACGCGGGGGCGCAGACCGGCGCCCTCCGAGCCGAGCACGATCACGACCCCACCGGCGTAGTCGGGGGCGGTGTATGGCACCGTGGCTGGGCCGTCGCCGAGCCGCGAGCGGCCCCGCAC
>JBARJU010000230.1:0-5997 GCA_049800435.1 Solirubrobacteraceae bacterium
CCGATGAGCCCCTCCACAGCCGTGCGCGCGCTCGCGGAGGTATTCCCCAAGGACGGCATCGTCGTGCTCGAGTCGCCCTCGGCGACGCTCGCCCTGCGCAACCAGCTGCGGCTGTCGGCGCCCGGCAGCTACTACTTCTCCTCCGGCGGGGGACTCGGCTTCGGGATGCCGGCGTCGATCGGGGTGCAGCTGGCGCAGCCGAGCCGCCCGGTCGTGTGCGTGATCGGCGAGGGCTCGGCCCAGTATGCGATTCAGAGCCTGTGGACCGCCGCCGCATATGAGGTGCCGGTGACATTCCTGGTGTTGCGCAACGACGAGTACGCGATCCTCAAGTGGTTTGGGATGCTCGAGGACATCGTGGACGCGCCGGGCCTGGACCTACCCGCACTCGACTGCGCAGCCGTGGCAAGCGGCTATGGCGTGCACTCCCGGGTCGTGGACAGCGTGGAGGAGCTCGGTGGCTCGTTGAGCACGGCGCTCGCCTCCGGCAAGCCAGAGCTGGTGGAAGTGAAGGTGGCCGCGGGGATGGCGCTCGCGTGAGGACCATTGGCCCAGCGGGACGCGGCGCAAGGAGCCAGACGTACCCCGCGCGGTGCGCATACGCCGGGGTCGGCCCCTCGCTCGATCCGGCCCATGCGCGTAGCGCGACCAGGCGCGGGGGCTCGCCCAAATGAGCAGCAACACTGACACCAAAGACCCAGATGTCATTGTCGTCGGCGCCGGGCTCGCCGGCCTGGTGAGCACGCTCGAGCTGTTGCGCTCGGACCACACCGTGCTGTTGCTCGACCGCTGCCACCCGCGGGAGATCGGCGGCCTCGCACGCGAGGCCTTCGGAGGCATGTTCATGGTGGACTCGCCCGAGCAGCGCCGCTCGCGCATCCCCGACAGCGAGCGGCTCGCGCTCGAGGACTGGCTGCGGATCGCAGACTTCGACGTTGAGGATGTGTGGCCAAGACGGTGGGCCGAGCAGTACGTGACGCGCGCCCGCGACGACGTCGGCGGCTGGTTGCGCGAGATCGGGGTGAAGTTCTTCCCGGTGGTGAACTGGGCCGAGCGCGGCAACTTCGGAGACGGCAATTCGGTGCCGCGCTTCCACCTCACGTGGGGCACCGGCAAGGCGCTCGTGGAGGCCGTGTGGGGAGCGATCGAGGCGCACCCGCGCCGCGCCGCACTCGAGCTTCGCCTGCGCTCGCGCGTCAGCGAGCTTGTGTCGGAGGACGGCCGCGTTGTCGGCTGCCGCGTGCTCCCCGAAGACGAGCGGCCCGGTGCGGCGAACGATCGCGACGCCGGGCTCGCGCAGGGCTCGGCGCCACTCACGATCCCGCACGTGAGGCCCGGCGGATACGAGGCGCGCGCCGCCAAGGCCGTGGTAATCGCGGCCGGAGGGATCGGCGGCAACCTCGAGATCGTGCGGCGCGAATGGCCGACCTCGGAGTTCGGTTCAGCGCCCGAGAAGCTGCTGATGGGCTCGCACTACTACGCCGACGGGGCGCTGCACGAAGAGGTGAGGAGGATCGGCGGCAACGTGACCCACCTGTCGCGCATGTGGAACTACGCCGACGCTGTGCGCCACCCCAAACCCCAGCGTGAGCATCACGGCCTGAAGCTGATCCCGCCGCGTTCGGGCGTGATGCTGAGCCCCGACGGCGTTCGCTACGGGCCCGTGCCGGTGATGCCCACGTTTGACGCGTATGCGGCGCTCGAGCGCGTGTGCGAGGACGAGCGCAAGTACTCGTGGCTGGTGTGCAACTTCAAGATCGCAAAGCGCGAACTGGACGTGTCGGGCTCCCAGCACAACCCGCACCTGCGCGAGCGCCGCGTCGTGCCGTTCCTGCTGAGCGTGCTGCTCGGCAAGCCCGACCTGGTGAACCACTTCCTGGAGGGCTCGCCTGACTTCGTGTCAGCCTCCTCACTCGGCGAGCTGGCCGAGAAGATGAACGAAGTCACGGGCGAGGGCGCGATCGACGCGGCTGTGCTGGAACGCGAGATCGGCCGCTACGACGATGCGATCGCACGCGGCAAGGGCCTGTTCAACGACGACCAGCTGCGTCGCATCGGCCAGCTGCGCAACTGGCGCGGGGACCGGCTGCGCACCGCGCGCTTCCAGCGCATCGTCGACCCGGGGGCGATGCCCTTGATCGCGATCCGCCTGCAGGTGATGGCGCGCAAGAGCCTCGGCGGCATCCAAACCGACCTCGGCTGCCGCGTGTTGCGCGAGCAGAGTGGCGAGGCGATCCCGGGTCTATACGCGGTCGGCGAGGCCGCCGGCTTCGGCGGCGGCGGCGTGCACGGCAAGCGCTCCCTGGAGGGGACGTTCCTCGGCGGATGCGTTTTTACGGGCAGGCTGGCAGCGGCGACGATCGGCGGCGCTGAGCTGCCGGTGCGGATACCTCCTCGGATTTGACCCGGAAAGCTCCGCCGTCCGCTCGAGGGTGTGGTGGTATGGATGATGGGCACGGTGGGATAGCGGGGATCGATGTGGGCACGGTGAGATAGCAGGGATCGACGATGGGCGGGATCGTTGAGCCGGAGATGTCATATACTTTTTGTTGAATTCACTATAGTAGCTACATATTGTAGTCACCATCATGAATTACACAAATTTGAAGATACACAGCCGCCGCCGCCGCCGCCGCGCCCCCAATCACGCGATCCCATGGCCTGGTGGCCTGCCTCCCACCCACCCCAGCTTCTGAGCGCGGCCGGTTACGATGGCTCGCACGCCTGACACTCGCTTCGACTACATAACGGTCGGCCACGTCACACGCGACGCCGTCCGAGATCGGGCGCACGGCACCACCTTCCAGCCCGGCGGGAGCGCCTTCTACAGCGCGCTGCAAGCGGCGCGACTGGGGCTGCGCACGTTGATCGTCACACAGGGGATACCAGAGGAGATCGAAGCGCTGCTGGCCCCGTATCGCCGCGAGCTGGAGCTGCATGTGATCCCGGCGCCCCACACCACCACGCTGAGCGTGCGCGGCTCGGACGCCACCCGCACCCAGCGCGTGCTGGCATGGGCTGGGCCAATCGTCGAGCCGGTGGAGCTCGACACAGCGATCCTGCACCTTGCTCCGGTCGCTCGCGAGACGCCGGTCGCCTGGATGGGGAGCGCGGCCTTCGTCGGCGTCACGCCTCAGGGCTTGGTGCGGCAGTGGGAGCTGCGCGAGGGGGTCGGGCTGATGCAGCTCGACGCGCCGTCGCTGCTGGGAGACATACCGCTCGTCCCGCCCGACAGCGATGTGCTCGCGGGCGACATTTCCTCCGTCGAGCTCGACCCGACGCTGCTCCCAAGCCGCTTCGATGCAGCCGTGATCTCCGAGACCGAGTGCGCGAGCTGCCACGAGCTCTTTTCCGCCGCGCGCGGCCGCGAGGCCGTCGTGGCGGTGACGGCGGGCCCACGACCCACGACCGTCCACCTGGCGAGCTCAGGCGCTACTTCGGTCGTGCAGACTCCTCGCCCGCCGACCGTGGCCATGCGCGACGACATCGGCGCGGGCGACGTGTTCGCCGCGGCGTTCTTTGTCGCCCTGGCCGAGGGACGCACGCCGCTCGAGGCCGCCACCGTCGGAAACACGGCAGCCGCATTCCGCGTCGCAGGCGTTGGCCCGGGCGCGATCGGGCGTCGCGAGGCGCTCACTCCCTGAAGATGCCCTCGCGCGCGAGCGCCGTGTCGAGCAGCGGCTTGAGCGTCGTGGGGTCCAGCGCGTGCTCGCATCCGGATACGCGCGCGGCGAGCAGCAGGCAACCGCCGACCGGCGCCATCTCCACGACCGCAACTCGCGCCCCCGGCGCGACGCGGTGCACGGAGGCCGCGAGCGGCTCGACGAACAGGGCGCCCGCCTTGAAGGCGCTACCGATCAGGCCTACGGGGAAGACGTCGTGCAGGCCCGTTTGCTCGATGACGGCAGCCACCTGCCTGCCGATCTCGAGAGCGCCACGCTCGTAGAGAGCGCACGCGACCGCGTCGCCGGCATGGGCAAGGCGCGCCGTTTCAATCGCAAACGCGGCGATCTCGCCCTTGGCGAGCGGCCGTGAGTAGACAAGCGCGGCGAGCGCCTCGACGCTGTCGACACCGAAGAACTCGATCGCCGCCGCGCTCAAAGCCGTGTGCGACCCCGAACGCTCGCGGTCGCTGAGGGCGGCCTTGATCGAGTGCACCGCCAGCCAGTAGCCGCTGCCCTCGTCACCGAGCACGTGGCCCCACCCGCCGGCGCGCCAGGACCGTCCGTCGGGCCCCACCCCGAACACGTTGCTGCCCGTCCCCGAGATCACACCGACGCCCGGCTGTGCGCCCGTGGCGGCCGCCCACGCTCCGACGACGTCGTTGACGACAACCCACGCGCTGGGGCAAGTGTCGCGCACGTGGGCGGTGACCGCGCCGGTGTCCGTCCCAGCGATCGCGAGCACGGCCCCGTCCAGATCGTCGCGGGCGATCCCCGCGCGTGCGATCGCCTCGTCGGTGGCCTTCATGACGGAGTCAGTCGCCGCGCGCGCGCCGACCGCGTCCGCATTGCTCGAGCCGCCGTGACCGAGGTGGAGCGCATGCCGGTGCAGGTCGAGCACCGCGGCGAGCGTCTTGGTGGCGCCCCCGTCGACGCCTATCACGAAGCGGGCATCGGTGTTTGTCCCAGGAGTCGCCAGGACCGGCGGCAGGGTCACGAGCGGCTCTCCTCTCATGGCACGATCCTCGCACGAGTTAGGATCGCGGGCATGACAGTCAACCCAATCTTTACGAGCGCCGCTATTGGCGCCGGGATGTATGAGTCGTTCTACCTGCGTGCGGTCTCGCCGGATGAGCCCGTGGGGGCGTGGATTCGCTATACGGTCCACAAGCGCCCGGGCCATCCGCCGAGCGGCTCGCTGTGGTGCACGGTGTTCGACGCAAGTGCCGGGGCGCCGTTCATGCACAAGCGCACCACCACCGAGCTCGCGACACCCGCCGGCGGGTGGATCGAGATCGGCCGCGAGTCGCGTCTGGGGCCGGGGATCGCCGAGGGGGAGTGCGGCCCGGCGCGCTGGTCGCTGCGCTTTGACTCGAGCGAGCCGGAACTGCGTCACCTCAAGCAGAGCTGGTTGTACAAGGCGCCGCTGCCGCGCACGAAGCTCACGAGCCCGGCGCCCGCGGCGAGCTTCGATGGCACGATCGAGTTGCCCAACCGCACGCTGCAACTGGATGGTTGGAGGGGTATGGTGGGCCACAACTGGGGCTCCGAGCACGCAGAGCGCTGGATCTGGCTGCACGGGATCGGCTTCGACGAGGACCCCTCGGCATGGCTGGACGTGGCGCTCGGGAGGGTACTCGTGGCGGGACGCATGACGCCGTGGTTGGCAAGCGGGGCGATCTCGCTCGAGGGCCGCCTCGTGCGCCTGGGCGGCCTCGCGGCGCGCGGGCTGAAGGTCGCCGAGAGCGCGGCCCGCTGCACGCTGTCGCTGCCGGGCGATGGCGGCTTGAGGGTTGAAGCCCACGTCGATACGCCGCCGGGGACAGCCGCCGGCTGGCGCTACGCCGATCCGAATGGCGGCGAGCACGACGTGGTCAACTGCTCGGTGGCATCGCTCGCGCTCAACGTTCGTCCGCGCACCCTGAAGGGCACAAGCGGCGAGGCAGCCCACACGCTGCATACGCCCCATGGGGCCGCCTATGAGATTGGGATGCGCGAGCGCGATCACGGCGTGCCGATCGCGCCGTTCTCCGACGGCTGACCGCCGACTGGCCGCACAGCCAAACTAGAGCCCACCACTGATACGGTGGCGGAGCCCATGCCCACCGGCTCACACTCACACCGCACGATCGACACGTTCGTCGCCTCCGCCCCCCCACTCCAGCGGACCGGTATGCGCACGCTGATCGCGCTCTCGCGCAGGCCGCGCGGGGCGGCGCTGCTCGCACGCGTGCCCGAGGCCAACCAGCTCGCGCGGATCGTGATGGCGCTCGGCCGCTACGACGATCCGGAGGTCGGCCGTGCACTTGGATGGGACGGAGCCGAGGTCGTGGCG
>JBARJU010000231.1:0-4104 GCA_049800435.1 Solirubrobacteraceae bacterium
GCCTCGGCAAGCGCGCTGCCGTGGCCGAGCAGCGACTGCGAGGGACAGCCGCTCGGCCCGCGGGCGCGCAGGCGCGCGGGCGAGCAGCTGCGCAGGTGAGGAATTTCGATGCCGAGGCCCACGGGAAAGCGCAGGGTCGCACGGCGCACTGGAGAGGGCACGCCCCCTTCGCTTCCGACATATCCGATAGTGAGGGTGAGCGCGCCCTCGGCGCCGAGCCGGTCGGGGGAGAGGGACGGGGCTAGCGTGGCGGTGACGGTGGCCTGGGCGCTTGTGGCGGAGACGCCGGCGCGGGCGATCGGGGCCGACATGTCGGCTCGTGCGAGGGTGACAGAAAGGAGGCAGACCGCGAGGGCGCCGGCGGCAAGATATGCGGTTGGCGTGAGCTTGGGCATGGCTAGCGGCGCGGGCAGGGGATCGTGGGGTTGACGGTGAGCGAGGTGCCGTCGGCGAAGTCGATCGTGCCCCTGGTGGGGAAGCCGCCTCGGGGACAGGTCCTGGGTACGAGCACGCCCTTGAGGTGAACCAGCGTGCGCTTGCCGCGAACTGTCTCGTAGTAGGCGACGTTGGCGGCGCCGAAGGTGGCGTAAGCGCTTTCCACCGAGGCGAGCGTCGCGCCGGGGAGCGTTGGGATCGGCGGTATTTCGACGCTGAAGCCAAGTCCGTAGGGCTTGGGCGCGTGGACTTCCCTGGCCACCACGACGAGTTCCACCGGCACCGGCGAGACGCCGCTGGCGTAGGCGAGTAGCGTGAGATGGCCGTGCTGCTTTGGGCCGAAGAAGAAGTCGATCGTGTACGGCTCGCGGATGATGCCGCTTGGGAGCTCGATCAGGCCCACGCCTCCGCCGAAGCCGACGCGGGAGTTGGCGGGGCAGCCGCCGGGGCCGCGCTGGGACAGCGTCGTGGCGGTGCAGGCGCCGGTGCCGCGGGTCTGGATGCCAAGGCCAGCGGGCGCATAGAGCGTGAGCCGCGCGATCGGCGAGGGAGGGCCACCGGTGCTCGAGGCGAACTTAGCCACGATCGAGAGGTTGGTGCTCGCGCCGAGCCGGTCGGGCGTGAAGTTCTCGTGGACGATCAAGGTCTGGGTGGCCCACGCGAGAGCGCCGAACAGGAGGAAGGCGGTGAGGGTGAGCGTCGCGAGAACGAGCCGAATCCTAAGCATCATGCCGTCTCCCCCGATCGTTGTCCCCGGCGCGACGCCAGCTTAGGCGACCGTGTCCGACGTTTACGGTCATACTATATTTCGCATTACCGACAGTAACATGAATACGTAGAGTTGTCAATCCTTCAGCGGACGGGATAGGGCGGCGGCGGATTGTCGACGATCCCATGCTGTACACCGCTGCGGTCCATGTAGATCGCGTACCCGAGGATCAGCAGGGCGAAGGCGGCCAGCGCCGGAATACGCCAGCGGGGATAGCGGGTCAACGTGTGCGCCCCAGCCGGATAGAAGGCGGGGGCGGCGAGGAAGATCATGCGCCCCCAGTCCAGCGCAAAGGTCATCGAGACCAGCGAGCAGGCCACGAGCACGAGTCCACGGCGGGCGAAGCGGCTGCTCGCGAGGGCGATCGGCGCCGCGATCCAGAGCGGGCCATAGATCGAGAACATGCGCCTTGCCTCTGTGAGCAGGGTATGCAGAGCGGATTCGATGACGCTCACGCGTCCACCGATCAGAGAGGCGCCGTAGCCGGGCACGGAGGCGCGACCGACGCTCGGGATCGCCAGATGCAGAGCGAGGAACGCGAGGACCGCGGGCATGGCGACGAGGGCCGTGCGTCTCGCGGCGCTCGTGTCCCAAACCCGCGTCGCCCAGAGCGCATAAGCGAACGGGATCACGAACAGCACGGCTTCCCTGAACAGAACCCCGAAGAGCAACGTGACTGTGAGCAAGCGCAGCCGGCGTTCGACGACGAAGAGGGTCGCCGCCATCATGAGCAGCATCGCGATCGCGTCTGTGTTGCGGCCCTCGCGGAGTGCGACGAGGAGCATCGGGGGAGATACGGCCAGTGCCAGCGCGAGGGCGGCAGCGAGGCCCGTCGGCGTGTTCAGACGACGCATCAGCAGGAACGCGAAGCCGGCTGCCCCGCCCGCGCCCACCCAGGCGAGCAGCTCAAACGAGGAGGCGTGGCTGAGCGGGAGCACATGGACGAGCCATGGCAGCCCGATGCGGTAGGCGAACGGGAAAGTGTGTGTCGCGAGCGGGTGTTGTGCCATGTGCTCATAGATCAGGTCGTCGCCGCGCGGCACCGTCTCTCGCCGGCTCAGCTCGCTCAGCACCGCGAGGGCGAGTGTGCCGAGCAGAGCTATGCACACCGCCTGAAGCCATCGGGCCGGCCGTTCGAGGGAGGATCCCATCGCGGCGTTGGAAGGATGGCTGCGAATGGTGCTCACAGGTTTGACCCGGGCGAGGTCAGTCGGAAGCGCGTTGGGAGGCCCCGGCGTGCGCTCGCAACCAGCGCACGAGCGAGCCCGCGGAGGGTGGACACAGCGGCCATGATGTCAACTGCGCCGGGATCTCCGAAGCTCGGGGCGCGCGTATGGCACCATCTCGCTGGTGGCGCGACAAGCGAGTGGCGGAGCTCAGGCCGCGATCTTGGCGCGTGTATGCGCGATCCCCCCGGGCTACGTGCGTACGTACGCGGACGTCTCGCCGACCGCCCCGCGTCTGGCCGGCCACGTGTTGAGTCGCGCCGGCGCCGACGAGGCTCCATGGCATCGGGTCGTCCGTGCCGACGGGTCGCTGGCAAAGGGAGCCCGTCAGCGGCGTCTGCTCGAAGCCGAGGGAGTGCCGTTCCGCGGCGAGCGGGTGCTGCTGTCGATCGCGCGATTGGACGATCTCGATGTGGTATGAGCGCGTATGGGCCGGCCGGGCGTTCCCTGGCCGTCGCCGCCGCGCGGCGATCGCTCGAGGTTCCAGCCGAAGTAGACCCCCCGGCACGACGAGATTTTGCGTCGTGCCTGACGCGTCACGGTGACTGGGGTAGCTTGTGCGCGGCTCGCTTGGCGGCCGGAGCAGAAGGCGGCGGCACGACTGGTCCGATGTCCCCATCCGGTGCCTCGTCCAGGTCGACGATCACCGGGGCGTGATCGCTCGCCCGGGTGCCCTTGCGGGCCTGTCGGTCCACCCATGCGGCCCGAACCCTGCCGGCCACCACGACAGTGGCCAGCAGCAGGTCGATCCGCATCCCGAGGTCTTGATGAAACATTCCGGCTCGGTAGTCCCAATAGGTGAACACGCGCTCGGTCGGCCAGCGATCGCGCACCACGTCGCGCAGGCCCAGCGCTTGTAGCTTGGCCAGCGCCGCCCTCTCCTGCGGCGTGACATGGGTTTGGCCGACATATGCGTTTGGATCGAACACGTCGATGTCGGCCGGTGCGATGTTCATGTCCCCACATACCATCGCCGCCTCCGGACCGGAGCGGACCACCTCTCCCAGGGCGGCCAGCCAGGCGAGCTTGTAGTGATAGTGCTCGGAGCCCGGCTCCCGCCCGTTGGGCACGTACACCGAATGCACCCGGGTTCCGTCACAGATTGCGGACACCGCACGTGCCTCTTGATGCGGGAAGCCGGGTGCGTCGGCGACTCCGACAACGACGTCGTCCAGACCCACCCGAGAGAGGATCGCCACCCCATTCCACTGCGCCTCGCCGTGGAGGGCGACGGCATAGCCGCGACTCGAGAGATCGTCACCGAGCAGCTGACAGAACGCGTCGTCGGTGAGCTTGGTCTCCTGCAGGCAGACGACGTCGGGCCGGCGCTGGTCCAGCCAGGCCAGCAGCCGCGGCGCCCGCTGCTTGACCGAGTTCACGTTCCACGTCGCTATCCGCACGGAGCGTACGGTAGCGGCGTCATCCCCCCTTAAGCACCGCGTGCTCTCTTGAGCGTGTCGATGGAGCTAGGGGGCTCGAACTCCTGACCTCCTGGGTGCGATTCGGCCGCTCTGGATGCGGGATCTGTGCTGAAAGGTCCCGATTAGCGTGACTGTTCAGGTGGGGTAGGTGTGGGCTGTGAGGCGGCGAACTGGGTTATGTGAACCCGGTTCGTCCTTCGTATGCTCAGCTGGCGGCGTTGGTGGTCGAGCAGGCTGCGGTGATCGAGGGGCT
>JBARJU010000232.1:0-1855 GCA_049800435.1 Solirubrobacteraceae bacterium
GGCCGGGCACATACAGCTTGGTGGCCAGCAGGACATCCCGCTCGGACGCGACAACCCCGGCCGAGGCCGCCGCAGATAGCTCAGCCATCGGCGACCCATTCCCCTCAGGCGTCCTGCCGCAGCCAGCGTCCCTGCTGGACGCGGACAGTCTACGCGCCGGTGGCCGGCCGCCGCCGCTGGCCGAGCGGCCGGTAGCCACGAGCGGGTGATCACTCATCGTGACGGCGAGCCCTGATTTGCTGCCGCTCCCGGCCTTCGCGCGGGGCACCATCAAAGCCAATCCCGTCAGCGGGGCGCAGTTTTCGCCGATCCTTGTGCCGGTCGTAGCCGAGGTCAATGGTTAACCCGTGCTGCCTTGACCGGACGTCAGCCGCGGGCGATCGACGCTGCCTGCTCGAAGGTGATCTCGTGGACCAGCGGGTCGGCGTGGCGATGGGCCAGCCGCCAGCCCGGGCCCTCGCGGCGGAAGACCAGGGTCACTCGCAGCGACCAGTCCTGGTCGGGCAGCCCGCCGACCTCGCCGTGCTGTCATGCCAGCAGCCCAGGCCAAGGCCGTGCTGCAAATGCGGAGCCGCTGTGGTGACGAGATGGAGACCGGCGGCGCGCAAGGCCCGCCGCCTGGAGCAGAGCCCTGATCGAAGCAACGCACGGCACCCATTCAGCGTGACACCAGATCCCGCTGGCCGGGTCGCCGGATGCTTGCGCCGGTCCGCGATAATGAGGACGTGCGGCGAGCGCGGAATCGCCGGGAACCGAGATCCGGGAGCCGGACGTGCTTGATCCGCAGGCAGTCCTGAACCAGGCAAGCCAGGGAAGGGCCCCGGCGACCTGGCGGGTGTTCACCAAGCAGCGAGGCCGGGTGCGCGGCTTCCTGCGCGGGACGTCGGCAGATCCCGATCCCTTGCTCGTCATCACCCCGGACGGCGTGGTGGAGTACGTCGACAGCAAGAAGCCGAGCGTGGTCGTCAACTTCGGCAGCCTCTCGCGGATCAGGCTGCGGGTCAGCGGGAGCACCTTCTCCGACAGCATCCAGGTCCGGCTCGATGTCTGGCTCGACCTGCACTACCGCGACGGCAGCAAGTCAAAGTGGCGCTCGGCGTCGTTCGCCAGCCAGTACCAGACCATCCAGGCATTCATCGAGGCCTACGGCGCCCACCAGGCGCTGCGCAGCGGCGGCCCGCAACCGCACTGATCCCGCCCCTGCGCATACATCCCGGGAGATGTGCGTGCCCACCCGGCCTGGTCGGCCCAGCGGCTAAGTGCCGCTGCCGTACGGCCGGGTAATGATCTCCAGCAGGTGGCCATCGGGATCCTCGAAGTACAAGCCGCGGCCGCCGTCACGGTGGCTGATCGCCCCGCGCTGGGTCCGGCCAGGATCTGCCCAGTAGGGCAGGTCCTGGTCGCGGATGCGGCCGAACGCTGCATCGAACTCCTCCTCGCCCACCAGGAACGCATAATGCTGGGACGCGATATCCCGGCTTGTCTCGGCGAAATCCAGCGAGACGCCATTGTCGGCCGCTACCACCAGGAAGTGGCCGAAGCGGGTAGCCGCCGGCAAGCCGAGGATCCCGGTCAGGAACCCTGCTGACCGCTGCTGGTCACGGCAGGAGACGATGGTGTGGTTCAGTTGCACGCTCACGCCATCGATTCTGCCGGCCTGCCGGGCCGCCGGACAAGTCCGCGGCCAGGTACCCTACTGCGCGGTCCGCACGGCTGCACCATCCGCTAGCCGCGGCTGGCGCGTTCGGCCGCGAGCCTCGTTGCGGACTGCGCTGGCCGGGGAAGAACGGGCAGGTAGGTTCTGAATATGGAGATCATCAATCTGGGTAAGGCGGATGGGCTGCCGCCGGTGGAC
>JBARJU010000233.1:0-8700 GCA_049800435.1 Solirubrobacteraceae bacterium
CGCCCCGTTCCAATGGAAGTTCACCCGCCAAGACCTCGACCGCGTCGCCCAGCGACTCGCCCAGCCCACCGCCCAAGCCGCCTGACCACGAATACGTCGGCGAACTTCCGAGCCAGAGCACTTAGGCCACGTGCAGGTGGCGTGGATGAGCATCACATCGCCGGCGCGGATCTGGTCGGCGGTGGCACGCGGCGCCAGCAGGAGGCCGAGCCCTCCTTTGCCGTTCGGGTTCGGGTCCAACGAGCCGAGCCCGTTCCCGTTCTCGTCACAGCAGGACGGGAACGGTTCGGGGTTGATCTGAAACGGGAAATGCTGATTATCCAGGTGCACCCCGGTCCCTCCTGCCGAGCAGTAGCTCAGCCCTCCACAGTCGAGCTCCCCGGAGACGTAAGGCCCGTTCCCGGCACCCACACCGAGCAACCCATAGTTGACCAGAGCGGCGTTGATATCGGCTTCGCTCAGACCCGGGGCGTTGACGTTGACAGGTTGGCCTATGGGTGTGAACACGCCCGCCTGCAGGCTGCTGCCCCCCGTCAGGACCAGGCTCGTGCGGGGGTAGGACAACCTCTGCGGTGCCTGGGAAGCCCGCGCGCGACTTACGGTGCTCCTGTCAACGCCGTTGAGGATCAGGTTGCCGTTGACGTCGATGTCGAGCGCGTCGGGGATCCCGTCCGCGTCCAGGTCGCCGGGAGGCGAGACGCGCGGAGGCTTGGAGAGCACGCGCCCGAAGTTGCCGGCGCCGATCGGCACGCCGTTCTTCGCCCGCGCCCAGCGCGTGGTGTCGACCCGCGTCTTCCACGCCCGCTGGTCGAGTCGGGCTAGCGCGTAGCCTGCGGCGGAGTTGACTGTGATGTTGCCGAGCGGCGCCCCGGCCTTGACGCCGACGATCGCCAAGTTCGGCTTGCGCTTGGCGCCCTTCTCCTGGAGCACGATCGGGCCGGCGTAGGTGCCGTCCGGGGCCCGCAGCTGCAGGGTCACCACCGCGGCCGGCGGCACGACCCTGAAGCTGCCGCCCTTCGCGATGACCGATCCCGCCTGGCCGTTCGCGGCGAGCGCGATCACGGTGTACCCGGGCTTGTTGAGCTTCCCGGTGATCGGCTTGAGCGCCGCGGCACCCGCGAGCGACGGTGCTCCCACGGCAAGCGCTCCAAACACTGCGGCACACGCCCAGAGATGACCACATCGACTCATATGACGCGATACAACCACCACGCCTGGCGAGCAACATCGGCAATCCACCACCCCGCCGTTCGGCGAACTACTCTCGTCGGAGGGCCACCAACCAAGCGGATTCTCGCACCCGACCCGCACCGCGTGTCTACTGCTTCGCCACGAATGCAAGCGTTCAAGTAATCCACCGCGAAGCGACCGCTCCGGACGACCGAAAAGGAAGAGAAGGAAGCGTGAGCGGCGATCGAGGCCCTACGCTCGGTCTTCGTCGAGGCTGTCGCGACAACGGCAGAGAAGTGCGCGGAGCTGACCGAGGCGCACCACTCCAGGAGCGCCGCGGGATCACCCGCGAGCCAGCCCCAGCGCCCGGCGCAACTCGTCCAGCGCCAGCCCCTCGACGCGCACGACCTTCTCGCGTGAGCGCTCGCCACGGACCACGCTGACCCGTCCGCGAGCGATACCGGCGCGCTTTGCGATCAGCTTGCAAAGCGCAGCGTTCGCCTGGCCCTCGACAGGCGCCGCCGTAACGTGTACGCGCAGAACGCCATCACGCTCATCCACAATCGAGTTGCGCTTCGCACGCGGTTGCAGGCGGACCATGAGATCTGCGTCGGGCACCAGGTGGAGTATGCGCCAGATGCCCAGATCCCCCCTCGTCTCAGACCCCTCACCGCATGCACGGCTTGCTGACGTGGGGCGCGTGGGCCCCGCAGAGATCGTGTTCCTTCGGCTCGGCGTGAGACGGTTTCCGCCCGCCAGCAAATCCCAGGTGCTCTCCCTGCTCTACAGCCGCACCGAGGCGCACAGGTTCTAGCGACCCGCGCGACACCCATGGCCTCCGGTCAAGACAGCCCCTGGCTCGCAGTCGGGGTCGGGTCTGTGGCCGAGACGGCCCCGACCCCTTCGCTACCGGTCCAAGGCACTCAAAGAGCGCCCGCGAGTGAGGCAGTCCAGCGAGACCAAGTGCGAAGCATCTACCGCAAAGCCCTCGAAAAGGCGGGCTTGAGGCGCTTGCGCTTCCATGATTATGCCGACATCGGCAACCACGACCTGAGGCATACGTTCGGCACGAGAGCGGTCGAGAAGGCCGAGTCGATCGTCGAGCTGAAGGAGTGGATGGGTCACGCGAACGTGCAGACGACCATGCGTTACCTGCACTACAAGTCAAAGGCCGACGCCGCCCGGCGCCTGTCAGAGGCCTTCGCCGAGGAGACAACCCCGAAGGAGCCGCAACCCACAACCTGAGCCCGCATATACCACTGTGTCAGAGTTTTATCAAGCTATACTTGATCTATATCTGAACAACATCGGCCGGATGCGGGGACTCTGCACGGCCTCGCCTACAGCCAGGACGGCTATTTCACCGCCGCCCAGGCACGCGAGCACGGCTTCAGCACTCAGCTTGTGGACCATCATGTGCGCTCGGGTCGCTATGAACGCGCCCGTCGCGGTCTCTACCGCCTGCAGGGCTACCCCGGGTCAAGCCACGAGCACGTGCGCGCAAGCTGGCTCACGGTCGGCGCCGATCGGGCGGTCGTATCGCACGAGAGCGCGCTTGACCTGCACGACCTCTCCGATGTGCTCCCGGACTCGGTGCACCTACTGGTCGATCGTCGTGACCGCGGGATCAAGCCTCCCGGTGGTGTCATGATCCACACCACCGGCGAGCCGCTGCGGCAGAGCGAAATGATGTCGATCGACGGCATCCGTGTGACCTCGCCCGAGCGCTCGATCCTCGATGCCGCCAGCGCCGGCACCCAGCCTGAGCAGATCGAGATGGCCGTGCGCGAAGCCCTCAAGCAGGGCCTGGCCACCGCGAAGGGGCTGCGAGAACGATCACAGGGACGGCGCGTCGCGCAGCTGATCGCCGGCGCCATCGACCAGACGCGCTCGACCTGCGCCTCGGCCTGGGCACGCGAACCACCAAGGACATCGACCTCGCGCGCACCGACGACGAACAGGCCGCGACCGCCGATCTGGTAGCCGCCGCCGGCGTTGACCTCGGCGACTTCTTCTCCTACCGAGTGCGCCGCACCTCCGCGCTCGATAAGGCAGTCGGGTTTCACGCCATCCGCTACAGCGTGATCGGCGATCTCGCCGGTCGCCGCTCCGGTGGTCGCGCTCGAGCAGCACATCGCCGAGAAGGTCCACGCCTACACCGGCGCCTACGGCACCGAGCAACGGCAGAGCACGCGCTCAAAGGACCTCGTCGACCTAGTCCTGATCGGTACGCTCGCCAAGCCCCACGCCGGCCCGCTCGGGACCGCTCTCCAAGCAACATTCCAAGGCCGCGATCGCCAGCCACTTCCCACGGCCGTCCCGCTCCCGCCAGCCCTGTGGGCACAGTCATACGCCGCACAAGCCAGGAACCTTGATCTGCCGACAGGCCTCGCCACCGCCCACGCGCACGCCGCCCGCCTCGTCGACCCCGTATTGCAAGGAACCGCCACCGGCCGCTGGGACCCAACTCGCCGACAGTGGCGGAAGCAAGATTGAGTGGTCGCGGGGAGGGACCAACGATGATCCGGCGAGTTGGTGGATCTCGGTGACCCCAAGCGAGACGCGAGCGCGCCTAAGTGCGCGAGTAAATGGGTGGAGCGCACAGCGCGCCTGGGCCCGATTGGCGGCGGAGCGCGCCAATCGACGTAGACAAAAGGCTGCCTTGAGCTGCTACCGTAGCTGGATGCAGCGGAGAAGTATCCGCAGTCGGAAATACGCTGACCTCTGGAACCGTGCGTGGGGGAGGAGCGCCGAAGCGTCATGCGCACGCCGTCTGACCGTCCTGCTGCACGCGATGACGGGGAGTGCCGCTGCCGTGTTGGCCATAGCGGCGCCCGCGACGGCTGCGCAGTGGTTCCCCGCGGCGCCGATGCATGAACCGCGCGCGGGCCAGACGGCGACGTTGCTGCCCGACGGGGAAGTGCTCGTAGCGGGGGGATATCACATCGACAACACCGGGCGCTACAAATCATCCCGTTCGACAGAACTATTCAATCCCACTACCAATACCTGGCGTCCGGCCGCGCCGATGCTCGCCGAGCGCTACTTCGCGACTGCGACGCTGCTCACGAACGGAGATGTGCTCATTACAGGCGGAGAACGGTACATATCCGGCTCTGGCGGAGGGTTCCGTCCGGAAGTACCAGCCGAAACCTACGACCCGAGCACCAATATCTGGACGCCCTTCCCCTCGCCGGAACTGAGCGAAGTCAGCGGAGTTGTTCGGCTGCCCAGCGGACGGTTGTTTGCACTCGGTTACGCAAAGGGGTCACTAGTTGGTTCCATCTACAACCCGGCGACGAACATGTGGGAGCAGACAGCCGCAGCCGCACACCCGCGCCAGGGCGCGACCCTGGTGCTCCTGAAAGACGGCAATGTTCTGGCAATCGGCGGCTTTACCATCACCATTACCGAAGAACCGCGACCCCCATTCACAGTCAGGGTCGAAACCGCGCAGGACACGGTTGAAGAATACGACCCGTTGACAAACATGTGGCGGGAACTGGCGCAGATGCGCGAAGCACGCAGCTACGAGACGGCGGCGGTACTGCCCGACGGAGACGTGTTCGTGGACGGCGGCGAGCACGAACTCTCACTGCCGGTCCTGCATATCAACGGAGGGGGACAAGTGTTTTACGGCACCATGCTCGCGATCGTTGCTGGCGTGACGAGCGCCGAACAGTACGATCCCGCCAGCGATCGCTGGGTGAGCCTTGCACCGATGTCACAGCCGCGCGCGGCGCAGACGACCACGCTGCTGGACCATGAATCGCTGCTCGTGACCGGCGGCGACCAGTGTGGAACAGGCGGCTGCCTGGACTCCCGACCCGAAGTCAAACCCTGCACTGGCAACGGCTGCGGCGCCGCCAGTGCAGAGCTGTACGAACCGAACACCGGTACTTGGACGTTCACGCCGCCGGTCATCAGCGGCCAGAACCACACCGCAACGCTGCTGCCAAATGGAGCTGTGCTCGTCACCGGCGGCAACGTGGGCACGGAGGAAGGCATCTTCGAGCCGGCAACCGTGTTCAGCAGCGCGGAGATTTACGCTGAGCGCTATCCCCCCGATGAAACCGCCGCGCACGGCCCGACCGGCGCCACGCCAACGCCGCCGCGCATCGAGCGTATCTCCCAATCACACAAACGCTGGCGCAAACGCCACGTAGGGTCGACGAGGCGGATTGTCGGGCACAGACGCCCACCGGTGGGCACCACGTTCGCCGTCACGCTCAACGAGTCGGCCAAGATCGGCCTGACGTTCACACAGATACAGCACGGGCACCGCGTGCATGACGGCACCCTCAGCTTCGCTGGCCATGCCGGTACGAACAAGATCGCGTTCTCGGGTCGCATCGGCAAGGCGCGGGTGCTCGCCTCGGGCAAGTACACCGTGACGATCGTGGCGAGCAACGCCGCTGGACGCTCAGCCGCCAAGCGGCTGAGCTTCACGATCACCAACTAGCTCCGCCACATCGAGCGCGGCCGGCCACGCTTGCCGGTCGGCTGAGCCTTTCTGGAGTGAGCGCGTCGCTGACGTCAAGCGACATCCGCCCGCCCGGCAGCCGCGCGGAGCGGTTCGACCTGAGGTCGGTTGGCTCCAGCCAAGCGGATTCAAACCGCCGGGTGATCAATCACCACTCAGCAGCTTCCTTCGCAGCCGCCGATCCACCGGATGCAACAGCATCTCCACCAAACCCTCGACCCCGGCTGGACCGTTTGGATAGCGTCTAGACTGGCGCATTTCGCCCTTGCGCAACCTGGGATATCAGATTTATCTGATAGTGTGGGTCGTATGGTGCGTATGACAGCCACGGAGGTATCTCGCCACTTCTCCAGCGTGATCAACCGCGTCGATTCGGGTGAGGAGATCGAGATCGTGCGCAACGGCAGAGCAATCGCCGAGATGCGCCCGCCCTCCCAACCTGTTGGCGTCTCTGGCGCGGCGCTCAGAGAGCTGATGGACGGTCTCCCTCCGTTGGACGAGAACTTCGCGAGCGAGGTTGAGTTGGAGCGCGCGCGTCTTGGCACCGAGACCGGCGCGTGGCCGGAATCCTGATCGACACCTCGGTCCTTGTCGACGCGGAGCGCGATCGCAAGGTTCTCGAGCAGCTACGACAAGAGGCCCGACACTCGATCAGTGTGATCACCGTCAGCGAGCTGCTGCACGGAGTTCATCGTGCCGCTCCCGACCATGTGAGAATCCGCCGGCAGGTCGTCATCGAGGCTCTGCTGGGAGCGATTGAGCAGCTACCGATTACCCCGCACATCGCGCGCCTCCACGCGCAAATCTGGGCAGAGCTACAAGCCAAAGGGGAAATTATCGGCGCACACGACCTGTGGATAGCAGCCACAGCGCTTGCCCACGGACTCACCCTTGCCACCGCCAACGCCGCCGAGTTCAAGCGTGTGCCAGCGCTCGAGCTCCTAACGATCAAGAGCAGACAACCCGCCGACTAAATTCAACAGCTTCCTTCGCAACCATCGATCCACCGGCTCCAACAGCATCTCCACCAACCCTCAACCCCCGCTGGACCGTTTGAATAACGTCCAGAAAGTAGGACTTGCCGAGGATCTCAGGACCGACCGGAGGACGTATCTACTCGCGATCCGGGAGAATGACCTATCCACAACCCTCGGGAGAACCACCCATGAGCCGCAACCAATCGCCCCCCTACGACGTAAATGGCCGCACGGTGTTCATCACGGGCGCGGCGCGCGGGATCGGCGCGGAGACCGCATGCCGGCTGCACGCCAAGGGCGCGAACGTGGCGCTCGTGGGACTTGAGCTCGAGCGGCTTGAAGCGCTTGCCGCGCAGCTCGGTGACCGGGCCGCCTCGTTCGAGGCCGACGTCACCGACTTCGACGCCCTGCAGCGCGCTGTCAATGCCACCGTCGAGCGCTTCGGCGCGATCGACGTGGGGATCGCCAACGCCGGCATCGCGTTCACCGGCCCGCTCGCGAGCACTCCGATGGAGCAGGTCGAGCGCACGCTCGCCGTCAACTTCCTCGGCGTGTGGCGCACAGACCGTGCGCTGATCGGCCACATCACAGAACGCAAGGGCTACCTGCTCAACATCGCCTCGCTCGCCGCAATAGCCCGTGCGCCGCTGATGGGACCCTACGCAGCCGCCAAGGCGGGCGTCGAGGCGCTCACCGACTCGCTGCGCATCGAGACGGCGCCGAGCGGGGCACGCGTCGGCTGCGCCTACTTCGGCTTCATCGACACCGATCTCGTGCGCGCCAGCTTCGCCCAGCCTTCCGCCCAGAGGCTGAACAGCAGATCGCCAAGCTTCCTGCGCAATCCGATACCGGTGTCAAAGGCGATCGATGCGATCGAGCGCGGCATCGAACGGCGCGCCGCACGCCTGTGGGCTCCGCGCTGGGTCGGCCCTATGATCGCGCTGCGCAGCGCTGTGCAGCCGTTGGTCGAACGCCAGATCCTCAAAAACGAAGCCGGGCTCGCCGAAGTGCTGCGTGCGGCGGAGTCCTCACACGAGGCCGACACTCAAGATGCTCTGCTCGGCGTCGCGATGCAGGCCGTAACCGACTGACTAGGCCGGCCGGGGCTACTCCACGCTCGAGAACTCGGCGATGGCAATCGCGAGCATCGCGAGCCCGATGATCGCCACCATCGCAGCCTCCAGCAGGCCCGGCACGTGCCAGCCCCACCACGTCACTCCCGGGTCGAGCGCATGGCGCGCGAGCGGGGCGATGTCGAGGTGGGCGAAGACGGCGCGACGCATCGGGTCGACCGCGTAAGTGAGCGGGTCCAGGCGATTGAGCACCGCGAGCCACGCAGGCAGTTTGTTCACCGGGAAGAGGGCGCCCGAGAGGAAGAACATCGGCATGATCGCCATCTGCATCAGGGCCATGAACGACTGCATCTGGGTGACCCGCGCCGCCGCCATCATCCCGAACGCGGTGATCGAGAAGGCGAGCAGCAGTTGCAACGCGAAGATCTCGAGCGCCAGCCCGAGCGTGTAGTGGACGCCTACGAGCGGGCCGATCGCCATCACGATCACGCCCTGAAAGCCCGCCACGGTGGCGCCGCCGAAGCACTTGCCGAGCACGATCGAGCTGCGCCGCACGGGCGCCACCATCATCTCGCGCAGGAACCCGAACTCGCGATCCCACACGATCGAGGCGGCGGAGAACATCGCGGTGAACATCACCGCCATGCACAGCACCCCGGGGTAGATGAACGTGCGAAAGCTCACCCCGTGCGTGCTGCTCGACACGAGAGTCGACAGGCCGGTGCCGAGCACGAACAGGAACAGGAACGGCTGAACCAGCGAGGTGAGGATGCGCAGGCGGTCGCGGCTGAAGCGGATCAGCTCGCGCCGCCACACCGCCCTGATCGCGCGCAGCTCCCCGCGCACGCTGCGCGCCGGCACATGCGGGCGCGCTAGCCCCATTTTCCGCGGTTGAGTGCGGGTAGCGGCTCTGGTTTCCCCGGTGGGATGGGGGTTTGTGCGGTGTTTGTTGCTGGACAGTTGCTGATTGTTGTGGCAACAGTCGGCGTATCTTGGC
>JBARJU010000234.1:0-4187 GCA_049800435.1 Solirubrobacteraceae bacterium
CGCCCCGTTCCAATGGAAGTTCACCCGCCAAGACCTCGACCGCGTCGCCCAGCGACTCGCCCAGCCCACCGCCCAAGCCGCCTGACCACGAATACGTCGGCGAACTTCCGAGCCAGAGCACTAAGACCCCACATCGCAACCCTGTTCCTGGCCATCCTGATCGGAGGGTTGGGAGTGTTCGCGCTTCACACCACGCTCGGCTTTGGCGGAACGGGCGGCGAGGCGCTGTTCCAGGACGGGATCTACAACGTGCTGATGCTCGGCGCGTCGCTGGTCGTGCTCGCGCGAGGGGCCTTCTCGGGCGAGGATCGCTCGGCCTGGCTTGCGATGGGCGCCGGGCTCATGTCGTGGAGCCTCGGCGAACTGTATTACTCGCTCGCCATCGAAGGCACAAGCATGGAAGCGGGCGGGAGCATCTCGTTCGCCGACGTGCTGTACCTGGCGATGTACCCCTGCTTCTATGTTGCGCTCGGTCTGCTCGCGCGAAGCCGCCTGCGAGACGTGCCCATGGCGACGTGGCTCGACGGCCTGATCGCCGGACTGGGAGCCGCGAGCGTAGGCGCCGCATTGATCCTTCCCCCGATCCTCGAAGGCGCCACCGGCGCGCACGGCTCGCTCGTCGTCTCACTCGCATATCCGATCGGCGACGTGCTCTTGATGGTGTTCGCGGTCGGCGTCCTCGGCATGACCGGCTGGCGGGCGGGCAACCTTTGGCTGCCGATCGCGGCAAGCATGCTCGTCAGCGCGATCGCTGACTCCACCTACCTGTACCAGACCGCGACCGACTCATACCGAGCGGGCACGTGGCTGGAATGTCTGTGGCCGCTCGCGGCGATCCTGCTTGCGATCGCCGCCTGGATACCGCCCGCGCGCGTGCAACCGCGCCAGATCAAGAGCTGGCAGATGGTGGCGGTGCCGGCGTTTGCCCTGCTCAGCGCCCTCGGGGTGCTCGTATACGGCAACCTCGCCAGCCAGCTCACGCTGCCCGCGCTGATCCTCGCCATCGCCACGGTGCTCGCCGTGGGCGTGCATCTGATCCTCACCCTGCGCGAGAACCTCGACCTGCTGGCGGACTCCCGGCGCCTGTCGCTGACGGACTCGCTGACGGGCCTCGGCAATCGGCGCCTGTTGATGGGCGATCTGCATCTGCGGTGCAGGACCGCTCGCGTTCACGAGCCGTGGGAGCTCGTGCTGTATGACCTCGACGGCTTCAAGCTCTACAACGACACGTTCGGGCACCCGGCGGGCGATACGCTGCTCACGCGCCTGAGCGAGCGCCTGAAGCTCGCCGTCGAGCCCCACGGCACCGCCTATCGCATGGGCGGCGACGAGTTCTGCGTGCTGTTCGACTGCTCGGAGATGGACGGCGGGGAGCTCGTGCGCTCGAGCGTCGCCGCGCTCTGCGAACAGAGGCCCGGCTTCTCGATCACCGCCTCGCACGGAGTCGTGCGAATCCCGACCGAGATGCGCGATCCCGCGTCGGTCATGCAACTCGCCGACCAGCGTCTGTACCGACGCAAGGAGGAAGTCGCCGCCCGACGCACGAGCGACCGTCTCGAGTTGGATGCGGCCGGGAGGCTGTTCGCCTCCACATTCCCAGCCGCGAGAGCGGCCACGGCGGCACAGAATGGAGCCTCCGAGCGTCCGCTCTCAAGCGACGCTGAGGACCGTCAGGATGCTCTCCCCCTTGGGGAGCACGACCGCGGCCCGCTCGCCGGCGCGTCGCCCGAGCAGGGCTCGCGCGACCGGAGAATCCGCCGACAGCCGCCCTTCTGAGGGAGAGGCGTCGTGCGAGCTGACGATCCGCCAGGTTCGCTCGGTGCCCCCCTCGTCGCGGATCACGACGGTGGAGCCAAACCCCACGGTGCCGTTGGTCGCCTGTGACTCCTCGACGATCTTGGCTGTGGAGATCCGTTCGCGTAGTTTCGCGATCTTCGTCTCGAGGTGCGCTTGGTCGTTCTTGGCGTCGTGGTACTCGCTGTTCTCCTTCAGGTCCCCCCACTCGCGCGCGATTTTGATGCGCTCGGCGATCTCGCGCCGGCCCTCCCCCTCCAGGGCAGCCAGTTCCTCTTCGAGCTCCTTGAGCCCCTCGGCGGTGATCATGTTGGCTGCGTCGGCGCTCATCTGCGGCGAAGCCTACTCGGAGCGGATCAGAAGTACGTGGCGGCTGGAGTGGAGAGCAGCGCATAGATCTGCACCACGGCCGCCTGCGTCAGCAGTTGCGAGGACGGCGGCGAGCCGAACACGAACAGTCCGCTGGTCAGGCGCTGGTGAACCCACACGCTGTTCACGTAGGACTGCGCGAGCCTCGAGCCGGGCGGGTCGTGGGTGACCGCGTCGAGGTACATCAGGTTCCTGAAGTACACGGCCGGGAAGAACGGGTTCTCGCCGAGCAGTCGTCCGAGCGTGAAATAGGAGAGTGCGGCCTTCGCGGTCTGACGAGCCTGGAAGAGGAAGGCGGAGTTGCCGGTCGCCTGGTAGAGCAGCACCCCGGCGCCGATCATCGAGCCCTGGTTATAGCTCCATAGCGTCGGATCGATCGCACCGTGCAGACGAATATGGTCGGCGTAGAGCCCGTCGGTCTGCATCAGGCAGCGACGCACCCATTCATAGGCCATCTGCGCGAACTGCAGATACGTCCCGTTGCCGCTCAGCCGGTAGAGCTCTGCCCCAAGCTCCGCGGCCGGGCCGTCGGTCACCGTGTTGCGGTCGGTATTGCTCGGCGAGTCCGAGAAGGGCACCCCACCGGGGCAGGCGAGCTTGGGGTTCGCCTGCCAACCGGCCATCACGAAGGCCATGATCTGCTCGGCCCGTTCGAGCAGCGGCACTTCGTGGCGCAGTTTGTAGAGCCGTGCCAACTCGATCCCGACCCACTCGTTGTCGTCGTAGTAGCTCGCGCCGCCCGGAGGTACGACGCTTCCGTTGAAGGAGGGCAGCGCCGGAGGCAGTATGCCCGGCGCTTCGCTGGGTTCTGAGCCTTCGCCCGGTTCTTCGCCTTCGGGCTGTTCGCCGGTGGGCGTCCGTCCGGCCACAGGGATCGGCGGGCTCCAGTACTTGCCGAGTCCGACGAGGCGCACGTGCAGTTCGCGAGGGTAGGAGCTTTTCGCGGCGGTCGCCTGCCCGGAGATGTTGGACACGCCGATCGTCGCCGTGAGCGCCTGGGAGAACGGCCACAGGTATGAGTACGGTTCGCCCTCATACAGCCCGGTGCCGGGGATGTAGTAGTTCTGCTGCATCGCCTGATAGGCGAGCAGCGCGCGGGCCGGATCGCCGTGCAGGCCGGGCTTCTTTTTGGTTGCCTTCTTCTTGCTCGGCGCCTTCGCGGCGCTGTGCGCGAATTCGCTCGGCCGTGCGATCCGGCGTGGGTGTTGGGCCTGAGCGGGATAGAGCGATCCCGCTCGCTCTCCGTGGCTGACATGAGCACCCGCGATGGCCGGCACAACCGAGCAGCCGACGAAGATCGCAACCGCGGCCGGCAGCGACGATGCGTTGAGCCATGGAATATGCGCGCGAGCACTCACCGAGATCAGACGTCAGAACAAACTACGTATGCAGATGATGCGGTGGAGGTATTGTGCCCGGCCTGGGCGACGACTTTCAGGAGACACACGTGAGGACAGTTAGAGAGGCGGCGTTCGAGCTGTTGCGCGAGCGCTCGATGACGACGATGTTCGGCAATCCGGGCTCCACCGAGCTGCCGATGCTCACCGAGTTCCCGGCCGACTTCCGTTATGTGCTCGGCCTTCAGGAGGCCACCGTCGTGGGACTCGCCGACGGTTACGCCCAGGCGAGCGGGAGCCCGACGCTCGTCAACCTGCACACGGCGCCCGGCGTCGGAAACGCGATGGGGGCGATCTTCAACGCACAGGCCAACAAGAGCCCGCTCGTAATCACCGCCGGCCAGCAGTACCGCTCGCTGATGACACTCCAGGCCAACCTGACAAACCGAGACGCGGTGCGCATGGTGCATCCGCTCGTGAAGTGGAGCTATGAGCCGCCACGCGCACAGGACGTCCCACACGCGCTCGCGCGTGCGATCCACATGGCGACGCTGCCACCGCGTGGGCCGTCGTTCCTGTCGATCCCGATGGACGACTGGGGCGCCGAGGTCGACGAGGGGGCCGTGCGCCACCAGTCCGCGCGTCAGGTCTCAGGCGCCGGACAGCCCGGGCCCGACGCACTCGCGG